>NC_017790.1:912500-1265000 GCF_000252445.1 Deinococcus gobiensis I-0 | reverse complement strand
GTCGTGTCGCTCACACGCGCGGCCTGGTGCATGTTGTGGGTCACGATGACGATGGTCGTGACCTTCTTGAGGTCGCTCATCAGGTCCTCGATCTTGGCGGTGCTGGCCGGGTCGAGCGCCGAGGTCGGCTCGTCCATGAGCAGGATCTCGGGTTCGACCGCGAGCGCGCGGGCGATGCACAGGCGCTGCTGCTGCCCGCCCGAGAGGCCGGTGGCCGGGGTCTTGAGGCGGTCCTTGACCTCCTCCCACAGGGCGGCCCCGCGCAGCGAGCGCTCGGCGATCTCCATCAGGCGCTTGTTGTCGCGCATCCCCGCGAGCTTGAGGCCCGAAACCACGTTGTCGAACACGCTCATGGTCGGAAAGGGGTTGGGCTTCTGGAACACCATGCCCACGCGGCGGCGCATGTTCACCGGGTCCACGCCGGGGCTGTAGATGTTCTCGCCGTCGAGCAGGATGGTGCCGGTCACGCGCGCGCCGGGCGTCAGGTCGTGCATGCGGTTGATGGCGCGCAGGAAGGTGGTCTTGCCACAGCCCGAGGGGCCGATCAGGGCGTTCACGCTGCCCTGGGTCACGTTGAGGTTGACGTTCTTCACGGCGTGCTTGTCGCCGTAGTAGATGTTCACGTCCTGGGCACTGAGCAGGTGGGTCATGGCGTCTCCGGTTATTTCCGGCGGCTGAAACGCCGCGCGAGCAGGCTGGTGGCGAAGATGATCAGGATGAGCAGCAGCGCGCCGGCCTTGGCCATGCGCTGGTTCTCGTCGTAGGCGCTGGTGGCCCCGCGGTAGATCTCCAGCGGCAGCGCGCTCATGGGTTTGGTGGGGTCCACGTTCACGAGGTTGTTGCCGAAGGCCGTGAACAGCAGCGGCGCGGCTTCCCCAGCCACGCGGGCCAGCGCCAGCATGACGCCGGTGACGATCCCCCCGGCGGCGGCGGGCAGCACGATCTTCAGGGTCACGAGCCACTTGGGCAGGCCCAGCGCCAGTCCGGCCTCGCGCACGGTCTGCGGCACGAGCTTGAGGACTTCCTCGCTGGTGCGCACCACGATGGGGATCATCAGGAAGCCCAGCGCCAGCGCGCCCGCCAGCCCCGAGAACCCGAAGCGCAGCACGATCAGGCCGTAGGCGACCAGACCCATCACGATGGCCGGAATGCCCGCGAGCACGTCACTGATCATGCGGATGGAGGGCATCAGGGGATGGCGGGGATACTCGGCCAGGAAGATGCCGCCGGCCACGCCCACGCCCACGCCGATGACCGAGGCCATCGCCAGCATTTCCAGGCTGCCCAGGATGGCGTTCAGGAGGCCGCCGCCCGACTCGCCCTCGGGGGCCGGGGTCTTGGTGAAGAAGTCGAGGTTCATGGCCCCCAGGCCCTCGCGCACCAGGTACGCGAAGATCAGGATGAGCGGCGCGACCACGATCAGGGTGGCGAGGAGAATCAGGCCGCCCATCAGCATGTTGCGGGCGCGGCGGGCCGGCGAGAGACCGGTCTTGCGGCTCTGGGCCGTCATGGTGCTGACCCCCATCACTGGATCCCCTTCGGCGTCAGCCGGGCGATGATCAGCCGGGCGACGTAATTCACGACCACACTCAGGAAGAACAGGGTCAGGCCCAGGGTCACGACGCTGGAGCGGTGCAACAGTTCCTGCGCGTCCCCGAACTGGTTGGCGATGACCGAGGCCATGGTGCTGGCGTTGCCCCAGATGCTGCGGATCACGTCCTGGCTGTCCCCGATGACCATCGCCACCGCGAGCGTCTCGCCCAGGGCGCGCCCGAGCGCCAGGATCACGCCGCCCATGATGCCCGCGCGGGCGTAGGGCAGGATGGCGCGCGAGATGACTTCCCATTTGGTCGCGCCCAGGGCGTACATCGCTTCACGCTGGTCGGCGGGCACCAGCCGGATCACGTCACGCGCCACGCTGGCGGTGTAGGGCAGGATCATGACGGTCAGGATGATGATGGCGAGCGCCAGCCCGCGCCCCGCGCCGCTGTTGGGCACGAAGAAGCACTGCAGGGTGGTCTGGTTCTCGGCCCACAGCGCGGCGCACTTGGTGTACAGCGCCAGACGCTCGGGGTACTCGGGGCTGAAGAAGGTGGTCTGCCAGCGCGCCAGGATGGGCGCGATCACGAACAGGGCCCACAGGCCGTACACCACGCTGGGCACGGCGGCCAGCAGCTCGATGAGGTAGCCGACCGGATTCGCCAGCCACTTGGGCGCGTACTCGGCGACGAACAGGGCGCTGGCGATGGCGAGCGGCACACTGATGGCGAGCGCCACGAGGCTGGTGATCAGCGTGCCCGCGATCATGGCGGCTGCGCCGTACTGCCCGCTGACCGGATTCCAGGTGCGCTGCGTGAAGAACTCCACGCCGATACGCGACAGGGCGGGCCAGGACTCGCGGCCCAGCTGGTACACGCTCAGCACGAACACCAGCACGATCACGGCGGCGAGCAGCAGGATGACCCACTCGAACGTCCGGTCGCTGCTACTCGACAGGCGGGCGGGGGTGGACGGTCTTCGGACTGGTTCAATCATGGTGTCATGACCCTCCGGGTCGGGTTCCTCACAGTTCACCGGGCAAACGTCAGCACACGGTCAGCCGGGGCAGATGCGGCGGCAGGAAAACGGGCGGCCCCACCTCGGAGGCCGCCCAGTGGACGTTCGGTATTGGTGTGCGGACAGGCGGGGTCAGGGGCACTTCGGCGCCTTCGCCCGGCCTGCTGGCCCTGCCCGGCGTCAGGGGGAACGTCCCCCTGATCCGGAGACTCAGAGCTTCTTGCCGCCGTAGGTCATCGTGTTGATGATGCTCTTGGCCTTGTTGGCGACGGCCGAGGGCAGCTTGGCGTAGTCCAGGGGCTCGTTGTACTGCTGGCCCGAGGTGACCATCCAGGTCAGCAGCTTCTGGAGGGCTTCGGCCTGGGCCTCGGTCCGCGTGCCGTACTTCTGGTCCTGGTAGAAGATGACGTAGGTGAAGCTGGCGATGGGGTAGGCGTCGGCGTTGGCGCTGTTGGTCAGGCTGACGCGGGTGTCGGCGGGGATGACCACGCCGTTGGCGGCCAGGGCGGCGGGGCCGTTGTCGGCCACCACGAACTTGCCGGCGCGGTTCTTGACGCTGCCGAAGGTCAGCTTGTTCTGCTTGGCGTATACCAGTTCGACGTAGCCGATGGCGCCGGGGGTGCTCTTGACCACGCCCGCCACGCCGTCGTTGCCCTTGGCGCCGGTGCCGACCGGCCACGACAGGCTGTTGCCCACGCCGACCTTGGTCTTCCACTCGCTGCTGACCTTGCTCAGGTAGTCCGAGAACACGTAGGTCGTGCCCGAGCCGTCGCTGCGGCGCGCCACCGTGATGGGCAGGGGAGGAATGGTCACGCCGGGGTTGAGCTTGGCGATGGCGGCGTCGTTCCAGGTCTTGATCTTGCCGAGGTAGATGTTCGCCAGGGTCGCGCCGTCGAACTTCAGGGCGGCGGTCACGCCGGGCAGGTTGTAGGCGGGCACCACGGCGCCGATGGCGGTGGGCACGTGCAGCAGCTTGGCGGGCGCGGCCTTCATGGCGTCGTCGCTCATGGGGTTGTCGCTGCCCGCGAAGTCCACGGTGCGTTCGGTGATCTGCTTCTGGCCCGCGCCGCTGCCCACCGACTGGTAGTTCACGCTGACGCCCTGGGCGTTCTTGTACTCGGCGAACATCTTGCTGTACAGCGGGTAGGGGAAGCTCGCGCCCGCGCCGGTCAGGCTGGTTTGTGCGGCGGCGGTGCTGACGGTCGACACCAGGGCCAGGCCCAGGAGGAAGCTCTTCTTCATGGCTGACAGAATGGGGGCGCTCTGTCAGCCCGGCGTCACTTCCATGTCATGGAACGGTCAGCCGCCAGGGGCTGCGCCGGGCGGATTCGGTGACATTTAGGTGAGCTTAACCTTCGGGCGCGCTTTCCTGGCAACATACGCAGGTGAACGACCCTCACCTCCCCCCCCCAGGAGCACCGCCCCCCGCCCTGCGTCTGCGCAGCATCACCAAACGTTTTCCGGGCGTGGTCGCCAACGACGCGGTGGACCTGATCGTCCACGCGGGCGAGGTCCTGGCCCTGCTGGGCGAAAACGGCGCGGGCAAGAGCACCCTGATCTCGATCCTGTACGGCCTGTATCAGCCCGACGAGGGCGCGGTCGAGCTGGCGGGGCGGCCCGTCCGCATCGGCAGCCCGGCGCAGGCCCGCAAACTGGGCATCGGGCTGGTGCCGCAGCACCCGCTGCTCGTGGCGCGCCACAGCGTCGCCGAGAACCTCGCGCTGGGCGGGGGGACGGGCCTCTTTCCGGCGCGGGGCGTGGCGGGGCGCATCCGCGAGCTGTCGGCGCGCTACGGGCTGGAGGTGGACCCCGGCGCGCGCGTGGCCGACCTCTCGCCCGGCGAGAAGCAGCGCGTGGAGATCGTGCGGGCGCTGCTGGGCGGGGCACGGGTGCTGATCCTCGACGAGCCGACCTCGGTCCTGACCCCGCAGGAGGCCGAGGGGCTGTTCCGGGTGATGCGGGAACTGAAGGCCGACGGCCGCAGCCTCATCTTCATCTCGCACAAACTCGGCGAGGTGCTGGCGGTCGCCGACCGCGTGACCGTGCTGCGCCGGGGCAAGGTGGTGGGCGGCGTGCCCACGGCCGGGGCCACCCGCGAGAGCCTCGCGGAGCTGATGGTGGGCCGCAGCGTGGACTTCGCCCGCAAACGCGGCGCGGCGCCCGGCGAGACGGACGCCCTGCTCAGCGTGCGTGACCTGCGCGCCGACGGCTCGCGCGGCCTGCCCGCCCTGCGCGGCGTGAGTTTCGAGCTGCGCCGGGGCGAGGTGCTGGGCGTGGCGGGCATCGCGGGCAACGGCCAGAGCGAACTCGTCGAGGTACTCGCGGGCCTGCACCCGGCGACCGGCGAGGCGGTGCTCGACGGCCAACCGCTGACGGGCGGTGCCGACGAGCGCTTCCGGCGGGGCGTGGCGCACATCCCCGAGGACCGCATCCACAGCGGCACGGTGCCGAGCATGACGGTGGCCGACAATCTCGCCCTGCGCGCCTACGACCGCGCTCCCCTGGCACGCGGGCTGGCCCGCGACCTCGGCGCGGTGGACGCGGCGGCGCGCCGCGATGTCGAGGCCTACAACGTCGCCACCCCCGGCATCCACACCCAGAGCCGGCTGCTGAGCGGCGGCAACATCCAGAAACTGATCCTGGCGCGCGAGCTGGCCGGGTCGCCCAAGCTGATCCTGGCCGTGCATCCGACCTACGGGCTGGACATCGGCGCAACCGACCAGGTCCACCGCGCGCTGCTGGAGCGCACCGCTTCGGGCGCGGGCGTGCTGCTCGTCAGCGAGGACCTCGACGAGTTGCTCAGCCTGTCCGACCGCGTGGCGGTGATGGTCGGCGGCACGTTGCAGGGGCCCTTCCCGGTGGCCGAGGTCACGCGTGAGTCGCTGGGCCTCCTGATGGGCGGCGCGCACCCGCACAGCCTGCCGGGCGCGGCGCAGGGTGAGGGCGTGGCGGGGGGTGCGGCGTGAGGTTCGTTCCGCTTGCCTCTCCCCCGCCGGCCCGCGCGGCACTGGTCACGCTGGCGTCGGTCGCCGTGGCGCTGGCGCTGTGCGCGCTGGTCTTCGTGTTCTACGGCGTCTCGCCCGCCGAGGTGTACAGCACCATGCTGCGCGGCACGCTGGCGGACCCCACCGGGCTGGCCGAGGTCGGGCGGCGCACCATTCCGCTGCTGCTGGTCGGGGCGGGGCTGTCGCTGGCCTTCCGGGCGCAGTTC
The DNA here is from genome assembly GCF_000252445.1 of Deinococcus gobiensis I-0. GTDB lineage: Bacteria > Deinococcota > Deinococci > Deinococcales > Deinococcaceae > Deinococcus > Deinococcus gobiensis. Next base: position 1,259,233 of record NC_017790.1, on the reverse strand, counting down.
TTCAATATCGGGGCCGAGGGACAGCTGCTGCTGGGGGCCGTGTTCGCGGCGGGCACGGCCTTGTTCGTGCCGCTGCCGGGGCCGCTGCTGCTGCCGGCCGTGTTCGTGATGGGCTTTGTCGGCGGCGGGCTGTGGGCGCTCCTGGCCGCGTGGCTGCGCCGCCTGAACGTCAACGAGATCCTCTCGACCCTGATGCTCAACTACGTCGCCGTGGCGGTCGTGACCTACCTGATCGCCGGGCCCTGGAAGGGCAAGGACGTGCGCGGCTACATCTACACCGACACCTTCCCCGAGGCCGCCAACCTGCCGGTGCTGGGCGGCACGCAGGTCCACTGGCCCACGCTGCTGCTGGGCGTGGTGCTGGCGCTGGGGCTGCAATGGCTGCTGTCGCGCTCCACTTTCGGCTACGCGCTGCGGGTGGTCGGCGAGAACCCCGGCGCGGCGCGCTACGCGGGCCTGAGCGCGGCGCGGGTCGTGACCATCGTCGCCCTGCTCACCGGTGGGCTGGCGGGGCTGGCGGGCGCGGGCGAGGTGGCGGGCATCCACCACCGCCTGCTCGAAGCGGGCCAGATCAGCCTGGGCTACGGCTTCACGGCCGTCATCGTGGCGTGGCTGGCGCGCGGCAACCCGGCCCTGTGCCTGATCACCGCGCCGGTGATGGCCGTCATCCTGGCGGGGGGCGACCTCCTCAAGATCGACCTGAACATGCCCTTCCGGGTGGTGGACGTGTTCTCGGGCGTCATCCTGCTGTGCCTGATCGCCTCGGAGGTCTTCGTGCGCCACCGCGTGCAGTGGAGCCGGGCGTGAGGGGCTTTTTCTTTCCGGAGGTCGTGCATGGATAACGTCTTTCTCGAGGCCCTGGTGCGGGCACTGGCCGTGGGTACGCCGCTGCTGCTCGCCTGCCTGGGCGCGGTGGTCAACGAGCGCGCGGGCATCGTGAACCTCGGCGTCGAGGGCATGATGGCGGTCGGGGCGCTGGCCGCCTTCGCGGTCGCCTCGGCCTCGCCCGACGCGAACCTGTGGCTGGCGGTGGGCGCGGCGATGCTGGCGGGGGCGGCCCTCTCGGCGCTGCACGCCTTCGCCACCGTCACCCTGCGCGCCAACCAGTTCGTCAGCGGGCTGGCGCTGGCCCTCATCGGCACCGGGGCGGCGGGCCTGCTCGGCAAGCGCTTCGAGGGCATGCCGCTGTTCAACAAGGTGCCCGACTGGACGCTGGGCGGCCTGACGATCAGCCCGTTCACGGTCGCGGCGCTGCTGCTGGCCGGCGCCCTGGCCTTCTTCCTGAACTCGACCCGGCCGGGCCTGACCCTGCGCTCGGTGGGCGAGAATCCGGCGGCGGCCGACGTGCTGGGCGTGAACGTGGGCGCGGTGCGCGTGCTGGCCGTGCTGGCCGGGGGCGCGCTCTCGGGGCTGGCCGGGGCCTTCCTGGCGCTGTCGTACCGGGCCTCCTGGGCCGACAACATGACGGCGGGCCTGGGCTGGATCGCGGTCGCGCTGGTGATCTTCGTGGGCTGGCGGCCGCTGCGCGCGGTGTGGGGCTCGCTGTTTTTCGGGGTGCTGTATTACCTCCAGTTCCGGCTCCAGGGCAACAGCCCCGTGCCGCCGGAGGTCTTCAGCGCCATGCCCTTCGTGCTCGTGCTCGTGGTGCTCGCCATCGCGGGGCGCCGGGGGCAGCAGGGCGACGCCCCCGCCGCCCTGGGCCTGCCCTACCTGCGCGGCGAACGCTGAGTGACAGCAGGCACGGAATCGGAGGTTGACAGCTGCAACCCCCGGAATTTCGTGCCGATTGTCCAGATTCCGCCGGACAGCTGGGCAGAAATAAAGCTAGACTTGATCCAGAACTCATCTTTCCGACCCTGGAGACGCCATGAACAAACTGCTGATGAACACGATGTCCCTCTCGCTGGTGCTCCTGAGCACCGCTGTCAGCCCCGCCGCGCAGGCGCAGGGCACGGCGGGCGGCAAGCTCAAGGCCTGCTTCATCTACGTCGGGCCAGTGGGCGACATCGGCTGGAGCTACGCGCACGACGTGGCCCGCAAGAACGCCGAGAAGGCGCTGCCCTGGCTGGAGACCAAGTACGTCGAGAGCGTGCCCGAGGGTCAGGCGACTCCGGTCATCGACCGCCTCGTCAAGGACAACTGCCAGGTCATCTTCACGACCTCCTTCGGCTTCATGGACCAGACGCTGGAGGCCGCCAAGAAGTACCCCAACGTGATCTTCGCGCACGCCAGCGGGTTCAAGCGCGCGCCCAACATGGCGACCTACATGGCCGACTTCTACCAGCTCTACTACCTCAACGGCATGATGGCCGCCGCGATCAGCAAGACCGGCAAGCTGGGCTACGTGGGCGCCTTCCCGGTGCCCGAGGTCAAGCGCCACATGAGCGCCTTCGCGCTCGGCGCGCGCGCCGTGAACCCCAAGGCCACCGTGAACGTCAAGTGGATCAACGCCTGGGTGGACCCGAACAAGGCCCGCGAGGCCGCCGAGGCCCTGATCGGCGAGGGTGCCGACGCCCTGGCCTTCACCGAGGACACCGCGAGCGTGGTCCAGACGGCCGCCGCGCGCAAGATTCCCTCCTTCGCGCACTACTCGCCCATGTACAAGTTCGCCCCCGACTACGTGGTCAGCGGCCAGCTCGTCCACTGGGACAAGATCTACATCGACTTCCTGACCAAGGTCCACACCGGCACCTACACCGCCAAGAACCTCCAGAACGTGGACTACTGGAACCTGATGCGCGGCGGCGGCGTGGAGCTGGGCACCCAGGACGGCATGGCGATCAATCCCAAGTGGGTTCCGGCCCTCAAGGCCGCCAAGATGACCGTGAACGGCAAGCAGGTCAGCGTCTACGACCGCGTCATGGCCCTCAAGGCCGACATGGAGAAGGGCGGCAAGTTCGACCCCTTCACCGGCCCCATCAAGGACCGCAACGGCGTGGCCCGCGTGCCCGCCGGCAAGGTCATGAGCGTGGGCGACCTGAACAACATGAGCTGGGTCGCCCCCGGCATCGTGGGTCAGGTGGCGGACGAGCCGAAGAAATGAAGTAGGGCGTGGGTACTGGGAAAGAGAAACCTCCCCGGCACCCGCCAGAGAGAAGGCCCGCCGGGAACACTGGCGGGCCTTCTCTCTGGTCTCGGGGCCGGGAGGGCCGGAACCCCTCGGCGCCCAGCCCCCTCCTGCATGCCTGCCCACTTCCCCGGCTCAGTCCGCCGCGTCTCCCTGCGCGTACTGAAGGCGGTGCAGGCGCGAGTAGTAGCCGCCCTTGGCGAGCAGCTCGGCGTGGCTGCCCTGCTCGACGATGCGGCCCTTGCGCATCACCACGATGCGGTCACAGCCCTCGATGGTCGAGAGACGGTGGGCGATGATGATGCTCGTGCGCCCGCGCATGACCTTTTGCAGCGCGTCCTGGATGCGCAGCTCGGTTTCGGTGTCCACGTTGGCGGTCGCCTCGTCGAGCACGAGCAGGATGTCCGGGTTCTGGATGAGGGCGCGGGCGAAGGCCAGCAGCTGCTTTTGCCCCGTCGAGAGGGTCGCGCCGCGCTCGCGCACCTCGGTCTGGTAGCCCTGCTCCAGCGAGAGGATGTAGTCGTGGACGCCCACGTACTTGCAGGCCTCGACCACGCGCTCGTGCGGGATGTCGGCATTGTTCAGGGTCAGGTTGCTCTCGATGGTGCCCGCGAACAGGAACACGTCCTGCAAGACCACGCCCACGTGCCGGCGCAGGTCGTCCTGGGCGAGGTCGCGCACGTCGGTGCCGTCCACCCGCACCGCGCCGCGCTGCACGTCGTAGAAGCGGCTCACCAGCGCCGTCACGCTGGTCTTGCCCGCGCCGGTCGCGCCCACCAGGGCCACGCTCTCGCCAGGCTGGATGTGCAGGTCGAAGCCGCGCAGAATCCAGCGGTCGTCGGTATCGGGCGTCTGCGCCTGCACCTTGCCGTCGTAGGCGAACCACACGCCGTCGAAGTCCACCCGGCCCTCGAAGTTGCGGATGGGCTGGGCGCCGGGCTTGTCGCTGATCTCGACCTCGGTGTCCAGCACCCCGAAGATGCGCTCGCTCGACGCCATCGCCGCCTGAAGGTTGTTGAACACGTCCGCGAGGTCCTGAATGGGCTGGAACAGCTGCTGGGTCCACTGCACGAAGGCGAACAGGGTACCCACCGTGACCACCGCCGCCGCGCCGGTGCCGACCACGCCCTCGCCCAGGAGCTGACGCGCGCTGAAGTACAGCACCAGGGCGATGGCGACCTGCCCCAGGATCGCCACGACCGGCTGGAACAGCGAGAACCACGTCACGCTGTTCTCGTTGGCGCGCAGCAGGGCGCGGTTGCTCGTGTCGAAGTCCAGCATGCTGCGGCGCTCGCGCCCGAACAGCTGCACCGTCAGCATCCCGGTGATGTTCTCGTTGAGCTTGGTGTTCACGATGGCCTGCTGCGTGCGCGTGTTGCGGAAGGCGTCGCGCAGCTTGCCCCGGAAGTAGTTGGTGGCGATGAACAGCACCGGCAGCACCGTGAACGAGATGAGCGCCAGACGCCAGTTCACGCTGAGCATCACGCCCATGAACACCAGGATCAGGAAGGTGCTCGTGATCAGCGTGATCAGCCCGCCCGTGATGAACTGGTTGATGGCGTCCACGTCGCTCGTCACGCGGGTGATCAGGCGGCCCACCGGGTTCTGGTCGAAGTACGAGAGCTGCAGGCGCTGGAGCTTGGTGAACACATCGGCGCGGATGTCGCGCAGCACGTTCTGGCCCAGGTAGCCCACGGCCAGCGTCGAGGCGTAGTTCAGCGCGAATTCCAGCACTTGAAGCAGCACGTACCCGATCACGATGTAGGTCAGGCCCTGGAGGGCCGCCGCCGTGTCGCCCCGCCCGCCCACGAAGGGCACGAGGTAATGGTCGATGGCGTAGCGCTGGAGCAGCGTGGGCAGGGGCTGCACGGCGGCCATCAACAGGGCCAGCAGCACCCCGCCCACCGCCAGCCAGCGGTAGGGCCGCAGGTACCCCAGCACGCGGCGGGTCAGGTGGGCGTCGAAGCCCTTGGCGTAGGCGTCCTGGTCGGGGCGGGTCATTTCATCACCTTCTGGGTCTGGAGCGGGCTCGGCTGGGCCTGATGCCCGGCGCGTTCCGGCACCGGCACGCCCTCCAGGCGGTCGGCGGCCGCGTCGATGTCGGCCACCGCGTCGTCCTCGCGGTCGAGGTCGCTGGCGAGGCGTTGCAGGCGTTCCAGCTCGGCGTAGTGACCCTTCTGGGCGACCAGGGCGTCGTGGCTGCCCTGCTCGGTCACGCGGCCCGCCTCCAGCACCACGATGTGGTCGGCGTGGCGCAGGGTGCTGATGCGGTGGGCGATCAGGATCACGGTGCGGCCCCGGCTCACCTCACGCAGTCCATCGAGAATGCGGCGCTCGGTCTCGGTATCCACCGCCGAGAGGCTGTCGTCCAGGATCAGGATGCGCGGCTCGCGCACGACCGCGCGGGCAATCGCGGTGCGCTGGCGCTGCCCACCCGACAGGGTCACGCCGCGCTCGCCCAGCATGGTGTCGTAGCCGGCCGGAAAGCCCTCGATATCGCCGTCCAGACCCGCCAGGCGCGCCGCCTCGCGGACCCGCGCCGGGTCGGGGTTCTGCGGCACCTCGGGCATCGGCGGCAGACCCACCACGCTCACGCGGGTCGGCACCACCGGCAGGTCGGCGTTGTTCAGCCCGAAACCGATGTTGTTGGCGATGGTGTCGCTGAACAGGAAGGGCTCCTGCGGCACCACGCTCACCGCGCCGCGCAGGGTGGTCAGCGGGATGGTGCGCAGGTCGTGGCCGTCCATCTTCACCGTGCCCGAGGTCGGGTCCATGCTGCGGGTGATGAGCTGCGCGAGCACCGTCTTGCCGCTGCCGGTCGGCCCGGTGATGCCCAGGAAGGTCCCGGCGGGCACGTCCAGCGTCACGTCCTCCAGCACCGTCTGGTTGCCGTAACGCAGCGTCACGTGGTCGAAACTCACCTCGCCGCTCACGTCGCGCAGCAGGGGGTCGGTGCGTCCGCGCTCGTCCTGCACGAGCGGCCGGGCGTCGAGCAGCTCCCGCAGGCGCAACCACGAGGCCAGGCCGCGCTGCGTGACCCCGGTGATCCAGCCGACCATCATCATCGGGAAGGCGAGGCGGTTGACGTAACCCACGAACTGCACGAACTTGCCCACCGTGAAGTCCGAGTCCGGCGTCAGGATCAGCCGGCCGCCCACGAGCAGGATCAGCCCGAAGGCGATGCCCAGCAGCAGGTTGGTGAACGAGCGCAGCGGCCCGTCCACCTTGATGAGGGCGATGTTGCGCCGCAGCAGTTCGAGGTTCAGGGCGCGGTAGTCGGCGATCTCGCGGTCTTCTATCGCGTAGCCCTTGACCACGCGCGCCCCGCTGAAGTTCTCCTGCGCCTTGCCGGCGATCAGCGAATTCTGCTCCTGCGCGAGCTTGTGCCGTTCGTTGATCAGCCGCGCCATGTAGGCCAGCACGCCCACGATGACCGGCAGGACCGCCATCACGATCAAGGAGAGCTGCCAGCTCAGCCCGAACATCACGGCGAAGGACGTGACGAAACCCGACACGATGTTCACGATCTGCCACGCGCCGAAGCCCAGCATTTCGCGCACGGCGCTGAGGTCGCCGGTCAGGCGGTTCATCAGGTCGCCCGTGTGCGCGCGGTCGTAGTACGGCTTGTCGAGGGTCTGGAGGTGGGCGAAGATGTCGCGCCGCACCTCGTACTCGGTCTGGCGCGAGGCCACCACGATCATACGGCGCATCAGGAGCATGAAGCCGCCCGCCAGCGTCGCCGCCGCCACGATCCCCAGGGCGTACCAGCCCGTCTGGGCCAGGGTGATGCCGGGGGTCGCGGCGTCGGTGTCGAGCTGGCCGGTCAGGCCGTCGATGGTCAGGCGGATGAAATACCACGGCAGCAGGTTCAGGCTGTTGGCGATCACGACCGCCACGAGACCGATGACGTACTGGCGGCGGTGCATCTTCAGGTACGGCCAGAGGGTACGCAGACTGTCCAAGGGAAACCTCACCGAAAGAGGGCTGCGAAAGCGGCAGCGGGAGAGCGGGAAATGGCGGCAGAAAGCAGGAAAAAGGCTTTCCGCAAGGGGGCCAGCATACGCCTCCTGGCTGGGGGGCAAATACGCCGAATGGCGCACATTGCGCCCCCACGGCTGGAGATGGAGGACAGCTAAAGACTCCGGGCGCAGGGGACAGGTCCGGCGACCTTCAGGGATCACTTCCGGGAGTTGTTGACACGTTTAGGGGCCGGTGCTACTATTCACAGCCGGAAGTCAGCGGGAAGCCGCGAAGCCTCCGAAACAGGTGCAGGACGCGTTTCTGCCCCAGCTTCTCCTAAGCAGGTGCCACCCTAGCTCAACTGGTAGAGCACCCGACTTGTAATCGGAAGGTTGGGAGTTCGATTCTCCTGGGTGGCTCCAGGACATACGGCGCAAGTTGTATGCTGTGCACGGCCGAGACAATGCGGGTAGGTGGCCGAGTGGTTAAAGGCGACAGACTGTAAATCTGTTCACGTAAGTGTACGGCGGTTCGAATCCGCCCCTGCCCACCACGATCACGCGGGAATAGCTCAGTTGGTAGAGCGTCAGCTTCCCAAGCTGAATGTCGCGAGTTCGAGTCTCGTTTCCCGCTTTTCACCAAGCTTCTGTAGCTCAGTGGTAGAGCACTCCCTTGGTAAGGGAGAGGTCGTCGGTTCAATCCCGACCAGAAGCTCCATCCGTGCGCGGCCAGCCCAAAGCTGGCCGCGTCCGTCTATCTGCCGGTGACTGGCCGGGCCAGCCCAAAGTCTGATAGACTCGCAAGGCTTGTCCTTTCGCAGGACAACCCCCATCTCAGGAGGACACACTCATGGCAAAAGGAACGTTTGAGCGCACGAAGCCGCACGTGAACGTGGGCACCATCGGGCACGTCGACCACGGCAAGACCACCCTGACGGCCGCCATCACCTTCACCGCCGCCGCTTCCGACCCCACCGTCGAAAAGCTCGCCTACGACCAGATCGACAAGGCCCCCGAAGAAAAGGCCCGCGGCATCACCATCAACACCGCGCACGTTGAGTACAACACCCCCACCCGCCACTACTCCCACGTGGACTGCCCCGGTCACGCCGACTACGTCAAGAACATGATCACCGGCGCGGCCCAGATGGACGGCGCCATCCTCGTCGTGTCCAGCGCCGACGGCCCCATGCCCCAGACCCGCGAGCACATCCTGCTCGCCCGTCAGGTCGGCGTGCCCTACGTCGTCGTGTTCATGAACAAGGTCGACATGGTCGATGACGAAGAGCTCCTCGAGCTCGTCGAAATGGAAGTGCGCGAACTCCTGAGCAAGTACGAGTTCCCCGGTGACGACCTCCCCGTCGTCAAGGGCAGCGCCCTGCAGGCCCTCGAGGCCCTTCAGGCCAACCCCAAGACCGCCCGCGGCGAAAACCAGTGGGTCGACCGCATCTGGGAACTGCTCGACGCCGTCGACAGCTACATCCCCACCCCCGAGCGCGCCACCGACAAGACCTTCCTGATGCCCGTCGAAGACGTGTTCACCATCACCGGCCGCGGCACCGTCGCCACGGGCCGCGTGGAACGCGGCACCGTCAAGGTGCAGGACGAAGTCGAAATCGTCGGCCTGCGCGACACCAAGAAGACCACCGTCACCGGTATCGAAATGCACCGCAAGCTGCTCGACAGCGGCATGGCCGGCGACAACGTCGGTGTCCTGCTGCGCGGCGTGGCGCGTGACGACGTCGAGCGTGGCCAGGTGCTGGCCAAGCCCGGCAGCATCAAGCCCCACACCAAGTTCGAGGCCAGCGTCTACGTGCTCTCGAAGGACGAAGGCGGCCGTCACAGCGCGTTCTTCGGCGGGTACCGCCCGCAGTTCTACTTCCGCACGACGGACGTGACCGGCATCGTGGAACTGGCCGAAGGCGTGGAAATGGTGATGCCCGGCGACAACGTGACCTTCGTCGTCGAGCTGATCAAGCCCATCGCCATGGAAGAAGGCCTGCGCTTCGCCATCCGCGAAGGTGGCCGCACCGTCGGCGCCGGCGTCGTCTCCAAGGTCCTGGAGTAAGTTCTTTCCGCCGCTCCGGCGGCGACCGGAAGCTCCCTGCGGGGAGCTTTTTTTTGTCTTCGTCCCGGTACGTGGCAGCACGGGTCATGGCCAAATAGCTTCCGGCGCTCACTCCCGCCCTTGAGGCGTTCATCGTTCGGCAGCCGATGTACTTCGTCGGTACGGCCGCTGCCGACGGCTGGGTCAACCTCTCACCCAAAGGTCTCGACAGCCTCCGGGTGCTGGGACCGGGCCGGGTCGCCTGGCTCAACGTGACGGGCAGTGGGAACGAGACGGCCGCCCATATCCTTCCGCCGCCGCGCATGACCTTGATGTTCTGCGCCTTCGAAGGCCCGCCCCTTATCCTGCGCCTCTACGGACAGGCCCGGATGGTCCAGCCGGACGCGCCCGACCGGGCACAGTGGGCAGACCTCTTTCCCGCCCTGTCCGGCGCGCGTCAGGTCTTCGTGCTCGACCTCGACCTCGTGCAGACTTCCTGCGGGATGGCGGTGCCCCGGCTGGAGTACCGGGAGCAGCGCGGCGAATTAAATGCCTGGGCAGAGCGCAGGACCCCCGAAGAACTCGGTGCTTACCGGCAGCTCAAGAACAGCGCGAGCATCGACGGCTTTCCTACCGGTCTGCCCGGCGGAGAGCCGCCCAGGACAGTCAGCTGAGACGGGACGGCTGGACAGGCGGGGCGCGAATGCCTATACTCGGAATGTTGCCCGCCAGAAGGCGGGTTTTTACCAGCGAAAAGAACCCGCCCAGGCGGGCGCTGGGAGCAGCGCGGGTTTCTCCCCGGAGGGGCCGGCTGCGAAAGGAGTAACACCATGGCTAAGGACGGACCCCGCATCATCGTGAAGATGGAAAGCAGTGCCGGCACGGGCTTCTACTACACCACGACCAAGAACCGCCGCAACACGCAGGCCAAGATGGAACTGCGCAAGTACGACCCCGTCGCCAAGAAGCACGTGGTCTTCCGCGAGAAGAAGGTCTAACCCCACCCTGAGGCGCGCGTGGAGGTCGGCCTCGCCCGGCTCCGCGCGCGTCTCCGGGCGTTCTGCGCCCCGCGCCAGCCGCCCGCAGGAGAAGGTCATGAACATTGCGCAGTATTTCAAGGACGCCCGCGCGGAATTGGGCAAGGTCTCGTGGCCCAGCCGCCAGCAGGTGCTCGAAGGCACCCAGGCCGTGCTGATCTTCGTGGTGGCCCTCACCGTGATCGTCTGGGTGATGGACCTGCTGTTCACCAATGGGATCAACGCCGCGCTGGGCCTGAGATAGGCTAGGCCGTTGCCGGACCAGCGGATGAGGAGTCAGGCATGAGCATCGAGTGGTACGCCGTTCACACGTACGTGGGTCAGGAAGACCGCGTGCAGGAACAACTGATGGACCGGGCCAGAAAGCTCGGCATGTTCTACACCAAGATCTTTCAGGTGCTTCAGCCCACCGAAGATGCCGTCGAAATTCAGGAAGGCGGCAAGAAGGTCACTGTCAAGCGCAAGCTGTTCCCCGGATACGTCTTCGTTCAGATGGATATCGAGGACGACGACGCGCCGGGCGAACTGGGCGAGTCCTGGGAGGTCGTGCGCGGCACTGGCGGCGTGACGGGCTTCGTGGGTACGGCGACGCGCCCTGTCCCGCTTTCGCCCGAGGAAGTGCAGCGGCTGCTGGCTTCGGTCGGTGTGGCGGCGCAGCCGCAGGTGGAAGAAGCGCCGCGCGTGAAGGTCAACTTCAAGGCGGGCGACATGGTGCGCGTGACGAGTGGGCCTTTCGCCGATTTCAGCGGTGTGGTCAGCGAAGTCAACATGCCGCAGTCGAAGGTCAAGGTGCTCGTCAGCATCTTCGGACGCGAGACGCCGGTCGAGCTGGATTTCGCGCAGGTCGCGCGCTGAAGCCCACTGCCCCACTAGGCAGACCGGTCTGAAGCGTGTAAAATCGAAAAGTTGCTGTGCCCTTTTCTGGGCACGGGACTTAGCGCTGGCACCCCACGCCGCGCCGCTCCAGGAGCGCGCAGGCAGCGGGGGAGCTAAGGAGGAACAGGCATGAAGAAGATTACAGGGCTGGTCAAGCTCCAACTCCCGGCCGGCAAGGCCACGCCGGCACCGCCCGTCGGCCCCGCACTGGGCCAGTACGGCGCGAACATCATGGAGTTCACGAAGGCGTTCAACGCGCAGACCGCCGACAAGGGTGACGCGATCATCCCCGTCGAGATCACGATCTACGCGGACCGCAGCTTCACCTTCATCACCAAGACCCCGCCCATGAGCTACCTGATCCGCAAGGCCGCCGGCCTGCAGAAGGGCAGCCCGACCCCCAACAAGGCCAAGGTCGGCAAGCTCAACTGGGACCAGGTCCTGGAAATCGCCAAGACCAAGATGCCCGACCTGAACGCGGGCAGCGTCGAAGCCGCCGCACAGACGGTCGCCGGCACCGCCCGCAGCATGGGCGTGACCATCGAGGGGAACCCCAATGCCTAAGCACGGCAAGCGCTACCGCGCCCTGATCGAGAAGGTCGACCGCAACAAGCAGTACAGCATCGACGAAGCCGCCGCCCTGGTACGCGACCTGGCCACCGCCAAGTTCGACGAGACCGTGGAAGTGCACTTCCGCCTCGGCATCGACCCCCGCAAGAGTGACCAGACGGTGCGCGGCACCGTGTCGCTGCCCCACGGCACCGGCCGTACCGTGCGCGTCGCCGTGATCACCAAGGGTGACAACGTGCAGGCCGCCGAGGCGGCTGGCGCGGACGTGGTCGGCGGCGACGAGCTGATCGACCGCATCGCCGGCGGCTTCATGGAGTTCGACGCCGTGGTGGCGACGCCCGACGTGATGGCCCAGGTCGGCCAGAAGCTCGCGCGTCTGCTCGGGCCGCGCGGCCTCCTGCCCAACCCCCGCAGCGGCACGGTCGGTCCCGACGTGACGGGCATGGTGCGCGGCCTCAAGGCCGGCCGCATCGAGTTCCGTAACGACAAGACCGGCGTCGTGCACGCCCCCATCGGCAAGGCCAGCTTCGACGCCGGCAACCTCAGCGCCAACTACTCCGCGCTGGTTTCGGCCCTCGAAGCCGCCAAGCCCGGCAGCGCCAAGGGCGTGTTCCTGCGCAGCGCCTACCTGACGACGACCATGGGACCCAGCATTCCGCTGACCCTGGGCGCGCAGGCCCAGGCCTGAGCCCGGCGGGGGCGGCGCTGTTCCCGGCACGCCCCCACCTGTGCTGTATCTCCTTTCGGCACCCCGGTGCGGCTTTTCGCACCTCTTCCAATCCGTCCATTATTCAGGCACCAAAGACAGCGGGGACCCTTGCCAGGTTTAAACATCCCGCCGAGTTGCCAGGCTGCGAAAAGTTGTTGCACCTGGACCTCGTTCACCACCAAGGAGGTCACGCGTGGCGAACGAAAAGAACCTGCAGGACCTCAGCGGCCTCAAGAGCAGCCTCTCGGGCATCGACACCTTCTATGTGGTCGACTACCAGGGCCTGAACGCCGGGCAGCTGAGCAAACTGCGCAAGGACATCCGTGAGAAGGGCGGGCAGCTCATCGTTGCCAAGAACACCCTGATCAACATCGCGCTTCAGGAAGGCGGCCGTGACTTCACGGACGCGCTGAAGGGCCCCAGCGCCATCGTTCTGGCCCACACCGACCCCGCCGGGGTCGCCAAGGCCCTGAGCGACGCTGCGAAGGGCAACGACCGGGGCATCCCGGCCGTCAAGGGCGGCTTCGTCGAAGGCAAGAAGGTGGACGTGCGCGTCGTCGAACGTCTGGCCAGCCTCGGCAGCAAGCAGAGCCTCCAGGGCGAACTGGTCGGCGTGCTCAGCGCCCACCTCAGCAACTTCGTGGGCATCCTCGAAGCGTACCGCGAAAAACTCGAAGGCGAAGGCCAGAGCGCTTAAGCGTCTGACCACGCATTTCACCGCTTTACCCGCATCACCATCTCAGTTCAGGAGGAACACATCATGGCTTACGACAAACAGGCTCTTATCGACCAGCTCGGCCAGCTCACCATCATGGAACTCGCGGACCTCATCGACGGTCTGAAGGAAACCTGGGGCGTCACCGCCGCCGTCGCCGCTGGCCCCGCCTCGGCCGGCCCGGCCGCCGCTGCCGAAGAGAAGACCGAGTTCGACGTCGTGCTGGTCGATGCCGGCTCGAGCAAGATCAACGTCATTAAGGAACTGCGCGCCATCACCGGCCTGGGTCTGAAGGAAGCCAAGGACCTGAGCGAGAAGGGCGGCGCCGTCAAGGAAGGCGTGAGCAAGGAAGACGCCGACAAGTTCAAGGCCCAGCTCGAAGCCGCTGGCGCCCGCGTCGAACTGAAGTAATCTTCCTCGCGCCGGAGTGCGCCCCGACCCGTGCCCCTGCGGCCGGGTCGGGGTTTTTTCTGTCTGGGCCGAAAGATTTCTACCAACCTTCCAGTAGACTACCAACCACCCAAATGTAATTGTGACCCGTATTCCGTTTTACCGGAATGTCCTTCCCCTATTCTGTTTGGGTTCAACACCAGCGCAGGTCTAAAGCGGACGGGCCGGGTTCGATCACAGGAGCGTCCGGTTTTTGTTGGTGGGAGCAAGGAGAATCAAGATGGCAACAGGTAGAGTGAAGTGGTTCAACGCAGAGAAGGGCTTTGGGTTCATTGAAACGGAAGGCAGCGCTGACGTGTTCGCGCACTTCAGCGCCATCCAGGCCCAGGGGTTCAAGAAGCTCAACGAAGGCGACGAAGTTGAATTCGAAATCGAACCTGGCCAGAACGGCAAGGGTCCCCAGGCCAAGAACATCGTGGTGACCAAGGCGGCTCCGGCTCCTGCTTACAACGCCCGTCCCCGCCGCGACGACCGCTGGTAAGTCGCGTCTTTTAACTCCCCCCACCGACATACCGGTGGGGGGTTCTTCTGCTCCCTGAGGGGACGGCGGTCATTTCAGGTCGCGCCGGACCTCGGCGGCGAGGCCAAACCACTCGCGCTCCTGTCGCCGGTAGAGCTGGGTGGCCTTGGCCTCGGTTTTCGCCATCGCCTCAAGCAGCGGGCGCGCCTCTGCGGGGCGGCCCTGGGCCACGAGATAGGCGGCGTACCGGGCACGCGGCTCCTCGGTGGTCGCGGCCGTCATGGCTTCACGGAAGGTGGCGTCGGCTCCGGATTTGCCCTGGGCCGCCTGGGCCTGGGCCAGCAGGGTCAGGGTCCGGGTCCGGGTCGCTGCGCTGGTGCGCAGGTCCACCCGCGAGAGACGCTCCTCCGCCTGCGCAGGCTGCTGCCGGGCGAGATCGAGTTCGGCGCTGGTGAGCAGCACCACCGGGTCGTCGGCGTAGATGCCCCGCAGCAGGGGATCAAGGGTCGCCTGAGCCTCGGCCTCCCGGCCTGCGCGGGCAAGCAGGGCGGCGAGGTCACTGCGGTGGGCCAGCGTGTCGCTCTCGTCCAGGCGTTCCTGCGCTTCCCGGATACGGGTGTCGAGCGGCTTGATGGCTTCCAGCCCCGACTGCACCGCGCGCCCGGCCCGCTGACCCCCGCTGCGCAGCGACGGCACGAGCACCATGAACACGTAGACCAGCGTGAAAATCAGTCCGAAGACACTGCCCAGCAAGGCCCCGAAACCGAGCATGACCATCCAGTAGAGTTGCTGCCGGGTGACGATGGCGTGAATCAGACTGACGACGGCCAGCACCCGCAGGACCGTGAAAACGACAGGAAGGTAGGGTTGCAGGAACTCCACAGCCCCAGTGTATCCGGCGGGTTTGAGCCCCGCCCGGAAGGACGGCCGAGGCGGCGCTGCGGTTCCCTTCATGCTCGGGACCGCGTTTCGGTTCAGGGCGTAGAGTAACCGGCTTCGTCTTTCTTGACATAAATTGTCCCAAGGCCTATACTTCCCTGTGGCCGACCATGATGGGTTGGGCAGGAGTTCCTTGCAATCAGCCGGACTTCACAACTGAGGAACCTACTTCGGGACACGACCAACGGGGTCGGTGTCTCGCCCGCGTCTTTTGGAGTGCCCAGAGAGGACGCGGGTCAGCATCATCTGGCGCAAGAGGTGTGCATGACGTTGAACCCTACGCCCCCACGCATCGAGCGGTTCGGTGAAATCACCGAAGTCATTCCGCTTCCCAACCTGACCGAAGTGCAGGTCAACTCCTTCCACGCCTTCTTGCAGGCCGACCGTGCGCCCGACCAGCGCGCCGACAGCGGTCTCCAGAGCGCGTTCAAGGAAGTCTTTCCTATCGACGAGACCGAAAAGGGCCGCTCGACGGGCCTGGTGCTGGACTACCTGGAATACCGTCTGGGTGAGCCGCCCTACACCCCCGAAGAATGCCGCGAGAAGGACCTGACCTACCAGGCCCCGATGTACGCCAAGCTCCAGCTCATCCACAAGGACTCGGGCCTCATCAAGGAAGACCAGGTGTTCCTGGGCGACCTGCCCCTGATGACCAAGGACGGCTCCTTCGTCATCAACGGCGCCGACCGCGTGGTGATCTCGCAGATCCACCGCAGCCCCGGCGTGTACTTCACGAGCAGCTACAAGGGCATCAAGAAGATGTACACGGCGGCGATCATCCCCATGCCCAAGCGTGGACCCTGGATCGAACTGGAGTACAACGCCGGCGTGCTGGAAATGAAGGTCAACAAGCGCAAGTTCCCCGTGGCGATGCTGCTGCGCGTGCTGGGCTACGACGACGCCAGCCTGAAGGCGCTGTTCAGCGAGTTCGGCCCCGAAGCCGAGCAGGCCGAGGACAAGAGCGCGGGCATGGGCGCCGACGAGGCGCTGCTGCGCCTGTTCACGGTGCTGCGCCCCGGTGATCCGCCCAAGCGCGACAAGGCCGTGCAGTACCTCTACGGCCTGCTGGCGGACCCCCGCCGCTACGACCTGGGCGAACCCGGCCGTTTCAAGATGAACACCAAGCTGGGCGTGAACCGTCCCGAGCGCACGCTGCTGACCTTCACGGACGGCAAGTTCAGCGACGCGGGTCTGGTGGACACCATCCGCTACCTGATGGCGCTGCAGCAGGGCCAGGACACGGTGACCATCGGCGCGGACGAGGACGGCGTGTCGAACCCCGTGCCCGTGCATGCCGACGACATCGACCACCTCGGCAACCGCCGCGTACGTACGGTGGGCGAACTGCTCGCCGACCAGCTGCGCGTGGGCATGGGCCGCATGGCGCGTGGCGTACGCGAGCGCATGCTGCTGGGCAACCCCGACGCCGCGACCCCCACCAAGCTCGTGAACAACCGTCCCATCGTGGCGGCCATGCGCGAGTTCTTCGGGCGCAGCCAGCTCTCGCAGTTCAAGGACCAGACCAACCCCCTGTCGGACCTGCGCCACAAGCGCCGTATCTCCGCGCTGGGGCCGGGCGGCCTGACCCGCGAGCGCGCCGGCTTCGACGTGCGCGACGTACACCGGACGCACTACGGCCGCATCTGCCCCATCGAGACGCCGGAAGGCGCGAACATCGGCCTGATCTCGTCGCTGTCGAGCTACGCCAAGGTCAACGACCTGGGCTTCATTATGGCCCCCTACCGCAAGGCGCAGGGCGGTCAGGTCAGCGACAACGTCGAGTACATGACGGCCGACATCGAGGACCGCTACGTGATCGCGCAGGCCAACAGCGCGCTGAACGAGGACGGCACCTTCGCCGAAGAGCGCGTGCTGGCCCGTAAGAAGGGCGACCCGCTGCTGTACGACCCGACCGAAGTCGAGTACATGGACGTGAGCCCGAAGCAGATCGTCTCGATCAACACCAGCCTCATTCCGTTCCTGGAGCACGACGACGCCAACCGCGCCCTCATGGGATCGAACATGCAGTCGCAGGCCGTGCCCCTCGTGCGCGCCGACAGCCCCGCCGTGGGTACGGGCGTCGAGCGCCGCGTGGTGACCGACTCGGGCACCAGCGTCGTGAGCGACGTGAACGGCCGCGTGAGCTACGTGGATGCCCGCGTCATCCAGGTGACGCTGACCGAGGACGCGCCCGCCCAGGGCCTGAATACCGGCAACATCCGCACCTTCGAGCTCGTGCGCTTCACCCGCAGCAACCAGGGCACCAACCTCGACCAGCGCCCCATCGTCAACATCGGCGACACGGTCACGGCCGGGCAGGTCATCGCCGACGGCCCCGCCAGCGACCTGGGCCGCCTCGCGCTCGGGCAGAACATCACCATCGCCATCATGCCCTTCGACGGCTTCAACTTCGAAGACGCGATCTGCATCAGCGAGGGCCTGGTCCGCAAGGACTTCTACACCTCGGTGCATATCGAGAAGGACGAGATCGAGGCGCGCGACACCAAGCTCGGGCCCGAGAAGATCACCCGCGACATCCCCGGCCTCTCCGAAGCCGCGCTGCGCGACCTGGATGAAGACGGCATCGTGCGCGTGGGCGCCGAAGTCAAGCCCGGCGACATCCTCGTCGGCAAGACGAGCTTCAAGGGCGAGAGCGAGCCGACCCCCGAAGAGCGCCTCCTGCGTTCGATCTTCGGCGAGAAGGCCCGTGAAGTGAAGGACACCTCGCTGCGCGTGCAGTCGGGTCAGGGCGGCATCGTCGTCAAGACCGTGCGCTTCCGACGCGGCGACGAGGGCGTGGACCTCAAGCCCGGCGTGCGCGAGATGGTGCGCGTGTACGTGGCCCAGAAGCGTCAGCTCCAGGTGGGCGACAAGGTGGCCAACCGTCACGGCAACAAGGGCGTGGTCTCCAAGATCCTGCCCCCCGAAGACATGCCCTACCTGGAAGACGGCACCCCCGTCGACCTCGTGTTCAACCCCCTGGGTGTGCCCTCGCGCATGAACCTGGGCCAGATCCTCGAAACCCACCTGGGCGAAGTGGCGCGCCTGACCGGCCAGAAGTTCGAGACCCCGGTGTTCGACTCGGTGACCGAGGCGACCATCAAGGAAATGCTCGAAGTGGCCGCCGCCGAGCGCCTGCAGAAGCGCAAGGACGAGGGCTTCGAACTCGACAAGCGCGAACAGGAAGTGCTGGACCGCGCGGGCAAGACCGGCGTGATCACGGCCCCCGGCGACGACTACGAGGCCGCCCAGATGCAGCTTTCGCGCACCGGCAAGAGCATCCTGTACGACGGGCGCAGCGGTGAGCCGATCAGCGGCCCCGTGGTGGTCGGCACCATGTACGTCATGAAGCTCTACCACATGGTGGAAGATAAGCTGCACGCCCGCTCGACCGGCCCCTACAGCCTCATCACCCAGCAGCCGCTGGGCGGCAAGGCCCAGTTCGGCGGCCAGCGCTTCGGGGAAATGGAAGTGTGGGCGCTCGAGGCCTACGGCGCGGCGCACGTCCTTCAGGAAATGCTGACCATCAAGTCCGACGATATCGACGGCCGCGACGCCGCGTACCAGAGCATCGTCAAGGGCGAGGAAGTCTCGGGCAGCACGATCCCCGAGTCCTTCAAGGTGCTCGTCAAGGAGCTGCACTCGCTGGGTCTGAATGTCGAGGTGCTCGACGGCGGCGACAAGCCGGTCGACATCTTCGAAGGCATGATGCCCAAGCGCTGAGGCCGGTGTCCGGGAGAGGCCACGCTGCCACGCCCCTCTCCCCCACCGCCCCGCCCCCAAGCCTCCCAACCAAGGAGCAACTGCTTTGAAAGATTTCAGCAAAGTTCGTATCGCCATCGCTTCGCCCGACAAGATCCGCGAGTGGTCGTTCGGCGAAGTCGAAAAGCCCGAGACCATCAACTACCGCACCCTGAAGCCCGAGCGCGAGGGCCTGTTCGACGAGCGCATCTTCGGGCCGATCAAGGACTACGAGTGCGCCTGCGGCAAGTACAAGCGCCAGCGCTACGAGGGCAAGGTCTGCGAGCGCTGCGGCGTCGAGGTGACCAGCAGCAAGGTCCGCCGCTACCGCATGGGCCACATCGACCTCGCGACCCCGGCCGCGCACATCTGGTACGTCAAGGACGCGCCCAGCAAGGTCGGCACGCTGCTCGACCTGTCGGCCGGCCAGCTCGAGAAGGTGCTGTACTTCAGCTCGTTCCTGGTGACCAACGCCCTGAACGCCCAGAAGGACGGCCGTCCCCTCAAGCGCGGCGAGCTGCTCTCGGACGACGAGTACCGCGAACTGCGTTTCGGACGTCAGGAGACCTACACCATCCCCGGCGGCCAGGAAGCGGTCATCCGTGACGGCGAGTACGTCACGCGCGGCCAGATTCTGGGCGGCAACGTCGTGAGCAAGATGGACGGCCTGGCGCAGTACCGTTTCCCGCGCCGCGCCGAGATCGCCTACGCCGAGAAGGTCGAGGCGAACCTGCCGCTGCCCGAGGGCGCGATGGTCGAGCAGGACAGCTTCCGTGCCGGTGAGATCCTGGCCGAGCTGGAGCAGGACGTGCAGTTCACCGCCCCCGTGGCGGGCACCGTGTATCTGCACGAGATGGGCGAGGACTCGGTCATGGTGGAACTGCGGGAGCAGACCGCCGCTGCCGGGGACGACGAGGCCGCGCCGATGGGCGAGGTGCTCGCGCGCGTGTACGTGCCGCACGGCATGGACGTGCAGGTCGTGTACGGCGAGATCGTGGACGCCGGGGCCGTGCTGGCCGAGGCCAAGTCGGGCAGCCGCCTGCGCGTGAGCCGCGACTCCAGCCTCTCGGGCGTCACCTTCCCCAAGAAGAAGGGGGACGTGACCGTCACGGCGCACTGGACCCGCCGCGCCGAGTACCCCATCAACCCCACGATGCACGTGCTGGTCGGCGACGGCAGCGACGTGCGCAAGGGCCAGAAGGTCATCGGGGCCATCGACAAGGAAGAGGAGATCACTGCGGAGGCCGACGGGGTCATCACCCTGCACGCGCCCGCGAGCGTCATCGTCAGCAAGGCCAAGGTGTACTCGTACAACGACGAGCCGCTGGTCGTGAACGGTGACCGCGTAGAGCCGGGCGAGGACCTCGCCGACGCCGGCAACCTGCGCAGCGAGATCTCGGGCCGCATCGAGATCGACCTCGTGCGCAAGCAGGTCCGCGTGATCGAGTCCTACGACTTCGAGGCCAAGATGGGCGCCGAAGCCGTCAAGGAACTGCTCGACGATCTCGCCCTCGACGAGCTCGAGGCCGAGCTGAGCGAGCAGATGAAGGACTCGTCGCGCCACAAGCGCGCCAAGGCCCGCAAGCGGCTGGAAGTGGTGCGCAGCTTCAAGGCGAGCGGCAACGCGCCCTCGTGGATGATCCTGAACACCGTGCCGGTGATGCCGCCCGACCTGCGCCCGATGGTGCAGGTGGACGGTGGCCGCTTCGCGACCTCGGACCTCAACGACCTGTACCGCCGCCTGATCAACCGCAACAACCGCCTCAAGAAGCTGATCGGTCAGGGCGCGCCCGACATGATCATCCGCAACGAGAAGCGCATGCTGCAAGAAGCGGTGGACGCGCTGATCGACAACGGCCGGCGCGGCAGCCCCGTGACCAACCCCGGCAGCGACCGCGCGCTGCGCTCGCTGACCGACCTGCTCGGCGGCAAGCAGGGCCGCTTCCGCCAGAACCTGCTGGGCAAGCGCGTGGACTACTCGGGCCGCTCGGTCATCGTGGTCGGCCCGCAGCTCCGCCTGCACCAGTGCGGGGTGCCCAAGCGCATGGCGCTCGAACTCTTCAAGCCCTTCCTGTTCAAGGTGCTCGAGGAGAAGGGCGAAGTCACCAACATCAAGCAGGCCCGCAAGATGCTGGAACGCTACCGCGACACCCGCGACAGCGTATGGGACGCCCTGGAAGAAGTCATCGAGGACAAGGTCGTGCTGCTCAACCGCGCGCCGACCCTGCACCGCCTCGGCATCCAGGCCTTCGAGCCGGTGCTGGTCGAAGGGCAGTCCATCCAGCTGCACCCGCTGGTCTGTGAAGCCTTCAACGCCGACTTCGACGGCGACCAGATGGCGATTCACGTCCCGCTGAGCGCGCAGGCGCAGGCCGAAGCCCGCATCCAGATGCTCGCCTCGCACAACCTGCTCTCGCCCGCCAACGGCGAACCGAACGTCAAGCCCAGCCGCGACATCATCCTGGGCATCTTCACGCTGACCCAGCTCCGGCGCGACACCCTGGGTGCCGGCAGCGAGTTCGCCAGCGAGAACGACGTGCTCGCCGCCTACGGTGAGGGCAAGCTCAGCCTGAACAGCCCCGTCATGGTGAACGGCGCCGAGACCAGCCCCGGCCGCCTGAAGTACGTCTTCTCCTCGCCCGACGAAGCCGTCATGGCCGTCGAGCGCGGCGAGATCGACAACCAGGACCACGTCCGCATCCGCCTGAACGGCGCGGTGCACGAGACGAGCGCCGGGCGCGTGAGCTTCCGCCGCATCGTGCAGGAAGCCCTGGGCAACCAGGCGCACCTCGTGGACGACCTGTTCGACCTGAACACGACCTACGAGAAGGACAGCCTCAAGGACATGGTCATGGCCTGCTTCAAGCAGCTCGGGATCGAGGCGACCGCCGGCCTGCTCGACGGCCTGAAGGACAGCGGCTTCAAGCTCTCGACGACCTCGGGCATCACCATCGGCATCGACGACATCGTCCTGCCGCCCAACAAGCCCGAGCTGCTGGCCGAAGCCGACCTGAAGCTCAAGGAAATCGAGCAGAACTACGAGTTCGGCTTCATGACCGAAGACGAGCGCTACAAGCAGGTCGTGCAGCTGTGGAACGACACCACCGACGAAGTGAAGAACGCGGTGTTCGAGAACTTCAGCCAGAACTACCCCTTCAACCCGCTGTGGATCATGAGCCAGTCGGGCGCGCGCGGTAACCCCCAGCAGATCCGTCAGCTGGCCGGGATGCGCGGCCTGATGGCCCGCCCCGACGGCTCGACCATCGAAGTGCCGATCAAGGCGAGCTTCCGCGAAGGCCTGACCGTGGCCGAGTACTTCATCTCGACCCACGGGGCGCGTAAGGGCGGCGCCGACACCGCGCTGCGCACCGCCGACTCGGGCTACCTGACCCGCAAGCTGGTGGACGTGGCCCACGAGGTCGTCGTGCGTGACGTGGACTGCGGAACCACCGACTCGACCGTCATGCCCCTGGGCGCGACCGACGAGCGCACCGGCGAATGGCGCAGCCGCAAGGGCAGCGAGATCGAAACCTCGATCTACGGCCGCACCCTGAGCGCCGACGTACAGCTCAGCAGTGGCCGCGTGATTCCCGAAGGCGAGATGCTCTCGCTCGAGGACGTCAAGGCCATCACCAAGGACGCCAAGGCGCTGGGCGAGGTGTATGTCCGTACCCCCCTGAACTGCAAGGTCAAGGCCGGCGTGTGCCAGAAGTGCTACGGCTACGATCTCTCGCAGGCCAAGCCCGTCTCGATGGGCGAAGCGGTGGGCGTGGTGGCGGCCGAAAGCATCGGTGAACCCGGCACGCAGCTCACCATGCGCACCTTCCACACCGGCGGGATCGCGGGCGGCGGCGACATCACGATGGGTCTGCCCCGCGTGATCGAGCTGTTCGAGGCGCGCAAGCCCAAGACCCAGGCCGTCGTGGCCGACCGTGACGGCGTGCTGCGCGTCGAGGAAGAAGAAGAGCGCTACCTCGTGCGGATTGACGCCGAAGACGAGCAGTACAGCTCCAAGACGGCGACCAAGATCGGCAAGGCGCTGCGCATGATCGTCAAGGACGGCGACCACGTTGAGGCCGGCCAGCCGCTGACGCGCGGCGCGATCAACCCGCACGACCTGCTGCTGTACAAGGACAGCGACGCCGCGCAGCGCTACCTGGTCGAAGAAGTGCAGCGCGTGTACCGCTCGCAGGGCGTGAAGGTGCACGACAAGCACATCGAGATCATCGTGCGCCAGATGCTGCGCTGGGTCGAAGTGACTGACGGCGGCGACACCACGCTGCTCGAAGGCCAGACCGTCGAGCGCTGGGAAGTGGACCAGGCCAACGACGCCCTCGCCGAAGGCCAGAACCCCGCGAGCTGGAAGCCGGTGCTGCTGGGCATCACCAAGAGCAGCCTGACCACCAAGTCGTGGCTCTCGGCGGCGAGCTTCCAGCACACGACCCACGTGCTCACCGAGGCCTCCATGCGCGGCCAGGTGGACGATCTGATCGGCCTCAAGGAGAACGTCATCCTCGGCAAGCTGATCCCGGCCGGCACGGGCCTGATCACGGTGCGCGACATGCAGGTCGCCGACGAGCGTACGCTGGAGAAGTACGGCGAGGGCAGCGTCAGCAACGACGCCGTCACCGGCACCCAGCGCTACGACGACAGCCGCCCCACCGCGCCGACCACCCTCGGCTACGACGACTGAGCACGGGAACTGGGGGAGCAGAGGGCCAGCCCCTCGCTTCCCCTGACCTGAGCCGCACGGCAGGACCACCGGCGACCTGAGCCCCAGCCGCTGGTGGTCCTCAACAGGACCGCAAAAAAGCCTCCACCCGTTTCCAGGTGGGGGCTTTTTTGTGTTCAGGGCCGGGCAGGCGGTTCCTGTGTCACGGGCAGGCCGCCCGGTCCCTCGGCAGGGCGCTGGTAGGTGGTCGGACCTTCCAGGGTGGCGAGCTGCTCCCGGAAGTAGGCCACCGTCGCCCGGATGGCCCGTGCCCGCTGCCGGGGCCAGAGGCGTTCGTGGGCGCGGCGCAGACGGTTGGCGAGCGTGAGCAGGGGCAGCGCGAGGCGAATGGGCGGGCGGCGGATCGCCAGGCGGTCGGCCAGGGCGTCGCCGTGCAGCTGCCGCGCCAGTGCGTGTGTGAGGTCGAGGATCAGCGGAGGCGGCAGGCGCAGGCTGGGTTGCAGCAGCTCCGCGACCGCGACCAACATCTCCCGGGTCAGCTGCCGGGTATCGTCGGTGGCCGGTTCCATCGTGCCGTTGATGAGGGCGAGCAGCTCGCCCGCCTGCGCCTGATCCGTCACGTCGCCGTACAGCCGGGGGTCCACGCCCAGCAGGTGCGCGACGTAGCGCCAGAAGTGGTACAGGTCGTCCAGCTCGGCGCGGCTGAAGGAGATGCCGAAAGCCCCCAGCGCCCGGAAGGGCACATAGGTGAAGTCCAGCCAGGTGCGCGCCATCTCGACCTGGTTGATGGGCGCGCCAGTCTCGCGGTCGTCCCAGCCGCGTGCGCGCAGGCTGGCCCGCACACCGGCGTGCAGCAGCCTGACCTGGAGGTTATGGACGTAGCCACCTGCACCCCGCTCCAGGCCGCCGGGCAGCGCCGTCTCGATGTTCCAGACCCCCGTTTCGATGATGCGCCGCCGGGCCATGCGCGTCAGGTTGCCGGTGCGCACGAGCACCCGCGCGATGCTGGGCGAACTGTAGGTGTGGGTCAGCGAGCCGGGACCGAGCGACAGCGTGATCCAGACGTTGCCGATGGCGAGGTACGCCTCCGAGCCACGTGCGAGCCGGGCACGGTCGAGCCAGGGCGGGTCGGCCTCGGCAGCGGCGAGCAGCGCCCGCAGCGCCGGGAAACGGTCGTCCAGAAAGGCGGCGCCGTGCCGCAAGCCCAGGTCCGAGGCGCGCCGGGCCTCCTCGCCCCCGGTCCGCAGTTCACGGGTGGCGGCGTCGGCCAGGGGGTCGCCCGTCTGGACCATCTCGGTGAGCAGGGCCACCCGCCCGGGGCCGAAACGCCGGCGCGCCGCCTCCAGCTGAACGAGGCTGCGGGGCGGTGGGGGCAGGTCGGGGGCCATGCCCTATGGTGCGCCCCCAGGCGGCAGGACAGGCGGCCCAGCCCTAGCCGCCAGATAGCCGGGCGATGAGCAGCGGGGCCACCCCGACCAGTTGCGCGGCCAGGGCGGGCAGCAGCGGCAGCCCCGCGCCCAGGGCTGCGCGGGCGGCGCTGCCGGTGGTTTCGCGCAGCGCCGGGTAAGCCAGCGCGCACTGCGCGGCCGTGCCCAGCAGCGTCACGAAGAACAGGGCCAGGGCCGCCGGGGTCTGCGCGGCGCTGTGCAGGGCGGCGCGCTGGAGTTCGAGGAGATTGCCCTGCGCGGCCTGGACGGCGGCCGGCGGCAGGGCCCAGCTCGCGGCGGGCGTGATGAGCACCAGCACAGCCACGAGGAGGTACAGCGGCGCGAGCAGGGCGAAGGACGCGCTGAAGATCTCGGGCACCCGCGCCCCCCGCACGTCGCGGCCCCGCCCGGCCCCCAGACGGCCCAGCCCCCACATCAGCCCCAACGTGATGAAGGTCAGGAAGAGGCTGCCGAAGGCGTTGGTGACATGCGAGAGGAAGGTGGGAGCGGCCGAACCGCTCTGCCCGGCGGCCCGCAGCGTCTCGGCCGCCGCCAGATTCAGGCCCGGACGCAGCAGCAGCGCGTAGGCCACCCCCGAGAGGAGTGCCGTGACCACCGGCACCGGCCAGTAGGTCCACCACGCGGTGTCCGCACGGCCCAGCGCGCGGCCGAACTGCCGGGGCGCGGTGAGCAGGTCCACCGCCAGCGGGGCGGGGTCCGGACTGGGCGGCGGCACGGCGGGCGCGGGACGGGCCTGACGCCGGGCCGCACGCCGCGCGCTGCGCGAGGAGCCGGTGGCCGGGGAACCGGAGCGGGAGGGGCGGGAGGCCATAACCGGCCCACTCTAGAGCACGTATGGCAGGACAAAAGGAGGTGGCCCGGACGCGCTGGGCACGCCGGGCCACCTCCAGGAGCGTTCCCCCCTCAGTTCAGCAGGGCGCTGATACGGCCCAGCCAGCCCTGCGCGAAGGGCAGGGTGAGCAGCAGCGACACCACCCCGAACACCACCACCGCGACGTAGGCCCCGCTGAGCCACGGCCCCGGCACACGGCGCTCCTGGGGATCGGCCCTGGGGGTCAGCCAGATGTGGCACACGGCCAGCACGGCGAGGCCGAACAGCAGCGCCCCGCCGGCCAGCGGCAGGCGCAGCGCCTCGTCCTTGAGGAGGGAGGCCGCGTCGCCCTGCCCGCCGAGGTCACGCCCCGCGAGCAGCGCCCCGAGCGCCACCGCCAGCGTGTTGTTGGCCGCATGGATGATCACGCTGTTCCACAGGCTGCCGCTGTGCTGCACGACCCGCGCGAGCACGTAGGCCAGCGGCAGGATGCCCGCGATGCTCGCCGGAACGCCGTGCGCCAGCGAGAAGGCGAAGGTGCTGGTGAGGGCGGCCACCATGAAGCCCGCCGCGCGCTCGTGCCCGCGCATGAGCAGGCCCCGGAAGGCGACTTCCTCGGCCAGCGGGATGAGCAGACCCGCCGCCAGGAACAGCGCCCACTGGTCGGCCCCCCGGCTCAGGAACTGCGGCACCGCGTCGGCCCCCGAGGGCACGAGCAGCACGTAGGCCAGCGCGAGCGCCCGCGAGGCGATGAAAGCCAGCGCGAAAGCCGCCAGCGCCGTGCCCCAGGAGGGCGGCGTGCGCCAGCGGGTGTCGCGCAGCAGGGCCGTCATCGCCGGGCGAAAGAGCGTGAAGGCGACCAGGACCGTCACCGCGAAGGCCCCCAGCAGCGCGGTGCCCAGCGGCGCGCCCCGGGCGATCAGCAGCGCCGACACCACGTTCTGCACGATCAGGAGGGCCAGGGCGGCGCGGTTGCCGTCCACCGCGCGGATCTGTGGGCCGGGGGGCACCGGGGCCGGCGTACTCTCGCCCGGCCACGCGGGCGGTTCGGGCGGGCGGGGCGCGTCGGGAAGCGTCATGATCCGTAAGGTAGCGCGCCTGCCCGCACCCTGGCCTCATCCTTTCGGGGGAAAACGGGCGGGCCCGTCCTGCCTGCCCGGGGCCGCCGATCAGCGCACGCGGACATTGCGGGTGGCGGGCTGGGTGCGCAGCCAGCGCACGAAACGCTCGACTTCCGGGTGCCGGCGCAGCGCCTCGACCGTGGGGTACTCGGCGGCCAGCTCGGCGTTGCTGAAGGTCCGGTGCAGGAACTTGTGGCAGGGCCCGCACAGCAGGACCGTGGGCAGCTCGGCCACCGGCACCCCCCGGCGCCGGCCCTGCGAGCGCGGCACGAGGTGGTGCTCGGTCAGCTGCGGCACCTCGCGGCCACACAGCGCGCAGCACGCGGGCGGCTGCGGGGGCGGGGGCCAGGCGGAGGTGGGCAGACGGCGGGCCAAGGTCACCCCAGCCTGCCGCATGCCGGGGCGCACATGCTGAGGCGCGCCTCAGTGCGCCTTGAGCTGCCGGCTCAGGCGGTCAGCACCGCGATGGCCCGGTCCAGCGCCTCGTCACCGATCTGGTGGTGCAGCACGAAGCGCACCGAGTCGTGGCCCAGGGCGTTGGCCAGCACGCCCCGCTCGGCCCAGCCCGCCACCCGCTCGGCCGCGCCGGGCAGCGTGGCATACACGATGTTGGTCTGCACGGCCTCCAGGTTCACGGCGAAGCCGGCGTCCACCAGCGCGCCGGCCAGCACGCGGGCGCGGCGGTGGTCGGCGGCCAGCTGGGCGGGGCCGTCGCGCAGGGCGATCAGGGCGGCGGCGGCCAGCACCCCGGCCTGCCGCATCCCGCCGCCCATCATCTTGCGGTAGCGGTGGGCGCGGGCCATCGCTGCCTGGGAGCCGACCAGCACGCTGCCGACCGGCGCGCCCAACCCCTTGCTGAGGCATACGCTGACCGTGTCGAAATGCCGCGTGATCTCCGCGACCGGCACGCCCAGCGCCGCCGCGGCGTTGTAGACCCGCGCCCCGTCGAGGTGCAGCGGCAGGCCCTCCTGGGTCGCCACCTCACGGATGCCCGCCAGCACGTCGAGCGGAATGACCGTGCCCCCCGCCTTGTTGTGCGTGTTCTCCAGGCTGATCATGCCGCTGGGCGACTGGTGGACGCTGCGCCGGATCGCCAGACGCACGTCCTCCGGGGCCGGGACCCCCAGCGGCGCGGGCACGAATCGGGGGACCACACCGCTGAAGGTCGCCATCATACCCAGTTCCCATTCGTAGATGTGCGAGCCCTCGGCGCAGATGACCTCCTCGCCCCGGCGCGTGTGCAGGGCGATGGCGACCTGATTGGTCATGGTGCCCGACGGCATGAACAGCCCCGCCTCGAAGCCGGTCTGGCGCGCCACCTCCGCCTGTAAGGCGTTGACGGTCGGGTCTTCGCCGTAGACGTCGTCGCCTACGGCCGCGCCCGCCATGGCATCCCGCATCTCGGGCGTAGGGGTGGTCACGGTATCGGAGCGCAGGTCGGCCAGCACAGGAGACATGCGCCGAAGATAGACCCTGCGGCTCCCGGACAGGGCACCGCGCATGCGAAACGGATGAGATCATGACAATTTTCACATTCATGATCGTCCATTCAAGAGCAGCCCCGGTAGGGCTTTATGCAGTCCTCAAAGAAACGGCGGGCGGAAGGCGGACACTACCTCTCAAGCGGAGCAAGTGCCGCAAACCACACATTTCCGAGGAGGCACCACCATGACGCAAGCCAACCTGATTCGCCTGACCGAACTGTCCAACGACGCCCAGTACAACCTGAACGACGAGAACGTGTACAACCCCGTCGGCCACGTCGCCTACGGCTACGGCGGCGACAAGATCGGCACCGTGCGCGACGCGCTGGTGGAGCCCGGCAGCGGCCGCATCCGCTACCTGCTGGTGGACGTGGGCGGTTGGTTCTCGAGCAAGGAAGTCCTCGTGCCGGTCGGCCACGCCCGCATCGACGAGCAGGGCGTGTACTTCGACAACCTGACCAAGGACCAGGTCAAGGAAATGAGCGAGTACCGCGAAGGCGAGATGTACTCCAGCGACGCGATGGACCGGGACGAGCGCGTGCTGCGTGGCGTGGGCAACGACACTGCGAACATGGACACCGCCGCCACCGGTACGGCAGCTATGGCGACCGACACCGACCGCACCGACTACCAGCGCCGCGCCTACCAGACGCCCGACCGTCTCCAGCTGCTCGAAGAGCGCCTCGTGGTCAACAAGGACCGCTTCAAGGCCGGCAGCGTGCAGATCGGTAAGCGCGTCGAGACGCACGAAGAGAGCGTCAGCGTGCCCCTCCAGCGCGAAGAAGTGGTCATCGAGCGTCACGCCGTGAGCGACGCCCGTCCCGTCGAGGGCGTGGTGCTGGGTGAAGGCACCCAGACCATGAACGTGGACCTCGAAGCTGAGCGCGCCAACGTGAGCAAGCAGGCCTACGTCACCGAAGAGATCAGCGTGGGCAAGCGCGCCGTGACCGAGACGCAGACCGTGACCGACACGGTGGGCCGCGAAGTGCTGGATGTCAACAAGACCGGCGACGTGAAGCTCAGCGACGACGGCACCGTGCGCGACGCGGCGACCGACCGCGACACCGACCGCAAGTACTGAGCGTCCGTAACCGGCGCGCGATCAACAGGAGGCGGGGGCCCATCCCCGCCTTTTCCGTTCCTGTCTACAGAAAGGACCCACCATGACGAATCAGGACCCCACGATCCAGCCCCCCCTCTCCGGCGAACCCGACGCGGCGGTGCTGGCGCAGGCCCAGAGCCGCACCGAACTCGGCCGCCTGACCCTGCATGAGGAACGCGCCAACGTCGAGGTGGTGCGTGGCGGTGCCGGGTCGGTGAGCGTGCTGCGGCGCGTGGTCGAACGTGAGGAGCTGGTGCCGGTGCAGCTCGTGCGCGAGACGCTGGAGATCACGGTGCAGGACGGTCAGGGCCTCGTGACCCTGAACGGTGAGGCGCTGGAGCCGGGCCGCACCTACGAGGTGCTGGTGCGTGAGGAGCGGGCCGAGGTGACCAAGCAGGTCTACGCCCTAAGCGACGTGGTGCTGAGCAAGCAGAGCCGCACCGTGACCCACCAGGAGACGGTGACGCTGCGCCGCGAGACCCTCGACGTGCGCGACCCCCACGGCCTGACCCGCGAACTCGCCATCGTGGACGAGGACCTGCGCTGAGGGGCAGGCCACCGGGCGGCACAATGGAGCGCGGCGACCGGACAGGTCTGCCGCGCCGCTCTATGCTGCGCGGATGTCCAGCCCTGGCCCCTCTTCCATCCTGACGACGCCCGACGGCTCGCGCACCGCCCTGAACGCCCGCTACGGCGAGGCCTACGGCTCGCGGCACGGAGCGCGCTCGCAGGCGTGGCACGTGTTCGTGGGGGGCAGCGGCACCGACAACCACCCGGCCCCGCGCGTGCTGGAAATCGGGTTCGGGGTGGGCGTGAATGTCCGCGCGACCCTGGCGGCGACCGCCGCGAGCGGCGCGCCCCTGCACTACCTCGCCTACGAGTTCGACCCGGCGACCGCCGCGACGCTGCGCGAGGTGGCGACCGGTGGCGACGCCGAACGTCACCCGGCCTGGGAGGCGCTGCTGAACGTCTGGGACGGGGCCGAGGGGCGGCTGACCACACAGGCGGGGGGCGCGGCGCTGGAGGTCCGTTTCGAGGACGTGACGGCCGCCGACCTGCCCGCCGCCTGGGCGACGGCGCTGTACCTCGACGGCTTCTCACCCACGCGCAACCCGGAGGTCTGGACCCCCGAATTCGCGGCGCGGCTGGCAGCGGCCCTGGCCCCCGGCGGCGTCCTGACCACCTACAGCGCGGCCGGGCACGTGCGCCGGGCCCTTCAGGCGGCGGGGCTGGAGGTCGAGCGCCGCCCCGGTGCTCCCGGCAAGCGCGAGTGCCTGCGGGCGGTGCGTCCCGCATGAACGCCGCGCCGCATGTGGCCGTGATCGGGGGCGGGGTGGCGGGGGCCTCGGTCGCCTACGCCCTGGGGCGCGCCGGGGCGCGGGTCACGCTGATCGACAGCGGGCAGCACGCCGCGAGCCGGGTACCCTCGGCCCTGCTCAACCCGGTGCGCGGGCAATCGGGCAAGGTGGACCCGCAGGCGGTCGCCGGGCTGCGCCAGACCTGGGCCTGGGTCGGAGAGCTGGCGCGGGCCGGAGAGAAGGTGCCTTGCGGCCGCGAAGGTGTCCTGCGCCCCGTGCCGGACGGGCGCACCCGCGAAAAGTTCGTGCGC
Source organism: Deinococcus gobiensis I-0 (assembly GCF_000252445.1). Lineage (GTDB taxonomy): Bacteria > Deinococcota > Deinococci > Deinococcales > Deinococcaceae > Deinococcus > Deinococcus gobiensis. The sequence goes on along the minus strand of NC_017790.1, from coordinate 1,228,416 downwards.
CACCTGCCGCCGCCCACCGACCTGTCGCACGTCTGGCTGGCCCCCGCCGACGCGCCCGCGCCCCTGGCTCCCGGCTGGGCCCATGCCCTGTGGCTGCCCGAAGGCGGCTGGCTCGACGGCGCGGCCTTCACGGCGGCGCTGCGCCGGGCCTCGGGGGCGCGGGTGGTGCGGGCGCGGGCGACGGGCTGGGCGGCCCGGGGCGTCACGCTGGAAGGCGGCGAGTCCCTGGCCGCCGACGCGGTCGTGTGGTGCGGCGGCGCGGTGGGCAGCGGCTGGGCAGGCGAGGGGGGCGTGTACCGCGCCGGCAGCCTGCTGCTGCTGGACCGCGCGCCCTCGCCCGTGCCGCTGAGTTTCGGGGCTTACGTCGCCCCGGCGGCATCGGGCGGGGTCCTGGGCGCGACCTTCGAGGCCCCGACCCCGACCTGGGCACCGCCCCGGCTGCCGCTGGGGTCGCTGGCCTGGCTGCTGGGCAAGGGCCTGGCCCTGACCCCCGACCTGCGCGGCCCGCAGGTCACGGGGCGCTGGAGCGGCACGCGGCTCTCGGGCCTGCGCTGCGGCCAGGGCGAGGACGGGGTGTGGCGCCTGGCCGGGCTGGGCAGCAAGGGCTTTTTGCTGGGGCCGCTGCTGGCGCAGGCGCTGGCGCGGGAACTTCTGGGCCGCGCGGCCCGCCCCGCCGCACCGGGCGCGTTACCCGTGGCGTGACGCTTCCAGGGCGCGGCAACTGTGCATCAGTTCGCGCTTCTCGCTTAGACTGGGCAGGCTATGGCAAACTACCGCATCTGTCTGATCGAAGGCGACGGCATCGGTCACGAAGTGATTCCGGCGACCCGCCGCGTGCTGGAAGCCGCCGGATTCGACGCCGAATACGTGACCGCCGAGGCCGGCTACGAGTACTTCCTGGACCACGGCACCAGCGTGCCGCAGGCCACCTACGACGCCGTCGAGAACACCCACGCGACCCTGTTCGGCGCGGCCACCAGCCCCAGCGGCGAGAAGCCCGACGGCTTTTTCGGCGCCATCCGCCACCTGCGGCGCAAGTACGGCCTGTACGCCAACGTGCGCCCCACCCGCACCCGCCCGGTGCCCGGCGCGTACGACAACGTGGACCTCGTGATCGTGCGTGAGAACACCCAGGGCCTGTACGTCGAGCAGGAGCGCCGCTACGGCGACACCGCCATCGCCGACACCGTGATCACCAAGGACGCCAGCGAGCGCATCGGCAAGTTCGCCGCCGACCTCGCCATGAAGCGCGGCAAGCGCCTGACGGTCGTGCACAAGGCCAACGTGCTGCCCGTCACGCAGGGCCTGTTCCTGAACACCATCCTGGACCACACGGCCACGGTCGAGGGCCTGAACACCTCCACCATGATCGTGGACAACGCCGCCATGCAGCTCGTGCGCAACCCCGGCCAGTTCGACGTGATGGTCATGACCAACATGTTCGGCGACATCCTGTCCGACCTCGCCGCCGGTCTGGTGGGCGGCCTGGGCATCGCCGCCTCGGGCAACGTGGGCGACAAGTTCGGCATCTTCGAGTCGGTCCACGGCTCGGCCCCCGACATCGCCGGGCAGGGCGTCGCCAACCCCACCGCGAGCATCCTGGCCGCCGTGCTCATGCTCGACCACATCGGCGACCACGAGACGGCCCGCCGCCTCGACAACGCCGTGAACAAGGTGCTGGCCGAGGGGCCGCGTACCCGCGACCTCGGCGGCACCGCCGGCACGAACGAGTTCACCGACGCCGTCATCAAGGCGCTGGCCTAAACCCCGCCCACAGACGCACTGGCCCCCGCTCGGGGGCTTTTCGCGTTTCTACAGCAGCCGGCCGTCCTGGGCCGCGCCCTCCGCGAGCGGCTCGGGGGTCCGGACCGGCACGCCGCGCGCGTTCAGGGCCTCGCGCAGCATGGGAATGTTCTTCAGGGCGTGACCCTTGGTCGTGTTCTGGAAAAACACGTACAGCTCGCTCAGATCGTCCGCGACCAGCGCGATCTTCTCGGCCCACTCGTCCATCTCGGCGCGGGAATACAGGTAGTCATGGCGCTCGGCGGCGCTCCCCCCCTCCCACCAGGTGCCCTTGTTGCGGCCGTGCAGGCGCAGGTAGGCCACGTCGCCGGTCACATGGACCTGCGGCTCGGGCATCCCGCCCAGCGGCGGGTAGTCGGGACTCACCCAGATCAGGCCGTACTCGCCCATGCCCTCACGGACCTCGGGCTTGTCCCAGCTCGCGTGCCGCAGTTCGACGGCCAGTTCATGCCCGGCGAAGCGCTCGGTCAGGACCTGGAGGTACCTGCGGTTCTCGGCCGTGCGGTGAAACGAATACGGGAACTGCGCCAGATACGGTCCCATCAGGCCCGCCTCGCGCAGCGGCTCGGGACTCTGGAGCATGCGGTCGAAGTCGGCGTCGGTCGGCGCGCGGTCGTGGGTGAACGCCTTGTTCAGCTTCACGGCGAAGCGCGTGCGCCCGCCCGACTTGCGCGCCATCCCCTCGAAGGCCTTGAGGCCGGGAATGGCATAGAACGAGCTGTTGAGTTCCACAGCGTCGAAATGCCCGGCGTAGGTTTCCAGGAAATGATCCTTCTTGACGCCCTCGTAGATCAGGCCCGGAGCCGTCCAGTCGTCGTTGCTGTAGCCGCCGCAGCCGATGTACACGCGCATGGGGCCAGCTTAGCGGCGCTCCCGCTGCGGGGGCCGGGGCATGAAGGGCGGCGCAAGGCGGGGGCCGGGGGCAGGCTTCAGCGCAGATCGGGGCGGCGATTCAGCCCCATCCAGAAGGCCTTGATGGTGGACATCGCCGCGCGGAACTGTCCGAACTCCAGCGGCTTGACCACGTAGCCGCTCGCGCCGTGGGCGTACGACGCCTGAATGTCGCGCTCGTCGCCGCTGGTGGTGAGCATCACGACCGGCACGTCGGGCAGCTGGGCCTCGCCCCGGATGGCGTCGAGCACGGCGAGGCCGTCCATATGCGGCATCTTGAGGTCGAGCAGGATCAGGTCGGGCAGCGGTTCGGCGCGGTCGGTCAGCAGGCGCAGCGCCTCGGCGCCGCTGCTCGCCACCCGGACGTCGGTGTCCGGCGACACGTCAAGGGCGTCGAGGGCGAGCTCGACATCGTTGGGATTGTCGTCGATCAACAGAATTCGTCGGCGCTCCACATTCACCCCCCAGACTGCTAAAGATTCTATCAAGGCTTTCTGAGAAAGAGCGGGCACCTCAGCACTTTTGCCTATGCCCTGTACAGCGCGGCGCGGCAGACGGGCGCGGGAGGCTACACTGCCGGGCGTGTTGGCGAAGCGCATCATTCCCTGTCTGGACGTGCAGAGCGGCCGCGTGGTCAAGAACGTGCGGTTTTTCGAGAACCACCGCGACGCCGGCGATCCCCTGGTGCTGGCCCAGGCCTACGAGGCGCAGCAGGCCGACGAACTGGTCTTCTACGACATCACGGCCACCCACGAGGGCCGCTCCCTGATGCTCGACGTGGCCGCCCGCGTGGCCGAGCAGGTCATGATGCCGCTGACGGTCGGCGGCGGCGTGAACGCCCTGGGCGACTTCCGGCAGCTGCTCATGGCCGGGGCCGACAAGATCAGCGTGAACAGCGGCGCGGTCCGGCGGCCCGAACTGATCCGCGAGGCGAGCGACCACCACGGCGCGCAGTGCGTCATGCTGAGTATCGACGCCAAGCGCCGCCCCGGCGCACAGGGCTGGACCGTCCACCTCGGCGGAGGCCGGGTGGACACCGGCCTGGACCTGCTGGCGTGGGCCGCGCAGGGGCAGCGCCTGGGCGCGGGCGAGATCTGCCTGAACATCATGGACGCCGACGGCACCCGCGCGGGCTTCGACCTGGAGGCGACTGCGGCGGTGGCGCGCGAGGTGGACCTGCCGGTGATCGCCTCGGGCGGGGCCGGACGCCTGGAGGACTTCCGCGACGTGCTCACGGTGGGTCTGGCCGACGCCGCCCTGGCCGCCAGCGTCTTTCATTTCGGCGAGCTGACCGTGCCGCAGGTCAAGGCGTACCTGCACGGCGAGGGGCTGCCCGTACGCCCCGAGTGGCCGGCCGGCTGAGCGGGCCCTCTCCCGCCGCTCTTTTTTCCTTTTCCCCTTCTTCTGCCCGAGGTAGCCATGACTCCTGACCTGTCCCAACTCAAGTTCGACGACCGCGGCCTGATTCCGGTCGTGACCCAGGATGCCCGCAGCGGCGCGGTCCTGATGCAGGCCTATGCCGACCGCGCCGCGCTGGAACGCACCCTCGCCACCCGCGAGGCGACCTACTACAGCCGCTCACGCGCCGAGCAGTGGATCAAGGGCGCGACCAGCGGCCACACCCAGCAGGTGGTCGGCGTGGAGCTCGACTGCGACGGCGACAGCGTGCTGTACCGCGTCGTCCAGACCGGCCCGGCCTGCCACACCGGCGAGTATTCGTGCTTCCACAGGCCGCTGATGCCCGCGCAGGATACGGGCGACCACGGTCTGGACGGCGCGCTGGAGCGCGTCTACGCGACCATCACCGAGCGCCTCGCCACCCTGCCCGAAAACAGCTACGTGGCGCGCCTGCACGCCGGGGGCCTGGACCGGGTCCTGAAGAAGATCAGCGAGGAGGCGGGCGAAGTGCTCTTGGCCGCCAAGAACGGCGACCGCGCCGAGCTGGCGACCGAGGCCGCCGACCTGCTGTTCCACACGCTGTTCGCCCTGGCCGAAGTGGGAGTCTCGCCCGCCGACGTGGCGGACGTGCTGCGCGGGCGCGAGGGCCGCAGCGGCCTGAAAGGACCCAAAGAGGTCGGCTGACCACAGGGGCCTGACAGGTTCCGGGCAGGGCGCGTATTACCCTGGGGCCATGGACAATCTGAGCATTACGGTCGGCGGTGTCCGGCGCGAGCTTCCCACGGTGCGGGTCGGCAATGCCGGGCGCGTGCCCCTGGTCGAATTCATCGGGGACAGCGAACTCACGAACGCGGTGGCCGGAGCGCTGCTGCCCCTGATCCCGCCGGGCACCGAGGTGCTGCTGACGGCCGTGACCAACTCGCTGCCGCTGGCGCACGAGCTGAGCGACCGCAGCGGCCTGCCCTACGTGGCCGCACGCAAGAAACGCCGCACCTACATGCAGTCGCCCCTGATTCAGGAGGTGCCCAGCATGTCCCTGGGCGTGACCGAGACGCTGTGGCTCGACGGGCCGCACGCCGAGCGGCTGCGGGGCAGGCGGGTCGCCATCGTGCAGGACGTGATCGCCTCGGGCGGGACGGCGCTGGCGCTCGCGCGGCTGGTCGAGCGGGCCGGGGGCCAATTGACCGGCGTCCTGGCGGCCTTCGGTCAGGCGGACAGCGGGCTGGCGCTGCCGGTCCAGACCCTTCAGACCTTGCCGGGCGGCAAGTAGCCGGAGCTGCGGGCCGGGCCTAGGGCTGGGGGGCGGCCCCGGGCACCGGCCCCTCTACTGCCGGGTCCGCCCCAGGCTCGTCCACGCGGCGCAGCACCGGATTCAGGAGTTGCAGGCCGCTCACCACCACGATCAGCAGGCCCGACCCGACCAGCAGGCTCCCGGGCGCGAGCCGCGCGGCCAGGACCCCGGCGAGCGCCGTGCTGACAGGCGCGGTGAACTGCGCGATCAGGCGGCGGGAACTGAACACGCGGCCCTGCATCTCGGCGGGCACCCGCGACTGCCAGATGCTCTGCGAGTGCGCGTTCAGCACCGGGGTCATGACGCCGAAGGCCGCGATGGCCGCCGCCGTCAGCGGCAGCGTACCTGCCGCGCCGCCCACGCCCTGAGCGGCTCCGGCCAGCACCATCGGCACCAGAACCCCCAGCACCCGGCGGCGCCTCAGCCCACCCCAGGCACTGACGAGCAGGCCGCCGCACAGGCCGCCCGCGCTCATGGCGGTCCACAGGGTCGCCAGCGCCGCCTCCTGGCTGACCCCACGCGCCGCGAGATCGGGGACCAGCGTGAAGCGCACGAGCAGCGGATGGACGACCCCGACGCCGCTGGTCAGCAGATTCATCGCGGCGAAGGTCAGCAACAGGTGCAGCAGCGCGGGCCGCCGGAAGATGAACCCCCAGCCGAAACGCATGTCCTGGGCCAGCGTGGGCCGCCGCGCCGCCGCCACGAGGTCGCGGCGCGGCGGGGTCGGAATGCGCAGTCGCCACACCACCAGCGCGGCCAGCAGGAACGACAGGGCGTCGAGGCCCAGCGCCAGCGGCACCCCGTCGCGCAGCCCGGCCAGGGGCGTCTGGGCCAGGGGGCCGCTGGCCGCGCGCGCCAGGGCAGGCAGCCCGACCAGCAGCGCGGCGAGCGCCGGGCTCAGCAGGCCCGACAGGCTCCAGAGGGTCTGCATCAGGCCATTGGCGCGCGGCAGCTGCGCCTCCGGGACCAGCGTGCGGTAACTCGTGTCGAAGGCGGACCCGTGAAAGGCCCCCGTCAGCCCCTGCACCGCCGAGAACGCGACCAGCAGCCACAGGGGCGGCGTTCCCAGCGTGACCGCCAGCACCAGCAGGGCCAGCAGCGAGGCCCCCAGCAGATCGGCCGCGAGCATCATGCGCCGCCGGTCCCAGCGGTCGGCCAGCGCCCCGGCCAGCGGCACCCCCAGCAGCGTCGCCAGCACCGCGCCCAGGCCAGTCAGCGCCAGCGCCGCCGCGAGGTCGGCCCGCTGCGCTTCCAGCGGAAAGCGCGTCTGGGTCAGGTAGATGTTCATGGCGAAGGCGCTCAGGCCACCCCCTAGCACGCTCAGGGCCTGCGACCCCACAGCCACAGGAAGGTGCGCCAGCCGTTCGGGACCACAGGGGAGGACGCTGAGGGGGGCACATGGTCCAGCGTAGCCGCGCGCCGGGAACCCCCGCATCCGCATTTCAGCCGATGCCGCCCGCAGCCCGCGCCCCCGATGCTGGGGCATGACCCTGCTCGTCTCCCCTGCCCTGACCCCGGCCCTCACGGCGCTGCTCGCCCGCGCCATGTTTCCCGATCCCAGGCGGGTCCGGCAGGAACTGGCCGCCTACCGCAGCGGGGCGGGCGGGCAGGTCTTCGCCTGGGCAGCGGGCGACGAGGTGGTCAGCGCGGCGGGCCTGCGCCTGGACCATGGGGGCCGGAGCGCCGAGCTGCGGCACATCGGTACGGCCCCGGCGCACACCGGGCAGGGCCATGCCCGCGCGCTGCTGTACGCCGCCGCCGCCGCGCTGGAGGTCCGGACCCTCCGGGCCGAGACGGACGACGGCGCGGTGGGCTTCTACCGCCGCGTGGGCTTCGAGATCAGCGCGGCGTCCTCGCCCTGGGGAATCAACCGGTACCTGTGCCGCCTGACCCTTGTGCCCGCAACGCCCTGACCCGCGCCGCGAGCGCCTCCCACGGCCCGAGCTGGAAATGGGTGTGGCCCAGCGGGCTGGTCGAGGGCAGCACCCACAGTTCCGCGCCCTCCAGGCCCTCCGGCTGCGGGCCGTAGGGCAGGCGGCCGGTCGGCACGCCCAGCGTCTCGGCCGCGCCGCGCTTGCTGGTGAAGGCCACCAGCCGGGGCCGGTAACGCCGCACCTTGCCGCGCAGTTCGTGGGGAGCCCAGGCCTCGCCGGGCAGGGCGGCATCTACCCCGCTGTGGCGCTTGGCGACGTCCGTCAGCCCGATGCCGTAGCGGGGCAGCTCGGCGTACTCGCGCGGCGCGAGCTGCCGGGGGGTCAGGCCCACGGCCGCCAGTGTCGGCCAGAACTTGTTGCTGGGGTTGGCGTAGTACGCCCGTGCCCGCGCGCTGATGCGGCTGGGCGCGGTGCCCACCAGCACCAGCGTCAGGCCTTCCTCCAACACGTCGGGCACGAGGTACTCGCCGCCGCCGGTCAGGTCCGACCCGGTCGTTCCCGGCTTAATCGTCGTCGTACCGCTCTTCCTTGAAGGGGTCGCCGCGCATGTGGTAGCCGTTCTTTTCCCAGAAGCCGGCGCGGTCCCGGTCCATGAACTCCAGTTCGGTCAGCCACTTGGCGCTCTTCCAGAAGTACAGGTGCGGCACGACCAGCCGCAGCGGGCCGCCGTGCTCGGTCGCCAGCGGCTCGCCGCCGAAGGTGTGGGCCAGCAGGTTCTCGGGCCGCACGAAGTCTTCCAGGCTGAGGTTGGTGGTATAGCCCCCGACCGAGTGCTGCATGACGTGGGTCGCGCCGGGCTTGAGCTGGAGGTGCTCCATCAGGTCGGTGACGCGCACGCCCGTCCAGGTCGTGTCGAGCTTGCTCCAGTGGGTCACGCAGTGGATGTCGTAGGTCAGGGTGGTCTGCGGCAGGGCCAGCAGGTCGGCCCAGGTGAAGGTCTTTTCCTCGGCCAGGCCGGTGATCTTCACGACCACGTCCTGCGGGGCGTAGCGCTGCGCCGGGCCGTAGGTCAGGACCGGAAAGCGGGTGGTGAGGGTCTGGCCGGGCGGAACGCGCCCCCCCATGTCGTCGGCCGGTTTCTTGAAGAACTTGCCAAGCATGGGGGCAGCCTAGCGGCCCGGCCGCGCGGGCGGGGTGCCGCGTCCTACCTTCGGGCTTGAGCGGCCCTTATGGCTCCTGGGGCGCGGCGGCGGCCGGGCGCGGCCACGCCACGAGCACCACCCCGCCCAGGATGACCGCCAGCGCGGCCCAGCCCAGCGCCCCGAGCTGCTCGCCGCCCAGACCCACGCCCAGCAGCACCGCCACCACCGGGTTCACGTAGGCGTAACTCGTCGCCAGGGCGGGGCGGGTGTGCTCGACGAGGTACATGTACGCGCTGTAGGCGACCAGGCTGCCGAAGACCGTCAGGTACGCCAGCGCCCATAGGCTCGCGGCGCTCGGCGTGTGCCAGCGCTCGCCCGTCGCGGCGCTCAGGAGCAGCAGCAGCGCCCCGCCGGTCAGCATCTCGGCGGCGCTCGCCATCAGGCCGCGCGGCAGGTGCAGGTGACGCGACCACTGGCTGCCGAAGGTCCAGCACAGCGGCGCCAGCACGAGCAGAAAGGCCGCGAGCGGCGTGGCGCGCAGCTCACCCACGTTCAGCAGGGCGATGCCCAGCAGCCCCACCCCGATACCCAGCCACTCGCGCCCGCCGGTCTTCTCGCCCCACAGCCGCGCGAACACGGCCGCGAAGAGGGGCGAGACCGCGATGACCATCGCCGCGACCGAACTGCTCGCCTCGCGCTCGGCCAGCGTGACCAGTCCGGTGCCGCCGCCCAGCAGCAGCAGCCCCACCGCCGCCGAGGCCGCCCATTCCCGCGCCGTGGGCAGGGCCGCGCCGCGCAGCCGCAGCGCGAGCATCAGGACCGCCCCTGCCAGCGCGAAGCGGACCCCCAGCATGCCCAGGGGCGGCAGCGTCTCGATGGCGACCTTGATCCCGAAATAGGTGCTGCCCCACACCACATACACCAGCGCCAGACAGACCAGCACCGGCAGGGTCAGGCGGGTGGCGGGCGCGGCAGGAACAGGAGGAGCGGACACGCGGCGCAGCATAGCCCCTGCGCCCCGCCCCCCGGCACGTTCCCCCAGCGGCCATCAGACTCCGGACAGGCCAGCGGTGTAGAGTGGACATAGAGACCGGGGTTCCCCATACTCCCCCGTTCGAACATGCCCCGGCCGATACTCGCTTGCTCAAGGAGTTGCCCGCATGTCCTTTTTCAACCAGGCCAAACATGAGGTCGAGCGCGCCCGCTTCGCCAGCGACGTGCGCGACCTGCTCGCGGTGCTGCGCCGTCAGCCCAACGAGCTGCTGCCCTTCGACTGGGTGCGCCACCTCGCCCCCGACGGCGAGCATACGCTGGGCCTCCAGACCATCGAGGTGGACCACATCATCGGGTCGGTGGACCGCTACCGCGAGTTCGACCGCCATTACCTCCCCAAGGAAAAACACCTCGACGAGCGCTGGGTCGGCGTGCGCTCGGCGCAGCTCCAGGGCAAGGAACTGCCCCCCATTCAGGTGTACAAGGTCGGCGAACTGTACTTCGTCAAGGACGGCAACCACCGCGTCTCGGTGGCGCGGCGACAGGGCCAGAAGTACATCGACGCCTACGTGATCGAACTGAACGTGACCGTCCCGCCCGACGAGGGCGACACCCTCAAGGACCTGATCATCAAGGGCGAGTACGCGCAGTTCCTCAAGGCCACCGACCTCGACCACGTGGTGCCGGGCCACCGGCCCATCATGTTCACGACGCCGGGGCGCTACGAGAAGCTGCTGGAACACATCCGGACCCGGCAGTATTTCCTCGACCGCAAGCCGGGGCGGGAAGGCCGGCCGCCCGTCACCTGGGAGGAGGCGGTCGAGAGCTGGTACTGCCGCCTGTACCTGCGGATCGTCGAGAACCTCGACCTGCACGACGTGATGTACCGCTTTCCGGGCCGCACCGAGGCCGACCTGTACCTGTGGATCATGGACCACCGCTACTTCCTGACCGAGAAGTACGGCCATGACGTGGGCAGCGAGGAGGCCACCGTGGACTTCCGCGAGCACTACGCCCCGCCCGTCTACAAGCGCCTGGGTCAGCGGATGCGGCTGCTGCTGCGCGGCCGCCTGGACCCCGCGCTCTAGTCGTCGGCCCCGCCCCCGCCTCGCCTTCGCTCTGGCGGCGCGGCGGCCTGTCAGGGCGAAGGCGAGCGCCCCGGCGCGGGGGGCCCGGGCGCATCTTCGCCTCCGTCCCCGCCTTCGCCCAGCACGTCGCGCAGGAACAGGGCCGTCAGGGCCGGGTCGAACTGCCGGCCGGCCTGCGCGGCGAGCTCGGCGCGCGCGGCCCCGGGGGTCCAGGCCGGCTTGTAGGGCCGGGCGTGCGTCAGGGCGTCGTAGACGTCGCACAGCGCGAAGATGCGGGCAAGAAGGGGTACCCCCTCGCCTGCCAGGCCGTCCGGGTAGCCCTGACCGTCCCAGCGCTCGTGGTGGCTGCGCACCAGTTCGATCACGGCCGGCGAGAGGGCCGGCAGACGCGCCGCCATCAGGGCGCCCTCGCGGCTGTGGGTCTGCATCAGCCGCCACTCGGCGGGGTCGAGCGGCCCCGGCTTGAGCAGCACGCGGTCGGGAATCGCCAGTTTGCCCATGTCGTGCAGGTAGGCCCCCAGGCGCAGGTCGTGCAGCGCGTCCTCGTCCAGTCCCGCCGCCTTGCCCAGCCGCAGCGCCAGCGACACCACCCGCTCGGTGTGACCGGCCGTCTCCAGGTCGCGGGCCTCCAGGATGGTGCCCAGGCCGGTCAGGGTCGCCTCGACCGAGCTTTCCAGGCGCTCGACCACCGCGTCCCGTTCGAGCTGGTGGCCCAGGTGGGTCGCCACCGCGCCGAGCAGCTGGCGCGCCTTGGGGGTCACGGAATGCCAGGTCCGGTGGTTGAAGAAGGCCACCAGCCCGCGCACCTGACCGTGTTCCAGCACCGGCGTCATCACGATGCTCTTGAGGCCCCGCTCGATCCAGTCGGTCTGGGCATAGGGGCTGCGCTCGTAGTCGGCCGCCCACAGGGACTGCCCCAGCGTCATGACCTGGGAAGTCATGCTGCCCGGCCGCGCCATCGATATCCGGACCCCGGCCTCCAGCCGGGCGTTGTGGGCATCCCGGCTGAAAATCCGGTCCATGTCCCGCTCGACGTACATCCACTCCTCGAAGCCCGCGAGGATCGCCGCGCGGCTCAGGCCCCGTTCCAGAATGGCCGGCAGCGAATTCAGGCCCAGCAGGAAGTGGGGAAAGTCGGCCACGCCCTCGCCCGCCTCCGGGTCGCCCGCCGCGCGCCCCGCGCCGGCCTTGTCCTCGTACATCTGCTGGTCGGCCAGGGCCAGCGCCCGGTCGAGCGGCATGGAAGCCGTCACCTGCGCCGAGCCGTAGGCGAAGGGCAGCGTCCGGCCGCTGGGGTGCGGGACCTGCGCCTGCACCGGCCCGAACACGGCCGTCACGTCGCCGTGGCCCGGCAGGACGGCCACGAACTCGTCGCCGCCCCAGCGGCCCAGAAAGGCCCCGGGCGGGAGGTGGCCCTGAAGCGCCTGCGCCGTGGCGCGCAGGTGGTGGTCGCCCAGGCTGTGGCCCCCCAGGTCGTTGATGCCCTTGAGGTCGTTGAGATCGATCATCACGACCGTCAGGGCGGTGTCGGTGGGCAGGGCCGAGTAGCGCCGCGCCACACCCCGGCGGTTGAGCTGCCCCGTCAGCACGTCGGTTTCCTGGGCCTGACGCTCCTGTCGCTCGCGGCGCAGATTCTCGGTGTTGTTGCCGGTCACGAGCAGGATCAGGCTGACGGCCGCGACGAGCATGAGCCCGAGATCGATCAGCGATTCCGCTCCGGCGACGCCGTACAGGGCGCGCACCCCCCGCAGGAACAGCAGGTCGGCCAGCATCCCCGTGACGATGCCCTGGAGGACCGTCACGCGGATTCGGAACCCGTAGGCGAAGGCGATCATCCACAGCGTGCAGACGATCAGGAGCAGCGTGACGACCAGGTGGCCGAATCCCAGGATCGTCGGCTGGAAGACGGCCCCCGGCATCTGCCGCACCATCTGCACGAACACGGCGAAGGTGAGACCGTAGCCGCCCAACGTCAGCAGCACGCCCGGCCAGTTGAAGGGCCAGCGGCCACCATAAGGAGGGGGAACGTTCACAGACTTTCCCAGCCTACCCGGCCAGAGATCACGGGGATGTGACCCATTTCGCCAGATGAATGGAGCGTCAACTGACCGGGGCCGGACCGGCATTTCCCGGCCCCCGGCGCTCAGGCTCCGGCCCTCAGCGGGGGGCCAGCACGTACTCGACCAGGGTTCCCACACCCCAACCGGTCGCAGCTTCGCCCTGCATGGCGTTGCCCGCGATGTCGATGTGCGCCCAGGGCCGCGTCACGAACTGCTGGAGAAACAGCGCCGCCTTGATGCTGCCCCCCGCCGGCACGAGGTCGCTGTTTTTCAGGTCGGCGATGGTGGCCTTCTGGAAGGCTTTCAGGTAGGGCTGATGCAGCGGCAGTTCCCACACGAACTCGCCGGCCGCCTCGGCCCCCACCTGGATGCGGGCGGTGAGCGCCGCGTCGCTGGAAAACAGCGCGGCGATGTCGCTCCCCAGCGCCGTGACCTTCGCGCCGGTCAGGGTGGCGAGGTCCACGACCTCGGTCGCGCCCTCGTCGCAGGCGACCGTCAGCGCGTCGCCCAGCACGAGGCGGCCCTCGGCGTCGGTGTTCGTGACCTCGACATTCAGCCCGTTGGCCGCCCGGAAGATATCGCCGGGGCGCATGGCGTCGGGGCCGACCATGTTCTCGGCGGCGGCGACGTAGGCCCGCACCTCGACGCCCTCCGGGAGGTGCGCGCGCAGTTCGCCCAGGGCGCGCATGGCCCCCAGCACCGCGGCCGCGCCGCCCATGTCGCCCTTCATGCCGTACATGCCCGCCGCCGGCTTGATGCTGTACCCCCCGGTATCGAAGGTGATGCCCTTGCCGACGAGCGCGATGACGTGCCGGGGCAGTGCCCCTGCGGTGACGCCGCGCGCCGGCAGGGTCACGCGGATCAGGCGGGGGCCGGTCGCGCTGCCCGCCGCCACGGCCATGAGCAGGCCCATGCCCCGCGCCGTGATGTCGTCGCCGTCCCACACGTCCACGTCCAGGCCGAGCCGCTCCAGGCCACGGGCCTCGCGCGCCAGCGTGGCCGGGTTCAGGACGTTGGCGGGGGCGCTCACCAGTTCGCGGGCGAAGCCCACCCCGGCGGCCAGGGCACGGACGCGCGCGGCGTCCTCACCCGCCAGTCCCTCGACGGCCAGGTGGGCCCTGGGCGCGGGTCCGTCCTTCGGCTCGCCCTTGTAGCGGCGGTCCTGCCAGCCGGCCGCGAGCGCCGCGCCGGCCAGGGCGGCGGCGTACGTGGTCGCGGGCACCTGCACACCTGTGGCGCGCAGCTCGCCCGCCAGCCTGCTCAGGGCCGCGCCCAGGTCCCGGGCCTCGGCAGCGCCCGTGGGGGCCAGGGCCAGGGCCTCGTCGCCGGTTTCGCCCCGGCGGATCAGGCGCACCTCGCCGGGCTTCAGGCCACGGGTCAGGCGCCCGGAGAGGGCCGCGTCCTGCGTCACGAACGCCAGCGTGAGGTCTGCCGCGTCCAGCCGGTCTGTGAGTTGCATGGCGCGAGTAGAGCACGCGCGGCCCCGATGCCCGCCGCAGGTGTCCGGCGAAACCGGATTCGGGGCCGTGCCGCAGAGCACCTGTCGTCAAGAGCCCGCCTCCGAGACCGGGCGGAACGACCGAATTTGGATGAGCAGGACGGAGAATGACGGCGCCGGAAGCCTTCCGTTCCGGCGCCGTCATTCCGAGAACTGCTCTATACTCCGGCTTACTGTGAGTGGCAGCATACAGATCACCGAGGGCGCCCTGGCGTCCCTCATCGGGCTCACCGCCCACGAGATTCCGGGCGTGGTGGGCATGGCCCCGGCCAACCTCAAGGAGGGCCTGTACCGCGTGCTGGGCCGGGCCAACGCCAGCGAGGGCGTGGTGATCGGCAAGGAGGGGGGGCGCTTCACCGCCGACCTCTACGTCGTGGCGGCCTACGGCGTGAGCATCCCGACGGTGGCGCGCAACATCACCGAACGGGTCGAGCACGTCGTCAAGAACCAGGCCGGCATCGAACTCGCCGCCACCCGTGTCCACGCCGTGGGGGTGCAGCGTGCCTGAGCAGCCCTCCCCCGCTCCGCAGGCGCTCGCGCCCGCCGACCTCGCCCGGATGTTCCGCACGGCCACCGACTGGCTGGGCGTGTACCGCGAGCAGGTCAACGCCCTGAACGTGTACCCGGTGCCCGACGGCGACACCGGCACGAACATGCACCTCACCATGCAGTCGGTGCGCCGCGAGCTCGATACCTGCGACGAGCGCAGCATGCCCGCCGTCGCCCGCGCGGTGAGCTACGGCGCGCTGCTGGGGGCGCGCGGCAACAGCGGCGTGATCCTCTCGCAGCTCCTCAAGGGCTTCGCCGAGACGGTCGCGGGCGCGGCGAGCGTGGACGCCCCCCTGCTGACCCGCGCCTTCGCGGCCGCGCAGAAGAGCGGCTACGGGGCCGTCATGAAACCGGTCGAGGGCACCATCCTGACCGTCGCGCGCGGCGTGGCCGAGGGCGCGGCCCTGACGGCCGAGTCGCCCGCCGCCGTGCTGGAGCAGGCGCTGTTCCGCGGCCAGGCGCTGCTCGACCAGACCCCGGAGATGCTCCCGGCCCTCAAGCAGGCGGGGGTCATCGACTCGGGCGGGCAGGGCTACCTGTACCTCGTGCAGGGCATGCTCGCGGCGCTGCGCGGCGACGACCTGCCCGAGGCCCCCGAGGTCACGAGCTATGCCCAGCAGGGCATCGAGAACGAGGAATTCGGTTTTTGCACCGAGTTCCTGATGAGCGAGGCGACCAGGCCCATCGAGGAGATCCGCGAACTGGTCAGCCCCTTCGGGGACTCGCTGCTGGTGGTGGGCGCCGAGGGCTACGTCAAGGGGCACATCCACACCAACGCGCCCGACGAGCTGCTGGCGACGGTGGGGCGCTACGGCAAGATGCTCAAGACCAAGGTCGAGGACATGTCCGAGCAGCACACCGAGATCCTGGGTATGGCGGGGGCCGCCACCCGCGCCGAGGAGGAGGTGCCGCCCTCGGGGCTGGTCGCGGTCGCCAACGGCTACGGGCTGGTCAAGCTGTTCCGCTCGCTGGGCGCGCGCATCGTCTCGGGCGGGCAGACCGCCAACCCCAGCGTGCAGGACATCGTGGACGCGGTGCGCTCGGTGAGTGCCGAGAAGGTCGTGATCCTGCCCAACAACAAGAACGTGCTCATGGCCGCCCAGAAGGCGACCGAGCTGATGGACGGGCGCGCGGTCGTGATCGACACCCGCACGCTGGGCCAGGGCATCGGCGCGGCGCTGGCCTTCTCGCCGCAGGTGCCCGCCGAGGACCTGCGGGAAGCCATGACGGAGGCCGCCGGGGCCGTGACCACCTTCGAGGTCACGCGCGCGAGCCGCACGACGAACATCACGACCAGGCAGGGGCGCACCCTGGACATCAAGGAAGGCGACGTGATCGGCCTTCAGGACGACGAACTCGTGGACGCGGGCGGCACCCCCGAGGGCAGCGTCCTGACGATGCTGGGCCGCGCCTACCGGGGCCAGGAGATCGTGACCGTGTTCGGCGGCCCGCAGAAGACGGCCGAGGACCTGGACGCCCTGGCGGCGAGCATCCGCAAGGAATTCCCGATGGTGGAAGTCGAGGCGCATCCCGGCGGTCCCGACCTGTACGACTATCTGGTGACGCTGGAGTGAGTGGGGCCCGCCGCGTGGGCCGGTACGCCGGCCCCGGACTGCTGGCCGCGCTGGCCCTCCTGAGCGGCTGCGATCGGCGGGACTCGCAGACCCGCGCCGACTTCGGGCGGGCGGCGGCGCAGGTGCTGGCGACCGCCCAGGCCACCCCCACCGGCTGCGACGAGCTGCTGAGCGCGGCCCAGCTGGCCGACCTGAACGCCGCCGGCACGCATCTGGCCTGCGGCCGCCTGACCCGCTCGCCTGCCGAAACCCGCGGGCGCCTGGACCGGGCCTACGCGGCGCGGCAGGTGACCGCCTGGGGCGACGAGGAGGTGGCCTCGGGGGCTTTCGCCTTCGGTGAGGGCAAGGGGCCGGAGCTGCTCGTCACCATCACGCTGCTGCCGGAGCCGGAAGCGGTGGTTCTCCAGGCCCCCTGAGAAGCGCGGGGGCGACCGCTCCCCGGAACTGCGGGCCGCCTGTGCCTACACAGGCAAAACGAACAACCCCGTCGGTGACGGGGTTGTTCTCTCTTGGTGCGAATGCCCAGACTTGAACTGGGGACCTCACGCTTATCAGGCGTGCGCTCTAACCAGCTGAGCTACACTCGCGTCTCGCCACCGGGTCTCGCCGGTTGGGCGGGAGTTAATGTACCAGTGAAACTTCAGGGTGTCAACCGTCAGGCGGGGGCGGCCACGCTGCGCCAGGTCTCCAGGGCGTAGCGGTCGGTCATGCCCGCGATGTGGTCGCACACGGCGCGCTCCAGGCCGCACGCCTCGGCGCGGGCGCGGGGCCGGGGCGGCAGCATGGACGGCCGCGCGACGAAGGCCCGGAACAGCCCCTCGGTAACGCGGGTGGCCTGCTCGACCTGCCGCTCGACCTGCCAGTGGCGGTACAGGTTCTCGCGCAGGAACCCCTTCATCTCGCGCAGTTGCGCGTAGACCGGCGCGCTGTAGGTCACGACGCGGGCGGGCAGGGCGCGCACCTCGCCCGGCGAGCGCACGCCGCTCGCGGCGATGGCGGCGTCGCTGGCGCGCGTCAGGTCCATCAGGAGCCAGCCCAGCAGCTCGCGGTGAAGGGTCCGGCGGTCGCGCTCGACCTCGCCGCTCAGGCCGGTGCGCCCGCGCAGCTCGTCCCACAGGCTCAGGCCCGCGAGCTGCCCCGGCACGATCAGGCCGCTGCGCAACCCGTCGTCGAGGTCGTGGGCGGTGTAGGCCAGCGCGTCGGCGGCGTCCACGACCTGCGCCTCCAAGCTCGGCATCCCGATGCCCGCGCGCTCGTGCTTGTTCAGGCCGTCGAGGGTATCCAGGGTCAGGTTCAGGCCCGGAAAGTCCGGGTAGCGGTCCTCCAGCCGGGTCACGATGCGGCAGGCCTGGGCGTTGTGGTCGAAGCCCCCGTGCCCGGCCATCAGGCCGTTCAGGACGCGCTCGCCCGCGTGCCCGAAGGGAGGGTGCCCCAGGTCGTGGGCCAGGGCCACCGTCTCGGCCAGGGTCTCGTTCAGGCCCAGGCTCAGGGCCACCGAGCGCGCCACCTGCTGCACCTCCAGCGTGTGGGTCAGGCGGGTGCGGTAGTGGTCGCCCTGCCCGGCCGCGTTCAGGAACACCTGGGTCTTGGCCTCCAGGCGCCGGAAGGCGGTGGTGTGCAGCACGCGGTCGCGGTCTTTCTGGAAGGCGGTGCGGGTCGCGCTCTCGGCCTCGGGGTAGGTGCGGCCCCGCGAGTCGCGGCTCAAGGTGGCCCAGGGGGCGAGGGTGGCCGCCTCGCGGGCTTCGAGGTCGGCGCGCGTCAGCATGGGGGCCACTATGTCAGACGGGCGGCGGGGGCGAGAGCGGCCCCGGCCACGGTCTCACCCCCGCCGCCGGCGTGCTCTACAGTCACCGCATGGCGAGTGCGGACACGGAGACCATCTACGAAGGCAAGATCCTGACGGTCGAGCGGATGGAGGGCAGGTGGGAGGTCGTGCGGCATCAGCCGGCGGTGGCGGTGCTCGTCCTGAACGGTCAGGGCGAGATGCTGCTCGTGCGTCAGGCCCGACCGGCCATCGGCGCGCACACGGTCGAGGCCCCCGCCGGACTGATCGACGAGGGCGAGACCCCCGAGCAGGCCGCGCGGCGCGAGTTGCAGGAGGAAGCGGGCTTCGACGGTGAGCTGACGCTGCTCACGCGCTTTTTCACGTCGCCGGGCTTCTGCGACGAGGAACTGCACGTGTTCCGCGCCCGCAACCTGCGCGAGAGCAAGCTGCCCCAGGACGAGGGCGAGGACCTGGAGGTGCTGTGGATGACGCCCCAGGCGCTGCTGGACGGCCTGCGCGAAGGCGCCCTGGTCAGCAGCGGCCCCAGCGTGGCGGCGGCCCTGTACGGCGTGCTGGCACTGGGTGGGCAGGCGCAGTGAAGACCTTCGTCTCGCCGGACCAGCGGCCCGACACCGAAACCGTGGTCGCCATCGGCAGTTTCGACGGCGTACACCTGGGGCACCAGGCACTGCTGGCGCAGCTGCGCACCCGCGCGCGCGAGTTCCGGGTGCCCAGCGTGGTCTACACCTTCGACCCGCCGACCCGCGTGCTGACCCAGGGCGTGGAATTCCTCTCGACGCTGCCCGAGAAGCTCGAACTGCTCGCGCGCTACGGCGTGGACGAGACGGTGGCCGTGCCCTTCACCACCGAGTTCGCCTCGCGGCCCAAGGAGGCCTTTCTGGACGACCTGCGGGTGCTGCGCCCGCGCGTGATCGTGGTGGGCGAGGACTTCCACTTCGGGCGCGGCCGGGCGGGCGGCCTGGAGGACCTGCGGGAGGTCGCGCCGCGCGTGGTCGTCCTGCCGATGCACCAGCTCGGCGGCGACGACATCAAAAGCACCCGCATTCGGGAGCTGCTGCGCGCCGGAGACGTCGAGGGCACCTCGCGCCTGCTGGGGCGGCACTACGGCGCGCAGGGCGTGGTCGTGCAGGGCGACCGCCTGGGGCGCACCATCGGCTACCCGACCGCCAACATCCGCGTGCCGCAGGGCAAGGCGCTGCCGCTGGGGGTCTTCGCGGTGATGGCGCTGGGCGACCCCAACCGGGGCGAGGGCGAGCGCCGCTGGCCCGGCATGGCGAACGTGGGCTGGCGGCCCACCGTCGAGGGCCGTGAGCTGCGTTTCGAGGTCCACCTGTTCGATTTCGCGGGCGACCTGTACGGTCAGGAACTCCAGATCAAGTTTTTCAACCGGCTGCGCGGCGAGCAGAAGTTCGGCGGGCTGGAGGAACTCAAGGCCCAGCTCGCCCGCGACGCCGAACAGGCCCGCGCGCTGCTGGCGGGCCTGGGCTAGGCGCCGGGGCCGGGATCAGGGCCGGGTGAAGTTCGTCATGCGCCACTCGCCGAAGCCGTCGGCGATGTTCGCCAGGCCGCTGCCGCCATAGAAGCTCTGCGGCACGCCGGTCGCCCGGTCGTAGGTGACGCGCACCTCCGGGCACGGCTGGCCGCGCCACGAGACCAGGGCCTGCGCCACCTGCCTGAAACGGGCCTCGACGGTCACGCCCGCCTGCGCTGCCGGCTCACCTTCCTCGCCGGGCAGCACGGCCGTGACCGGGGCCGCGCCGGGGCGCACCGTGACCCGCACGGCCGGGAAGCGCGCCGGGGCCGCCACCTGCGAGAAGTCGTAGCTGTAGGCCCGGATGTGCTGGGCGGCCCAACGGGCGCGCGCCGAGGCGAGATCGGCCTCCAGGCGCGTGAAACTGGGGCGCACGTAATCGGCGCGGCAGACCTCGGGGGCGCGGCCCCCCCCGCCCCCGGCCTGCGCGTGGCCCAGCAGCGCCGTGCCGGACAGGGCCAGAGAAGCGAGCAGCGCGGCGGTCAGGGCAGGTCGGGACATGCCCCAGCATAGCCGCGCCCGCTTGACGCCCCGCTGACCGGCCGTCTCCCCGACCGGCCCCGCCGAGCGCCTGCCCCGAAAGGAAACCGGGGGGCCGGTCGTCCCGGCCGGGCAGGCGTACCCTGGCAGGCATGACCGCCGCCTCCCCGACGCCCGCCCAGCCCGAGACGCTGGAGCTGGGCTACTCGTTTTGCCCGAACGACACCTTCATCTTCCATGCGCTGCACGCGGGGCTGGTGCCCTCGCCACTGCCGGTGCGCGAGGTGCTCGAAGACGTGCAGACCCTCAACGACTGGGCCACGTCCAGCCGCCTGCCCATCACCAAGATCAGCTACCGGGCCTACTTCAGCGTCATGGACCGCTACGTCGCCCTCCGGGCAGGTGGGGCGCTGGGGCGCGGCGTGGGCCCCCTCATCGTGACGCGCGGCGAGGTGGGCGACCTGAACGGCAAGGTGGTCGCCTCGCCGGGCGCGCTGACCACCGCCGAGCTGCTGCTGCGGATGGTCTACCCGGACGCGCAGGTAAGGCGTATGCGCTACGACGAGGTCATGCCCGCGACCGCGCGCGGCGAGGTGGACGCCGGGCTGATCATCCACGAGTCGCGCTTCACGTACCCGCAGTACGGCCTGAGCAGGCACCTCGACCTCGGCGCGTGGTGGGAGGGCGACACCGGGCTGCCGCTGCCGCTGGGGGCCATCCTGGTGCGGCGCGACCTGCCCGCGCAGGTGCAGCTCGACCTGAACGCCGCCGTGCGCGCCAGCCTGGACTACGCCTACGCGCACCCGCAGGCTTCGGCCGCCTACATCCGCGAGCACGCGCTGGAGATGGAGGACGCGGTCATGCAGGCCCATATCGACCTGTACGTCAACGCCATGAGCCGCGACGTGGGCGACGAGGGCGAGCGGGCCGTGCGCGAGTTGCAGCGCCGCGCCGTGGCCGTGGGGGCCGCCCCTGCCAGCGACCTGCCCCTGTTCGTGGGCGAGGCGCTGGTCTCGGGGACTTGAGCCAGCCTCAAGCTGCGCTTCACAAGGTAAGGGCCGCCGCTCTGCGGGGCCGGCACCTTTGCGACGGTAGGGCATGACACACCCCGGAACCCGGACCTTCCGCGCCGCGCTGATCGCCACCCTCGGGGCGCTCACCCTCGGCAGCGCCCTGGCGGGGGGCGGCGGTCTGCCCCTGCCCCCCGGCACGCAGGCCTCGGCCCTGCTGCGCGACCCTCAGGGCCTCGTGCGCGGCACCGTCAGCTTCCGCGAGGTGCCGGGCGGGCTGGAGGTCACGGTCTCGGCACGCGGCCTCACGCCGGGAATGCACGGCATGCACGTCCACACCAACCCGGTGTGCGCCCCCGGCCCCGACGCCACGACCGGCGAGGTCGTGGCCTTCGGGGCGGCGGGCGGGCACTTCGACCCCTACAACACCGGCAACCACGCCACGCCCACCACCCCCAACACCGAGGCCCACGCGGGCGACCTGCCGATGGTGACGGCCAGTACCGGCGGCGCGGTGCAGGCGACGTTCGTGACGCGCAAGCTCACCTTGCGGGGCCTGACGGGCGCCCTGAACCGCAGCGTGGTGCTGCACGCCATGCACGACGACTATGCCAGCGACCCGGCGGGCAAGAGCGGCTCGCGCGAGCAGTGCGGCGTGATCACTCCTGCGGGCTGAGTCCGGGCGGCTGAGAGCCGTGTAAGAGTTTCGCCAAGGCCGGCTTCATAGGGTAGGACGCGTGAAGAAGTCAGCCGCTCCTGCCCTGCCGGCCGTCGAGGCGCGGGGGCTGTCGAAATCCTACGGCCCGAACGCGGTCCTCGAAGAGATCAACCTGACGGTCAAGCCGGGCGAGGTCTACGCCCTGACCGGCCCCAACGGGGCGGGCAAGACCACCCTGATCCGCGCCATGACCGGCCTCGCCTTTCCGACGGCGGGCGAGGTGCGGCTGCTGGGCCTGAACGTACACACCGACGGTGCCCGCGCCCGCGCGCTGCTGGGCGCGGTGGTCGAGGCCCCGGCCAAGTTCTACCCGCAGCTGACCGGCAACCAGAACCTGCACCTGCACGCCAGCCTCGCGGCGATGGCTCCGGGGCGCGAACGGGTGGACCGGGCGCGGCTGCGCGAGGTGCTGGCCCTGCTGGAACTGACCCGCATGGCCGACCGCCCGGTGTCGGAGTATTCGCTGGGCCAGCGCCAGCGCCTCGGGGTGGCGAGCGCCATCCTGGACCACCCCAAGGTCCTGATCCTCGACGAGCCGACGAGCGGCCTCGATCCCCTGGGCATCGGCCTGATCCACCGCATCGTGACCGGGCTGGCCTCGGAGGGCTGCGCGGTGATCCTCAGCACGCACCACCTGCGCGAGATCGCCACCTACGCGCACCGCGTCGGAATTCTCAGCGGCGGGCGGCTGGTGGACACGGTGGACCTCCAGGCGCGGCACACCGCCTTCCGCTTCCGGGTGGAGCGCCCGGCGATGGCGGCTTCGGCCCTCGAATCCCTGCCCTACGTGCGGCGGGTCAGCGTACGTCAGCCCTACGCGGTGGCGCACCTGAGCAGCGAGGGACAGGTGCCCGACGTGCTCGACCACCTCGCGCGCGCAGGCATCCGGGTGTTCGAGGCCTCGCCCGACCACTTCGACCTGTACGAGTACTACCGCGAACGGGTGGCCCAGGCATGAGCCGCCGTTCCGTCTCCCTGCCCCGGAGGGCCGCATGCTGACCCTGATCCTGCTCGAACTGCGCAAACTGCTCACGTCGCGCAGCGCCCGGCTCGGCCTGGCCGTGAGCTTCCTGCTGCCCCTGCTGTGGGCGGCTGCCCCGCGCATGAACATGCTGCTGGGCGACCTCGCACTCGTCAGCGGCTGGCAGCTGCCGGCCGTGAGCATCGGGGTGGCGGTGCAGTTCATGCTGCCGCTGTTCATTGCCCTGACCGTCTCCGAGATGATCGGCAGCGAGGTCAGCCAGGGCACGCTCGCGCCGCTGCTGCTGCGTCCGGTGGGCCGCACGCAGGTCATCGCCAGCAAGCTGGTCGTGGCGCTGCTGCTGCCCTTCCTGCTCATCGCCGTGACGGTCCTGGGGTCGCTGCTCGCGGGCATTCCGCGCGGCTTCGGGGCCTTCACGGGCGGCACGGGCATGGGGCCGGGGCTGTTCGTGGGCGTGGGGCAGCTCGGCAGCGGCGCGGCCCTCCTGGAGACGCTGCGCGGCAGCTTCCTGGCGGCGCTGATGCTCATGCCCATCGCGGCCCTCTCGCTGCTGTTCGGGGTGCTGTTCCTGAATACCGCCGCCTCGACCCTCGCCACCCTGGCCGCCCTGAACATCATGCGCCTGCTGGTGGTCTTTCCCGAGTCGGTGCAGCGCATCCTGCTCACCAGCCACTTCGCGCTGTACGCCGAACAGGGCAGCGTGGCCGGCTCGGTGGCCCTGCTGCTCATCTATACGGCGGGGTTCGGGTTCATGGCGATCTTCGCCTTCGACCGGCGCGACGTCTAGCGCGCCCCCGGCCACCCTCCGGCACGCCCCGATGCTCTAGCCTGCGGGGCGTGACCCGTTCCGGCCTGCAAGACACCATCGCCGCCATCGCCACCGCGCCGGGCAGCGCCGGGGTAGGCATCGTACGCGTCAGCGGCCCGGCGGCGCTGGAGATCGCCGACCGGGCCTTCCGGGGACGGCGGGCCCCCAGCCGCACGCGGGGCGGGCGCTTCCTGTTCGGGCAACTGGTCGCGGAAGGCGGCGAACTGCTCGACGAGGGCCTGTGTCTCGTGTTCCGCGCGCCGCGCAGCTACACCGGCGAGGACGTGGCCGAGTTGCAGACGCACGGCAGCCCGGCGGTGCTGGCACGGGTGCTGGCGCGGGTGCTGGAACTCGGCGCACGCCCGGCCCGGCCCGGCGAATTCACGCTGCGCGCCTACCTCTCGGGGAGGCTGGACCTCGCGCAGGCCGAGGCGGTCCTCAATCTGGTCAATGCCGGCAGCGAGGCGGCGCGCCGGCAGGGGGCCCTGGGCCTCTCGGGGGAGCTGGGCGCGCGCATCGCGGGCGTAGCGGCCGACGTCACCCGCACGCTGGCGGCCATCCAGGCCATGCTGGACTACCCCGAGGAAGGCGTGCCGGACGAAGACCGCGCCGAGCCGCTGGCCCGCGCCCGGGCCGGACTGAAAACGCTGCTGGACACCGCCCGTGCCGGGCAGGCGGCCACGCGCGGCGCGCGCCTGGCCCTGATCGGGCGGCCCAACGCGGGCAAGAGCAGCCTGCTCAATGCCCTGCTGGGGTACGAGCGCAGCATCGTCACGCCGATTCCGGGCACCACCCGCGACTACCTGGAGGCCGGCGTGGAACTCGCCGGGGTGCCGGTCACCCTGGTGGACACGGCGGGCCTGCGCGAGACGGCCGACCCGGTCGAGGCGGCCGGGGTCCGTCAGGCGGCGGCCCTGGCGCAGCAGGCCGATCTCGTGCTGGTCCTCGAAGACGGGCACGCCCCGCGTGAGGCGCTGCCCGGGGAGGTCCCGCAGGGCGCGCGCGTCATCCGCCTGCGCACCAAGGCCGACCTCGGGGCCGCCTGGGAAGACCCGGAGGCGCTGGCCGTGAGCGCCGTGACGGGCGCGGGCCTGCCCGAACTCCGTGAGGCCGTGCGCGCCGCCCTGATCGGGGACGCGGCGCGCGGCGAGGCGTGGCTGACCACCGAGCGGCAGGCCGACGCGGCCCGGCGCGCCCTGACCCACCTGGAGCTGGCGACAGGACTGCCCGACGACCTCGCGGGCTACGAGCTGGAAGCCGCCCTGCACGCCCTGGCCGAGCTGAGCGGCCGCGACGTGCAGGAGGACGTGGTGGACGCGGTTTTCAGGAACTTCTGCGTGGGCAAATAGGCGCGGGGGCCAGAGACGCCGGCCCCCCGCCCCCGGTCCGTGCTCAGTCGTCGGTGTTCTCGGAAGTCTCCTCGCCGGGGATGGTGCTGGCGGGGTCGCTGGCGATCATGCTGCCCTGCGACGCCACGTCCTGCTTGTCCAGGCCCCGTTCCTCGAACTCGTCGGCGTTGCGCGCCTCGGCGCGGGCGTCGCCCAGGGCGTCGCGGTGCTCGTCGGTGCGGCCCATGAACTGGAGGTCCACGTTGCTGATCTCGTCCTCGCTCTTGAGCTGCTCGCGCTGGTCGTCGTTCTGGGTCATGGCCCCACGCTAGCAACCCCGCCCGCGCCCCGCCTGAGTGTTTCCTTTAGGGCGGCCCCCGCTCCCTAGCCCAGGCGCAGCACACTCTGGTCGCCGCGCAGCACGTACACCAGTACGCCCGCCCCGGCCAGGGCGGCGGCCTGGCGCTCGAGGTCGCGCACGGTGTCGGGCGCACTGACCCACTGGCGGCGCGGCGACTCGCCGGGTTCGAGATAAAAGCCCTCGGGCAGCGCCACGATGATTACCCGGCTCGCCTGGGCGCGGGCGCGCATGGCCTGCGCGACCAGCGCCGCGCCCGCCCGGCTGGTGAGCACGAACAGGTTCGCCCCCGCGCGCACCGGGGGGATGAGCGGCACCTCGCCCACCTGCGGCGCGAGGCGGGCTAGAGCGAGCAGGGCCGCGCGCAGATGCTCGGGCGAGCGCCCGGCGGGGGTCGCGCCCGCGCGCGAGGCGACCGACACCGGCAGGCCCAGGTCTCCGGCCTCGCGCAGCAGGCTGGCGGCGAGGCGCACGGCACTCTCGACGAAGACCTCGCCCCCGTGCGAGAGGTCGAGGTACACGCACAGGCTGCTCGACGCCGTGCGCTCGGGTTCGCGGACCATCAGGGTGCCCGAGTGTGCCGAGAGCCGCCAGTGGACCCGGCCCGGCGCGTCGCCCGCGACGTACTCGCGCACCCCGCGCAGGCTCAGGGGATCGTCGAGGCCCAAGGTGCGCGACAGGCTGCCCTCCGAGAGCAGGGGCCGCAGCAGCTCGGGCAGACGCAGGCCGTGGGTGCCGGGATACACCTCCAGCGGCGGCGGCAGCTCCGGCAGGGTCACGCGCCGCCAGAACAGCCCCAGCGGATCGGCCCAGTGCAGCGTCGCGCCGGGCCAGACATGGACCCCGCGCCGGTTGAGGGTCAGCGAGGCCCGCACCTCGGCCTCGGCCTCACCGAACACCGTCAGGGCGACGGTGGGCGCGGTGTCGGGCACCACCGTGCGCGGCGGGGGGTCCTCGATCACCACGCGCGCCGGCAGGGCGCTGCGCACCCGCAGCCGCACCGTGAGCGGCACCCGGCCGCCCTCGAATCCGGAAGGGGGCCGCTCGCGCTCCAGCGTCACCCCGGGGGGGCGGCGATAGGCGGCCCACACGAGCAGCGCGCCCAGCACGAGCACCCCCGCCCACAGCAGGGCGACGCCCAGGCCGCTCAGGACCGGCCCACCGGCGAGGCGGCCCCGCCCGCCCCGGACTCCACCGGCACCGGCTCGGCGGCGAGCACCTCCCGCACGACCTGCTCGCCGCCGACCCCGCCCATGCGGGCCTCGATGCCCAGGCTCAGGCGGTGGGCCAGCACGCCGGGGGCCGCGAGCTGCACGTCGTCGGGGGTGACGAAGGCGCGGCCGTCCATCCAGGCCAGGGCCTGCGCCACGCTTTGCAGGGCGAGGCTGGCACGCGGCCCGCCGCCCAGCGTCACCTGCGGGTGGGCACGGGTACGCGCCGCGAGCGAGGACACGTAGCGCCGCAGGTCGGCCGAGACGTGAACCCCGCGCGCCGCCGCCTGGGCCGCGAGCAGCTCGGCCGGACCGCTCACCGCCCGCAGCGCCGCGATGGGGTGCTCGCCCTGCAGGCGCCCCAACATCCGCACCTCCTCCTCGACCGAGGGATAGCCCACCGAGAGCCGCAGCGTGAAGCGGTCGAGCTGCGCCTCGGGCAGGCGGTAGGTGCCCTCGTGCTCGACCGGGTTCTGGGTGGCGATCACCACGAAGGGTGCGGGCAGGCGGTGCGTGATGCCCGACTCGGTGACCTGGCCCTCGCCCATCGCCTCCAGCAGCGCCGACTGGGTACGCGGCGTGGCGCGGTTGATCTCGTCGGCCAGCAGCACGCCCGTAAAGACCGGCCCCCGCACGAATTCGAAGGTCCCGGTCGCCGGGCGGTACACGCTGACCCCCGTCACGTCGCCGGGCAGCAGATCGGGCGTGAACTGCACGCGGGTGAAACTCAGGCCCAGGCTGACGGCCAGGGCGCGCGCCAGCATGGTCTTGCCGGTGCCGGGCGCGTCCTCGAGCAGGACGTGGCCGCCACTCAGGATGCCGGCCAGCGTCAGGCGGGTCACGGCCTCCTTGCCCACCAGTACGCGGGCGACATTTTCGGTGATGGGGCCGGCGAAGGCGGGGCCGGGGCCGGAGACGGTCTGGGAATCAGGTCGGGTCATGGCAGGTCCTCGGAAAAAGGAGAAGGGCGGGAAGAGGGTCGGCGGGCCGCCCAGGCAGCGATCTGGGCGGCGGCAGCCTCGGCGTCCTCGGCCTCGGCCTCGCTGAGACGGCCGCCGTAGCGCACCGGGCCGTACAGACGGGTCAGCGTCTCCAGCGGCGCGGCCAGCTCGGAAAAGGCGGCGCCCACCCGCGCGGCGTAGGCCCCGGGGGCCTCGGCGGCGGCTCGGCCCTGCCCCGCAGCGGCGAGCCCTGCCTCGGCCTGCCGGTAGGCCGCCCGCACGCGGTGGGTGGCGGGCACGGCGTTCGGTACAGCGGGCACCTGCGGGTCCCCGGCCTCGTCCCCGGCAACCGCCAGCTTCTCGCGGCCAGTGCGGTGACGCCACAGCACCCAGAGCAGGGCGGCCGCGAGCAGGACCTGGATGGCCAGCAGGACCCACAGCAGCGCGGAGACCCCGGACGAGGTGCCCACCTGCTCCAGGGGCAGAGCGCTGCTGGCCGCGCCTCCGGTGGGGGCCGGAGACAGCGGAGCGCCCGCCTCGCCCCCGGCGCCCCGCGTACCCCCCAGCGAGAACACGAGGAGCAGCGCCAGGGTGAGCAGCAGCCCGCCCGCCATCAGGAGTTCGGTGAGGGTGGGGGGCACGCGGGCGCCGCGCCCCTGTCGCCGCCGCCAGACCAGGGCGCCCAGTGCGGCGAAGGTCAGCGCGCCCGCGAGGAGCAGCAGTTCGGCCGGAGGCTGCGGCAGGCCACCCGCGCCGGAGGTGACGGCCGGGCGCCGCCGCGCCGTTCCGGTGAGCGGAGTGGCCGCCTCCTGCGGGGGCTGGGCAGGCGCCGTGGTCGGGGGGCGGTCAGTCGCCGTCAGACTGGCCGCCGCTGTGGGCACCCCGGAGCGTGGCAGGGCCAGGGCCAGCAGGGTCAGGGCGGCCACCCCCGCCAGGACCAGCCCCCAGCCCCGGCGCCCGGCCGCGCGCTCGGCCGCCGGGCGCGGGCGAGGACGGCCCAGGCGATCGTCGGTGCCGGGCCGCAGCAGCGCGCCGCCGACCAGGGCGGGCAGCAGCAGCGGCTGAGGCGCGAACAATCCTGCGCACAGCAGCGCGGCCAGCCCCCGCCGCCGCCCGTGTTCCAGCGCCGTGAGGCCGTAACTGCTCAGGCCCAGGGCCAGCAGCAGGATCAGGTAGCGCGACCCGAGGTCCAGCAGCGCCTCACCGTTGCCGCTGCCGCGCAGGGCGGCGAGGCCGGGCAGGGTGGCGGCCCCGGCGATCAGCAGCGAGACCAGGAACCGGGCGTCCTGCCACGCCTGAAAGCGCGCGCCCAGCCCGGACACCGCACACAGCAGGGCCACCGCCCACCAGGGCAGCAGACCGGCCAGGGCCAGTGGCACCAATGCCGCGCCGTAGGGCCGCAGGCGCCGGCTGACCGGCGGCTCCGATCCGGGCAGAGAGGGAGGCCGCGCCTGGGTCACGCCGGGCATCATAGGGCGGGCCAGCATGGACGATCACTCCACATGACCGCGCCCGGACCGCCGAACGCCCCGGCCTACAGGAGACCGGGGCGCACGGGCAGAAGAAGGTTCAGTCCAGGAAGTCGCGCAGCTTGCGGGTGCGGCTCTCGTGGTACTTGAGCTTGCGCAGCGCCTTGTTCTCGATCTGGCGGATGCGCTCGCGGGTCACGCTGAAGCGCTGGCCGACCTCTTCGAGCGTGTGCTCGCGGCCGTCCACGAGGCCCTTGCGGAACTTCAGGACCATCGCCTCGCGCTCGGTGAGCTTGCTCAGGGCCTTCTCGAGTTCCTCGGAGAGCAGCGTCTTGGCGGCGTTGTCCACCGGCGAGTCGAGGTTCTCGTCGGGAATGAAGTCGCCGTAGAAGCTGTCCTTCTCGTCCCCGATGGGGGTTTCGAGCGACACCGGCTCCTGGCTGACCTTCTGGACTTCCTCGACCTTGGTGGCGTCCCAGCCCGGGCCCATCGCCTCGGCGATTTCCTCGTGGGTCGCCTCGCGCGAGAGTTCCTGCTGAAGCTGCCGGGCCGTGCGGGTCAGCTTGTTGATGGTCTCGACCATGTGTACCGGAATACGGATGGTGCGTGCCTGGTCGGCGATCGCGCGGTTGATGGCCTGGCGGATCCACCACGTCGCGTAGGTCGAGAACTTGTAGCGGCGGCGGTACTCGAACTTCTCGACCGCGCGGATCAGGCCCTGGTTGCCTTCCTGGATGAGGTCGAGGAAGCCCAGGCCGCGCCCGGTGTACTTCTTGGCGATGCTCACCACGAGACGCAAGTTGGCCTCGATCAGCCCCTGGCGGGCCGCCGCGCCGTCTTCCATCTGGCGCATGAGGCGGCGCCGGCCCCGATCGTCGAGGTCGAGGTCTTCCTCGAGGATCTTGCGGGCCTCCTCGCCTTCCTCGATGCGGCGGGCGAGCGCAATTTCCTCTTCGAGGGTCAGCAGCGAGACGCGGCCGATCTCGTGGAGGTACTGGCGCACCGGGTCGTTGGACACGGCGCGCGGCATGTCGTCGAAGTATTTCTCCTCGTCGTCGTCGGCCGTGTTCTGGGCGGTGCCGGGAACGGCGTCCTCGCTCTCCTCGGCCCCCTCTTCGAGGTCGTCCTCATCCTCGTCGAGGTCCTGCACCTCGATGTTCTGCCCGGCGAGGTACAGCTGCATGTCCTCGAAGGCCTCGGCGTTCTCGGGGTCGAGGCCGGCCGCTTCGAGGGCGGTGCCCAGCGCGGCGGCGATGTCCTCACTGGAGAGCACGCCCGCCGCGCGCCCCGCCTTCAGGAGTTCCTGAATGCTGGCGTGCTGGTAGTAGGGCTTTTCGGGTGCGCCGCCCTTGGGGGAGGGCTTGGCGGGCGCGGCTTTGGCCGGCGCGGCCTTGGCGGCGCGGGCCTTGGGCGCTTCGGCCGGGCCCTCGCCCGCCGCCGCTTTGGGCGCGGCGGCCTTGGGGGTCTTGGGGGCCGCCGCCTTCTTGGGGGCCGCCTTCTTCTCCGGCTTTTCGGCTGCCGGATCAGTGGCAGAGGCCGCGCTCGCCTTCTTGGGGGCCGCCTTCTTGGCAGGAGCGGGGGCCGGCGCAGGCGAGGCCGCGCCCACACCGCTCACGCTGCCGGGGGCGAGGTCGGCCCCGGAGGGCGTGGCCGTCACGTCGCCGGTCGCCGGGGCCGCGCCGATGAGGGCGGGCTTGACGCGCGGCTGCGTGCGGGTGCGCGGCTTGTCGGGGGTCTTGATCTTGCTCTCGGCCGCCACTTCGGCGGGCGGGGTGGCGGGCACTTTGCTGCGGGTGCGGGGCTTGGGGTCGTTCGTCATGCAGCCTCCTGCGCTGGGGTTCGGGGTGAAGAAGAGCGTGGGAGATTCGCTGGCGCTGGGCCGAGGAACCTGAACGGGTCAGTCTAGCAGAAGGAAGGCTGGGCCGACTGCGGTGCTCGCCGCTGCCCGGAAGACGGCCGGGTGCCCGCGCAGGCACAGGATAGAAGCCGGCAGGGTCACTACGCGACCTGAGCCTGAAAGGTTCCCGGTCCCGGCGGCGGAGAAAGGACGGTCCCTGTTCTCCGGCCGGGTCCTCGGCCGGCTTCTCAGCTCGGCCGCGTCGCCTGAAGCACCTTGAAGCCGCCCGCGCGGGCGAGTTCGCGCACCTCGCCGAGCGCGCGCAGGGGAGCCTCATAGGGCAGCGGGTCGTTGGCGACGAGGTACAGCGCGCCGCCGGGCCGCAGCCGCCGCCCCGCCGCCACAATGAACTCGCGCGCCACGTCGAGCACCACGCCGCGCCCGACGTGGAAGGGCGGGTTGGTGAGAATCACGTCGAAGGTGCGTTCCGGGGGCAGCGCCGCGTCCACATCCGAGTGCAGCACCTCGCCCGCGAGGCCGCTGGCCGCCAGGGTATCGCGGCTGCTGCGCACGCTCTGGAGGTCGCCGTCCACCAGGGTCACGGCCGCGCCGCGCCGGGCGGCCCACGCGCCGATCAGGCCCGCGCCGCAGCCCAGGTCCAGCGCCTCCTTGCCCGACCAGTCCGGCTCGCCCAGGGTGTCGAGCAGCAGGGCGGTCGCCTTGTCGGGCCGGGCCGCGCTGAAGACGCCGGGCCGCCCGACCACCCGCACGCCGTAGGCCTCGTAGCCCTCGGGGTCCGGGAAGGGGGGCGTGGGGCCGGGCCGGCGCACGAGGCGCGCGACCCGCATACCGCCGTCGCGCGCCACCGTCTCGCCGGTCCCGAAGGCCGCGCCCGCCGCGCGCACGTAGCGGTCGAAGCCCTTGTCCCGGTCGCCCGCGAGGTACAGCGTGCCGCCGGGCGGCGTGCAGGCGTGCGCCCAGGCCACCTGCGCCTGCGCGTAGGCGTTGCCCCGGTCACCGGCGAGCACCAGCGCGACGGTCCTGGCGCGCTCGTTCCAGGGGGCGGGGTCGCCGGGCGCGGCGGGCCAGGGGTCCAGGCCGGCGGCTTCGAGCACGGTCAGCGCCGCCGCCGAGCCCTCGGCCGCGCGCAGGGTCACGCCGGGGAGGCCGGCGAGCAGCCCGCCCATCGCCGTGAGGTCGAGCACGTCGCCCGATACGCGGTCCTTGCGCATCGTCTGGGCCAGCAGGGCCTGGGCATCGTCCACCCCTGGAAACCCGCGCACGCCGGGCTTGGTCTGTACGTTCAGGTTCAGGTCCTTCAGGCGGGGGGGCAGCAGCGCGGGCCGCACCTCGCCGTAGGGCAGGTCCGAGGGCGGCGAGATGTCCTCCGGCGCGGCGTCGCGCGGAGGACGGGCGAAACGAACTTTCTGGGGGCGGCGGCCAGTCACGTCTCCCGTCTATCACATTGCGCAGGCCGGGACGTGACCGGGAGCTTCCCGGGACCCCGACCTGCGCGGGACCGTGCCGGATGACCGGATTCTGTTCCCGTCACTCCGCGTCTGCCCCCAGCCTCCTGCCCGGCTCAGTCCTGCGGGGTCTGCTGCTTGGCCCACTCCTCCTGGCCCACCCGGTCCAGGGCCGCGAAGTCCTCGTCGGACAGGGTCAGACCGGCGGCGGCCACGTTCTCTTCGAGGTGCTTGACCTTGCCGGTGCCGGGAATGGGCAGCATGACCGGGCTGCGGCGCAGCACCCAGGCGAGCGCCACCTGCGAGGGGCTGGCCCCCAGGCGCGAGGCGACCTCCGAGAGGACGCTGCCGTCACGCGCGAGACTGCCGGCCGCGAGCGGAAACCAGGGAATGAAGCCGATGTTCTGCTCGGCGCAGTAGTCCAGCACGGCCTCGGATTTGCGGTTCACGAGGTTGTAGAGGTTCTGGACGGTGGCGACCGGGAACACCTGCCGCGCGGCCTCGATGTCCTCGACCGACACCTCGCTCAGGCCCGCGTGGCGGATGACGCCCCGGTCCATGAGTTCGCGCACAGCCCCGAACTGCTCGTCGCGCGGCACGGCCGGGTCGATGCGGTGCAGCTGCCACAGGTCGATGCGCTCGACACCCAGACGGCGGCGCGAGATATACGCCTGCTGGATGAGGTACTCGGGCCGGCCGCAGGGGGGCCACACGTTGGGGCCGGTGCGGGTCAGGCCGCCCTTGGTGGCGACGACCACCTGGTCATAGGGGTGCAGCGCCTCGCGGATGAGTTCCTCGCTGACGGCCGGGCCGTAGCTGTCGGCCGTGTCGATGAAGTTCACGCCCAGTTCGGGCAGGCGGCGCAGGGTCGCCAGCGCGCCGGCCGGGTCGGCGGGGTCGCCCCACACGCCGTCGCCCGTGATGCGCATCGCGCCGAAGCCCAGACGGTTGACCGTGAGGTCGCCGCCGATCTGAAAGGTGCCGCTCTGCGCGGCGTTGGGATGCTGGGTCATGGTGTTGCCTCCGCCGGCCATGCTGCCCCCGCAGGCCGGGCGCGCGGGTGTGGAGGGTTTTACACAGGGTTGTGTGTTGCGGTGGCGGGACAGCCTGGACGCGTCTCCTCCGCGTCCCTCGGAGCGGTATCCCGCTGGGCTGAAGGGGTGCAGTCGACCCTTCGGCGTCACGGAGCGTCGCCGCCCTACGGCTTCCCGTTCTCCCGGTCCTGTGGGAGGGTGCCCGTCTGCTCGGGTCAGGGAAGGTGCAGCACGACCCCGCGCCTTCCGTGGCCCAGGTCCTCAGTGCAGCGGGACGTGACCCGGAAAACCCAGCAGGTAGTCGAGCAGGTCCCCGACCATCGCCGAGGCCGTGACCATGCCGCCCGCGCCGCCCCCGGCGAAGATCAGCGTGCCGCACTCCTCGCCCTCGTACAGCATGGCGTTGCGGCCCGCGCCCGCATTGCACAGCGGATGGTCGAAGGGCAGGCGCTGGGGCCCGACCGCCGCGCGCCACTCGCCGTCCTCGCGCGTCAGTTCGGCCACCAGCCGGATGCGCTCGCCCGCCGCCGCCGCCGCCTGCACGTCCTCCAGCGTGACCCCCTCGATGCCCCGCACCTCCACGGCGCTGTACGGAAAGTCGCCGTCGGCGCAGAACCGGGCCAGCACCGCGAGCTTGTGCGCCGTGTCGAAGCCCCCCACGTCCAGGGTGGGCGGGTCCTCGGCGTAGCCCAGGGCCTGGGCCTCGGCCAGCGCGTCGGCGTAGGCCCGGCCCGCCTCCATCTGGCCCAGGATATACAGGCAGGTGCCGTTCAGGACGGCTTGGAGGCGCGTGAAGGTGCTGGCGCGCAGCACGGTGCTCATCGGGCCGATGACGGGCGTGCCGGCCATCACCGAGGCCTCGTAGTACAGCCGCCCGGCCAGGGCGTGACCGCGCAGCTCGTCCCAGCACTCGGCCAGCAGGGCCTTGTTGGCGGTGATCACCGGCCGCCCCGAGCGCAGGTAGGGCCGCAGCAGCGCCAGCGGGCGCTCGACGCCGCCCATCGCCTCGATCACCACGCCGCACTCCTGCAAAAAGGCGGGGTCGGTGGTCATGCGGGTGCCGGCCGGCACCTCACGCGCCTTGTCCGGGTCGCGCACGAGGACGCCCGCCACCTCGATCTCGACCCCCAGGTCCCGGAAGATGGCCCTGCGGCGCTCGATGAGGTTCAGGACGTTCTGGCCCACGGTGCCGCAGCCCAGCACGCCGACGGTGACGGTTCTCATGGCGCGAATCTAACAGCGCCGGGCGCGGCGGGCCGGGGGCGGGATAGATGGGGCGCGGGGCAGCCGGCCCCACCCCGCTTTCCCCAGAAAGCGTAAGTCCCGCCCCGGCGTACCGGGGAGACCGGACGCTAGACTGCGTTCATGTTTCCCGTGAAAATCCTCGCCCGCAGGGCTGGGCGTCCCCTCTGGCCGCATGCGCGGCTGTGGGCCGGCCCATGAGCTCGCGCCTCTCGGAACTGCGCTCGGAATTCGCCCTCGTCGAGCGCGCCCTGGGCGACCCCGCCGCGCTGGCCGACGGCCGCGAATATACCCGCCTGACCCGCCGCCACCGCGAACTGCTGCCGCTGGTCACGCTGCTGCGCGAACAGGACACGCTGGAGGCCGATCTGGCCGGAGCGCGCGAACTGCTGGCCGACCCCGACATGCGCGAGCTGGCGCAGGGCGAGGTGCGCGCCCTGGAGGCGCGGCTGGCCGAGCTGGCCGCCGAGCTGGAGGTGCTGCTGCTGCCCACCGACCCCGACGACGCCAAGGACGTGATCCTGGAACTGCGCGCCGGGGCGGGCGGGGCCGAGGCGGGGCTGTTCGTGACCGACCTGCTGCGCATGTACACCCGCTATGCCGAGGGCCTGAACCTCAGGCTGAGCGTGCTGGACGCCGCCGAGAGCGACCTGGGCGGCGCGAGCAAGGTCGTGGCCGAGGTGACGGGCGAGGGGGCCTACCGCGCGCTGAAGTGGGAACGCGGCGTGCACCGGGTCCAGCGCGTGCCCGCCACCGAGTCGCAGGGCCGCATCCACACGAGCACCGCGACCGTCGCCGTGCTGCCCGAGGCCGAACCCGGCGAGGTGAGCCTGGACCTCTCGGAGGTGCGCATCGACGTGTTCCGCTCGCAGGGCGCGGGCGGGCAGGGCGTGAACACCACCGACTCGGCCGTGCGCGCCGTGTACCGGGCCGGCACCCCCGACGAGATCATGGTGGTGTGCCAGGACGGCCGGTCGCAGATCAAGAACCGCGAGAAGGCCCTGCAGGTCCTGGCCTCGCGGCTGGCCGAGCGCGAACGGGCCGCGCGTGAGGAGACCGAGCGCCAGGAGCGCGCCTCGCAGGTGGGCAGCGGCGACCGCAGCGAGAAGATCCGGACCTACAACTACCCGCAAAACCGCGTGACCGACCACCGCCTGGAGGGCGAGCACAAGAACCATCCCCTCGACAGCGTGGTGGCGGGCGCGCTGGGCCCGGTCGTGGGCGCGCTGGCCCGCGACGAGCGCGAGCGCCAGCTGCTGGAACTGGCCGCGCAGGAGGGGGGCCAGCGGCATGGGGCGGCGTGACCTGCTCGTCGCCGCCGGCATCCTGCGCGACCGTTCGGGGCGGGTCCTGCTCGTCGGCAACGACTGGCAGGGGCATGGCCGCGTGCGCCACACCCTGCCCGGCGGCATGGTCGAGCACGGCGAGACGCTGCCCGAGGCCCTGTACCGCGAGATCTTCGAGGAGACGGGCCTGAAGCTCACCGGCATCCGGCACATGGCCTACACGGTGCACATCGAGGACGAGCGCCGGGGCGAACGCGCCATCGCCGTGGCCTTCGAGGCGACCTGGGAGGGCCTGCTCAACCCGGCCGACCCCGACGGCTTCATCGTGGAGGCCAAGTTCTGCACGCCCGAGGAGGCGCTCGAAAAGCTCGAATCGCCGCCCATGCGCGAGCCGCTGAGCGACTATCTCAAGACCGGCGAGCCGGGCCGGTTCTACGCCTTCAAGGGATGGGACGGCCGGGGGGGCCTGCGCATTCCGGCGCTCCGGCCCCAGCCCTCGCCCTGAGCGGCGGGCCCCCTTTCCCTCCCCCGGCGGATGGGGGAGGGAAAGGGGACCTTCGCGAAATCTGGACGGAAGCCGGGGAAAAGCTGCGCGAAGTCTGGCCGGGTCCTGCACCGGCCCGGCCCACAGTGGGCCTCACGCCGGAGCCGCACGCTCCGCCCGAGGAGACCCCCATGAAGACCCTGACCCGCCTGTTTCCCGTCCTGACCCTCGCCGCCGCCCTGGGTGCCGCGCCCCTCGCCGCCGCCCAGACGGCCGCCCTGCCCACCCCGCTGCTCACGACCGACACCGCGCAGCTCGAGGTCTTCGCGCAGACCCCGGCCGTCGCGGTCGTGACCTACTACAGCGCCGCGCCCACCGACAAGGACACCCAGGTCCTGGGCGAGACGACGCTGAACTGGCGCAACAACGCGGCGCGCACCGCCCAGATTCAGGCCGGGGCGCCGGTGGGAACGCGGTACGTGCGCATCTACACGGCCGGGCAGGCGACGGTCCTGGCCTACGACGCCGCCTTCGTCGCCGGGGTCGAAACCCTCGCGGACCAGAGCGGCGGCGCCCTGCCCACCCAGGCCCTGAACTGAGGGGCAGGGGGCGTCAGAGTCGGGACCGCGCCCTCTTCGCCCCCCTCCCCTACCCCCCATCCGGCAGTACGACATGCGGCGCGAAAGTCGCGCGGTTGTCGGTGACGCGGCCCCGCCCCTCGCGGATGCCCAGGCCACAGACCTCACTCCCGGCCACCCACACGCCCAGCACCGGGTAGCGGGGGCCGTCGCTGGTGCCAAAGGTCGGCAGTTCGGCGTAACGCTGCTCGACCCGGGGCAGGTCGCCGTAGTCGCCCGGCGTGCTCGGCTCGCCCGGCAGCGTGACGTTCTGGCCCTCGCGCGAGTACAGCGGTTTGCGCACCACCTGTGGCCCCAGCGCGCCCGGCGTCAGGGTCGCGGGCAGCAGCAGGCGGTGACCCGGATGCCGCTCGTGCAGCAGCGCCAGCAGCCCCTTGCTCGACGTAACGGCCTTCCACAGCGGCTCGATGAAGCGCGTCTGCGTACTTGCCAGAAAGGCCGCGTCACGCGCCTCCCACGCGAACTCGAAGGGCCACAGCCACATCAGGTTCCGGATGGGCAGGTTCCAGGTATCGAGGAGCGTCGCCTCGGCCGGGTTCGTGCCCACCTCGTCGGCGGCCAGGAACGAGCCGCCGATTCCGGCCTCCTGCGCCAGATCGCGCAGGTAGGTGACGGTCGCCATGTCCTCGGCGTCGCGCCCCGACGAGAAGTGCGCCTGGGCCACGCCGCGCGCTGCGCGCAGGTGCGCCCACTGCTCGCCCAGTCCCTCGTGGACGGTGTTCCACTGCTCCGTGCCCGCCGCGAGCTGCCCAGCCCGCAGCCGGTCTTCGAGCCAGTGCCACTGGCACACGCTCGCCTCGATCAGGCTGGTGGGCGTCTGGGCGTTGACCTCCAGCAACCTGGGCGGCCCCACGCCGTCCCAGGCGAGGTCCAGGCGCATGTACAGCGTCGGGTCGTCGCGGTCCCAGGACTCGCGGATGGCCCCGTGCAGGAAGGCCGGGATGCCCAGCTCGGCCAGCCGCCCCTCCTCGATGGCCGCGCCGGTCGCCTCCAGCACGAGGTCGGTCAGGAGCTGCGCGTCGCGGCGCAGGCCGTCCACCTGCGCGCGGGTCAGGGCGTAGTAGCCTTCCTCGCCCCAGTACGGCACCGGATGTTCGGGGGTGGGGGCGTACCACGTCATCCCGACCTCTTCCAGGCGGCGCGGCCAGTCGGGACGGGGGGGCAGGGTGAGGCGCCGCATCAGCCGCCGAAGCTGCCGCCGCCGCGCGACCGGCTGCCGCTGGTGAAGCCGCCCCGGCCCGTGCCCGGCTTGCTGAAGGTGCGGACACTCCCCTTGCTGTCGAAGCTCAGGCCCTGCCCGGCCACGCCGCCGCTGCGGTCGTAACCCAGGTAGCGGGTGTTGCTGCGCCCCGCGAAGAAATACGGGCCGTAATAGAACGACCCGCCGCCCGTGCGCGCGGTCTTCTGGCAGGGATTTTGCAGGCCCCGGGCGATCTGGGGCTGGTAGGCGCGCACGCACTCGGCGTAGGAATTGAAGGAAGTGCGGCGGTACTGGTTCAGGTCGGGGTCGCCCCCGCAGCTGGCCAGCACGGCGGGAAGGGCCGCCAGCAGCGGCAGCCGGAAGGTCTTGCTCATACCTGGGTATACGCCGGGCGCGGCGGAAAGTTGCGCCGATCTGCCCGGAGGCGTCCGGCGTGCGCTAGGCTGGGCGGTTGTGAACACCGACGCCGCCGCCCCCGCCCCCCTGGCCCTGACCGCCACCCCCGGCCGCCTGGACGCCGTGCTGGCCGCCCAGAGCGGGGTGAGCCGCTCGCAGGTCGCGGGCTGGATCGCGGGCGGGCACGTGCAGGTGGGCGGCGCGGTGCTGCTCAAGCCCGGGCACAAGCTGCGCGGCGGCGAGACGTTGCTGGTCACGCCCCCACCGGTCCGGGAGGCGGCCGTGCTGCCCGAGACCGTGCCGCTCGACGTGCTGTACGAGGACGAGCACCTCGTGGCGATCAACAAGCCGCCGGGCATGGTCACGCACCCGGCGCCGGGGGTCAGCAGCGGCACCCTGGTCAACGCGCTGCTGGGCCGTATGAGCCTGCCCGAGCAGCAGGACTTCGACGGCCCCGAGGGCTACCGCCCCGGCATCGTGCACCGGCTGGACAAGGACACGAGCGGCGTGATCGTGGTCGCCAAGACGGTCGCGGCCCACGCCAGCCTCGCTGCTGCCTTCAAGGACCGCGAAACCCGCAAGACCTATCTGGCCATCGCCGCCGGGCAGTGGCGCGCCGACCACCCCGCAGCGGTGGACGTGCCCATCGGCCGCCACCCGGTGCAGCGCCAGCGCATGACGGTGGGCGGCGCGCAGGCGCGCGAGGCCCAGACCCTGTTCACGCCGCTCGCCGCGCACCCCGACGGGCACGGGCGCACGCTGGCCCTGGTGCGGGCGCAGCCCCGGACCGGGCGCACCCACCAGCTCCGGGTCCACCTGGGGCACCTCGGCAGCCCGATCCTGGGCGACGCGGTGTACGGCCGCGAGAGCGCGGTCATGCCCCGGCAGGCCCTGCACGCCCACTTCCTGAGCGTGCCGCACCCGGTGAGCGGCGAGGCGCTGCGGCTGCACGCCCCTGTGCCCGACGATCTGCTGGACGCGTGGGTGACCCTGGGCGGCGAACTGCCCACCACACTGGAACAGGCTCCGCAGGACTGAGCCGCTCGGCGCGGCCGTGGGCCTGCTCACGGCGCGGTGGAATGCGCCTCCTGCAAATTGAGACGGCCCGTGTAGTGGTCGAACTCCACGACCACGCGGTAGGTACCGGGCTGCCCGCCGCCCACCACGTTCAGGCTCCACTCGCCCTCGCGGCAGGTCTGGCCCGCGATCTGGGTGCCGTCGGGGGCCAGCAGGCGTACCGTGGCCTCGCCGCCGCGCACCCGGCAGGCCCCGGTCACGCCGACCCGCTGCCGGGCATCGGCCGTCGCGTAGCGGTAGGTGTTGGTGCCGGTGGCGTTGAGCAGATACGTCTCGGTCAGGGTGACGGCCCCCAGGCGCAGCCCCACCGTGAAATAGAGCGTCGCCAGGGCGACCACCAGCACCGCGAGCACGTAACGCATCGCCCCGCAGTGTAGCCCGGCCGCTCAGGCGAACTGCCGCGCCAGCCGGCCCACACCGGCCCGGATGGCCTCGGGGGGCAGGTGGGCGTAGGCGAGCAGCACCCCCGCCTGCCCCGGCCCCGATACCGGCGAGAGGGCCACCCCCACCGCCCGTGCCCCGGCCTGCGCCGCCGGCGCACTCAGGCCGGGGGGGAGGGTCACGTACAGGTGCAGGCCCGCCCGCGCCGGCCGGGGCTGCCAGCCGGGCAGCAGGTTCGTCAGGGCCGCGAGCAGCACGTCGTGGCGGTGGGCCAGGGCCTGCCGCGCCCGGCGCAGGTGCCGCGCGTATCCGCCCGAGGCGAGCAGGTCGGCCAGCGCCAGCGCGTCGAGGGTTCCGGGAAAGCGGTCGGTGAGCGGCCGGGTCGCCGCCAGCACCCGCAGCACCTCGGGCGGCGCAGCCACGAAGCCGCTGCGGGTGACCGGCGCGAGGCTCTTGGAAAAGCTGCCCAGCAGGATCACCCGCTCGGGCGCGAGGCCCTGCATCACGGTGGGGGCGCGGCCGGTGTGGTGCAGGTCGGCGGCGTAGTCGTCTTCGAGGAGATACGCCCCGGCCCCGCGCGCCCAGGCCAGCACCTCACGCCGCCGCGCCGCGCCGAGCGTGACGGTCGTGGGGTACTGGCATCCCGGCGTGAGGTACAGCAGCGAGGCCTGCGGAGGCAGGGCTTCGGGACACAGGCCGCCGCCGTCCACCGGTACGCCGCGCACCTCGGCTCCGGTGGCGCTCAGGGCGGCGAGCGCCGCCGGGTAGGTGGGCACCTCGGCGGCGGCCACCCGGCCCGGCTCCAGGAACAGGCGCGCCAGGGCGTCGAGCGCGGGTTGCGTCCCCCCGGTGAGCATGAGCATCTCGGGCGTGACCTGTGCCCCCCGCTCGGCGCGCAGGTGGGCCGCCAGGGCGCGGCGGGTGTCGAGCGGCCCGAGGGGATCGTCGCCCCCGCTGCCCGTCAGGGGCTGCGCGGCGCGGCGAGCGAGCGCCTGCGCCCAGGCCCGCGCCGGGTACAGCTCGGGCACCGGCTGCCCCACCCGGAAGTCGGTGGCGTAGTCGCCGCCCGCGTCCTCCAGTTGCCCGGCCAGGGCGCGCTCGGCCCAGGCGCTCAGGGGCAGCCGGGGAGCCGGCGCGGAGCCGGTGCCCGGCAGGTCCAGGACGGGCAACAGGACGCGCGTGCCGCTGCGGCCCCGCGCCTCGACGTAGCCCTCGGCTTCCAGCTGGGCCAGGGCGTCCACCAGGGTATTGCGCGAGACCCCCAGGGCCTGCGCCAGTGCGCGGTGCCCCGGCAACCGGGTGCCGCCCGGCAGCGCGCCTTCCGACACTGCCCCCCGTAGGGTCCGCGCCACGCGGGCATGCAGGGCCTCGGCCGGCAGGGGGGGCAGCAGCCCCGGCAGGGTGAGCGGCTCGCGGCTCAGCGGGCGAACTCCCGTTCCAGCCATGCGCGCTGCCCGCCCTCCTGTTCCAGCGCCTGACCGGCCACGTCCAGGAACAGGCTCCTGGCCGCTTCGGCGTCGGCGGGGGTCACGCCGTACTTGGCCGGGTCGGCCAGGAGGTCACGCAGCAGGGGAAACACGGGCGTGTTCGGGTGGAGCTGCCCCGCCACCGTCACGTCGGCGGGCCACTTCAGGAGGTAGTCCAGGGCGTAGGGGGCGGGTTCCAGCACGCAGCCGCCCGGGTAGGGGATGCGGCGGGGGGCCGGGAAGGTGACGGCAGGCATGGGGTCAGGATGGCGCGTGGGGGTGGGGGCAGGCAATGGGCCTGGAGCGGGAAGGCGTTCGGGTCTCGTTTACCCTCTCCCCCAGCCCGCTCCCGCTGGGAGGGGAGCGCTCAGCACTGCGCTCGGCAGGAGTCGTCCCGGAAGTCAGTAGGGCAGCTTTGCCCTGCGGCGTGACAGCTCAGCTCGGGGCCAGCCCTGGCCATCTGGAATGGCCCGCGCGCTGCGCACACGACGGCCTTCGAGGGGAACTGGACAGTGAGGGCTACATCTTCACAGACCAGCAGGGGCGAGCCGAATCGCTCGCCCCCACTCTTCATACTTCGCGCTCAGCCTACGGCGGGCGTTTCCATCGCGTCCAGCACGGCGCGGGTGAAGGTCTGGGTGTCGGCCGTGCCGCCCAGGTCGCGGGTGGGGTGGGCGCGCAGGGCGAGGGCCACGGCGCGGTCCACCGCGTTGGCGGCGTCGCTGCGCGAGAGGCCGTGGCGCAGCAGCATCCCCACGCTCATGATGGCGGCGGCGGGGTTGGCGATTCCCTTGCCCGCGATGTCGGGCGCGCTGCCGTGGATCGGCTCGAAGAGGCCGGGGCCGTCGCCCAGCGACGCCGAGGGCATCAGGCCCAGGCTGCCCGGAATCACGGCGGCGAGGTCCGAGAGGATGTCCCCGAACAGGTTCTCGGTGAC
Source organism: Deinococcus gobiensis I-0 (assembly GCF_000252445.1). Lineage (GTDB taxonomy): Bacteria > Deinococcota > Deinococci > Deinococcales > Deinococcaceae > Deinococcus > Deinococcus gobiensis. The sequence continues at coordinate 1,186,188 of NC_017790.1, read as the reverse complement.
GATCACGTCGTAGCGGCCCGGGTCCGAGACGATGAGCATGGCCACGCTGTCCACGTACTCGTGGTTCAGGTGGACGCCCCGGTACTTGCGGTCGCGCAGGGCCTGCACGTCACGGCGCCACAGCTCGCTCACTTCGAGCACGTTGGCCTTGTCCACGCTGGTCACGCGGCCTTTTCTCTGCTCGGCGGCCCAGAAGGCCATATCCGCCACGCGCTCGACCTCGGGGGTCGTGTAGCGCATGGTGTTGTAGGCCGTGTCGCCCTCGATCTTGCGGTCGCCGTCGAAATAGATGCCGCCCAGCAGCTCGCGCACGATGAGGATGTCCACGCCGCGCGCCAGCTCGGGCTTGAGGGGCGAGAGGTGCTCTAGGCCCGGCTGCACGCGCACGGGACGCAGGTTGGCGTAGCAGCCCAGCGCCTTGCGCAGGGACAGCAACCCGGACTCGGGGCGCAGGGGCCGGGGCAGCTTGTTCCAGGGCGAGTCGTGCGCGCCGCCCACGGTGCCCAGCAGCACGGCGTCGGCGTCCTTCAGGGCGTCGCGGGTCGCGGCCGGAAAGGGCTCGCCGTGCGCCTCGTAGGCCCCGCCGCCGATGGCGTGTTCCTCGATGGTCACGTCGGGGGCCACCTCGCGCAGCACGGCCACCGCCGCCGCCGTCACCTCGGGCCCGATGCCGTCGCCCGGCAGGGTCACGATCTTAGGCATGGTGCGTCTCCCTGGGGCCGTCTTCCTTGGCGGCGTCGTCGCCCAGCGGCGTGCCCGCGTGCCCGTGCCCGGCCGAGGTGCTGGCCGTGTCCAGACGCTCGGCTTCCAGCGCCGCCTCGTCGTTGGCCTTCATGTATTCCAGCCAGCCGCCCGCCCGCTGCACGTCCAGCGCGAACTGCGGCACCGGCACGAAGGTCAGGCTCTGGCCGGTGCGCGTGTTGGTGATGGTGCCGCCCGCGAGGTCCAGATCGGCCGGGTCGCCGTCCTGGAAGGCCTCGACGATGCCCTCGCATTCCAGCGCCAGAAAGCCGTTGTTGATGGAGTTGCGGTAGTAGATGCGCGCGAAGTTGGGCGCGATGACGGCCGCCACGCCCGCGCCGCGCAGCGCCCAGACGGCGTGCTCGCGGCTGCTGCCACAGCCGAAGTCGGCCCCGGCGACGATGATGTCGCCCTTCTGCACGCGCTTCACGAAGCCCTTGTCGTAGTCCTCCATCGCGTAGGGGGCCAGTTCGGCCTCCACATCGGTGGTCAGGTGCCGGGCAGGAATGATCTCGTCGGTGTTGATGTGGTCACGGGCGAACACGTGGACAGTGGGCATGGATGACTCCTTGGTCGGAATGGAAAGGGAGGCGGGGCGGGGGACACGGGGCGCGGGTCTGCGGCCCGGGACGGCGCCCGCCCGGGACCCGGCTCAGTTCTCCTGCTGGCCCGCCGCGAAGGCCGACAGTTCCTCGGGCACTTCCTCGTCGTAGAGGTCGCGCCACTGCTGGCCGTCGAAGGTCACTTCGGATTCGATGAAGGTCTGGGCGAGCGGGCTGTCGTCAGTCAGGGCGTCGGCGGGCAGGTCGAGGCGCACGGCGACGGGGGCGGGCAGCTTCGTGCCCTCGGGCACGTCGAGTTCCTCGGCGAAGGTCTCGGTGAACATGCGGGTCGTCCACTCGGCCCAGGCCTCGGCGTTGCCGGCCCCGGTGCTCTCGCGCAGGTCCTCGCGGATGCGCTCGGCGTGCTCGGCGGGGATGTCGTCTTCCTGCCACTCGACGCGGCCGTCGGCGTACACGGTCACGGGGACCATGTTCATGTCGAAGAATTCGGCCAGCTCGGGCATGAGGTTGCCCTCCTCGGCCACCGCGCCGGGGTTGTCGTAGGCGTGCCAGGTCTCGCCGTCGAGGGTGTAGGTCTGGTGCTCGGTCGGAAAGAACTCGGCGTCGCGGCGGATGGCGAAGACCTCGCTCAAAGGCGACTGGAGGGGCGCGGCGCGGCGCAGTTCGAAGGTGGTGCGCCGGGCCTGAGGCACCTCAGCCTGCGTGTCGTCCAGCGTCTCGCGGTGGATGTCGGCCCACTGCTCCGGGGTGGCGCCGTGCCACAGCCGCGTCACGTCCTCCAGCGCTTCGAGCAGGTCCTCGGGCGGGTCGGGGGTGATGTCGATGCGCCCCTGCGCCCAGCCTTCAGCCGTGAACTGCCCGATGAGCTCGCCCTGAAGCTTGAAGGCCGGGTGATCTTCGAGCAGGCGCATGATGCGCTGCGGGTCACGCAGGGTCGGGAAGGCCTCCCAGCGCTCGCCGTCCAGCGAGTGGCGCTGGTCGCGCAGCCGCACCGCGCCGCCCTCGACTTCCAGGGCCACGCCGTCCACGTCGGCGGCGTTCTTGCCCAGCACGAGTTCGCCGGTCACGCGCCGCAGCGGGGGCACGGGAATGGCCTGCACGTCCTCGGCGGTGACGAGGCGGTTGCCCCGGTAGCCGCCCGAAAGCACCTGCACACCCCGGTACTCGCCCTCCCAGCCCGCGCCGAAGGCCTGGGTCAGGGTCAGGGCGTCCTCGATCAGGCGGCGCTGCCGGGCGTCGTCGGGGCCACGCACGAAGGAGACGGTGCCGTCCGTGTGCAACTGCGCCTCGAAAGGCAGGACGGTCGGCATCAGGCCGAGTTGTTTGCGTCGTTTGGCTTCACCCATGAGACCCCCAGCTTAGAACATCTGCCAAAAGAGCCGTCTCCGTCTGGCCCCACGAAGCGCGCGTGCCGAGAAGAGCGGGGCGGACCTGCAAAGCCGCCCGGCAGAGAACGGGAACGGCCCTACTCGCGCGAGGCCAGCAGCAGGCCGCCGAAGCCCAGCATCAGCGTGCCGGCCACCCGGTCAATGCCCTTGCGGGCGCGCAGGTAGGCGGCCTGCACCGGCCGGGTGGACATGCCGCAGGCCACCAGCACGAACCACGCGAGGCTGAGCGAGACGACCACGCCGAACACCGCCAGCTTGAGGCCGGGGGTGGTGTGCGCGCCCAGCACGCTGGAAAACACGCTGCCGAAGAACACCGCCGCCTTGGGGTTGGCGATGTTCGTCAGGAAGCCCGCGCGCAGGTTGGCCCAGTCACTGTGGGCCACGGCGGGCGACTGCGCCCCCGCCTCGGCCTCGCCGTGCCCGGCGCTGCGCCAGAGGTTCAGGCCCATCCACAGCAGGTACAGCCCCCCCGCCACCTTGATGACGCCGTGAATCCAGGGAAACTGCGCGAACAGGAAATTGATGCCCAGCAGCGCCAGCCCCGCCCAGCAGGCGATGCCCAGGCACACGCCCAGGCCCGCGAGCAGGGCCGCGCGGCGCGACCGGGCCAGGGCGGCGCGGCTGACCAGCAGCACGTCCGGCCCCGGCACGACGAGCACCACCAGATGCAGCGCCGCCACCGCCAGCAGCACGTTCATCAGTCGGCCGCCTCGGTGCCGGGAGCAGGCGCGTTGTACTCGCGCGGGTCGCTGATGAAGCCCGCGACCGCGCTCGCCGCCACCGTCGCCGGGCTGGCGAGATAGATCTGCGCGCTGGGGTCGCCCATGCGGCCCACGAAGTTGCGGTTGGAGGAGCTGATGCACACGTCGTCCGGCCCCAGCACGCCCGAGTGCATACCCAGGCAGGCCCCGCAGGACGGGTAGCTGACGCTGGCCCCGGCGTCCACGAAGATCTCCATGAGGCCTTCCTGCGCCGCCTGCTTCCAGATGGCCTGGGTGGCGGGCACCACGATCATCTGCACGCCGTCGGCGACCTTGCGGCCCTTGAGGATGCGGGCCACGTCGCGCAGGTCGCCGATGCGGCCGTTGGTGCAGCTGCCCACGTAGGCGTGCGTCACGGCGATGCGGTCGCTGCCCGCCACGCGCCCGTTGCTGGGGATGTGGGGGTAGGCGACGGTCGGCTCGACGGCGGCGGCGTCGATCTCGACGACCACCTTGTACTTCGCGTCGGGGTCCGAGGCGTACTCGGTGTAGCTGCCCGGCTCGACGCCGCGGTCACGCAGATACTGGCGGGTGGTGTCGTCCACGCCCACGATGCCGGTCTTGCCGCCCGCCTCGATGGCCATGTTCGTCAGGGTGAAACGGCCCTCCATGTCCATGCGGTCGATGGTGTCGCCCACCCACTCCATGACCATGTAGTTCGCGCCGTCGGCCCCGATGCGCTTGATGACCTCCAGCACGATGTCCTTGGGGGTCACGCCCGGCTGCATTTCGCCGGTCACGCGGATGAGCATGGTCTCGGGAATCTTGAACCAGACCTTGCCGGCGTAGATCGCGCCCGCGAGGTCGGTGCTGCCGACGCCCGTGGCGAACATGCCCAGCGCGCCCGCGTTACAGGTGTGCGAGTCGCCCGATACCAGGGTCTGCCCGGGGTTGACCAGGCCGGTATTCTCCAGCACGACGTGCGCGATGCCGCCGCGCCCCACGTCGAAGAAGTGCTTGACGCCCTTTTCCTGCACCCAGGACTTGAGCTTCTGGTACATCTTGGCGGCCTTGATGTTCATGGCCGGCACGCTGTGGTCGGGCACCGCCACGATGCGCGAGGGGTCGAAGACCTTGTCCATGCCGCGCTCTTCGAGCATGCGCAGCGCGGCGGGGGTGGTGATCTCGTGGCACAGCACCCAGTCGGTGGCGCACTCGATGAGCTGGCCCGGCACCACGTGGTCGTGGCCGCTGTGGGCCGCCAGAATCTTCTCGGCAATCGTCATTCCCATACCCCATCCCTCCATTCGCGCCCCAAGCGAAAACCCCCGCGCGTCGTCGCTGCGGGGGCACTGTTGAACGCCGGGTCTGCGCGCTCAACGCCCCAGTCGAAGAAGAAGGCCAGTGGCGGCCCGGTTCTGCGGCGGTGCGGTGAACATGCGCGCAGGATAGCGCGCGGGGGTGGCGGCGCGGGGGGGTGGGATAGACGGGCAGGAACCGCGCCGTCTTCGCGGCGGCGCGGGGCAGATGCAGCTACAGAGCCGCCTCCTCTTTCTTAGAATCCTGAGTCGAGATGAAGAAACGACTGATGTCCCCCCTCCTGCTGAGTGGACTGCTCGTGGCCTGCGGCGGCTCTACGCCCACGCCCGGACCTACGCCTGATACCACCGACCCCGCCGTCCTGAGCGGCCAGCTGAGCGGCTGGAACTACGGCGCGCTCACCCCAGCCATGGTGTCGCGCCTGGGCGACGACTCGGTGCCCCTGACCGGCAGCCGCATCGGCAGCGACGGCACGGTGAGCGTCACGCTGCCCGCGCCGACCAGCACTGCTTCGCTGATGAGCGACTGCACGTTCAGCGGCGCCCGCAGCGTGCCTGACGTCCAGATTGATCTGGTGGACGTGGTCGCGGCCACCTCGCAGGGCGACCTGCTGGGCACAGTGACGCAGACCCGCCGCAGCGACGGCGAACCGCTGACGCGCATGTATTCCTCGGCCGACGCGACTTTCAGGGGGACCCTGCGCTGCCGTACCCTGAGCCTCGACCTGAACCTGGACCTGCGTGCCGGATGGAACACGATCATCGTCAAACAGCCCTCGGCGAGCGCGCTGCAATTTGCCAGTGTGGACCGTACGGTCCCGACCGACCTGAAGTTCGTCGCCTACAGCCCGGAGGTGGTCTTCAGCTTTACCGACGATTCGCCGCTGGTGCTGCGGGCCGGGCAGTCGGCCAAACGGGAGGTGCGCGTCTATCAGGACGGCGGCATCTCGGGCGACGTGACCCTCTCGACCGACCTGCCGGGCGTGACCGTCACCCCCGGCACCCTGAGCCTGCCCACCCTGAGGGCCCAGCGGGCCCCCGCGCGGCCCCGGGGCCTGGGCGCCCTGGGAGGCCCGCGCACCCAGGCCGTGACCACCACCCTGACCTTCGCTGCGGGCAGTGGCGCCGCGACCTTCAGCGGAGAACTGCACCTGCTGGCCCGCCAGAACGGGCGGACCGTAGGGGGCGCGCGCCTGCAGGCCGACATTCGCGTGCCCTCGGCACAGCTGTGGCTCGGCGGCGACTTCCTGAACGGCTATGTGGGCGAATCGTCCACCCTGGCACTGAGCCTGACGCCACAAGACGGCCTGAGCGGGCCTGTCACGGTCGGTCTCGTGGACCCGCCCGCCGGCGTCAGCGCGGCCCCCAGGCAGGTCACGCTGACCCCCGGCACGACCACCAACCTGGACCTGGCGGTGCAGGTGGCGGGCACGGCGACGCTGGGCGACCTCAAGCTGAAGGTCGGCGGCGACAGCATCGGCGTGGCCACGGCGACCCTGCGGGTCAAGCCCGCCCGGACCCGCATCGAGGTGCAGCAGGCCCCCTCCAGCCTGACCCCGGCGGCCCAGGGCGTCTGGATCACGTCTGCGTACACGTACACGGCCGGGGCGAAAACTCTGGCGACCTTTCAGCGGCTCGTGGAGGGCAAGGCGGCCACCGAGGTCAAGCTGGAGAATGTCTCCGGCGGCCTGATCTCCATTCCGGGCGGCGACGTGTACGCGGCAGGCACCTGGAACGACAGTGGGAAGAAGTTCTACCGCTTCGACGATGCGGGCAAGGTCACCGTCTACGACGTGCCGGCAGCCATCAGCCCCCAAGCCCTGCTCTCGGGGCCGGTGGCCGACGCACAGGGCCGGGTCTGGTATGTGGGTACCGCCAAGGAGGAGATGGGTGTGTTCCGCTATGGCCTCTTCGTCTGGACCCCGGCCACCGGTCAGATCGCTGCCGTGGACCCCGAGGGGGCGTATAGCAGCAACTCGAGCAACCTGGCCTTCAGCCGCAGCGCCAGTGGCCGCTACCTGCTCTATCTGGGCGGGTACAACAGCAAGCCGGTCCTGATCGACACCGAGACGGCCAAGACCACCGTTCTGCCCACGACCGGCGGCGGCACGGTGGAAAGCGGCGCGGTGAGCGACACCGGCGAGGCCTGGCTGCTCGCCTACGGCGCCCTGACCCGCGTGAACACGGACGGCACCTCGACCACCTTCCCGGCCCCCAGCGGCGCGAGCTACCTGCGCCTGCTGGGCTTCGACCGCCAGCAGCCGGGCGTGCTGTGGCTCACCACCTACCAGGGGGTGGCGCGCGTGGCCACTGGCAGCACCCCCACCCTGATCCTGACCGACCAGCCGATGGGCAGCGCCCTGAATGCGGGCGGCGGCCTGACCTTCCTGACGACGGGTTCGGCGGCGAACGGCACCCCGCTGGCCTACCTCAGCACCCTGCCCTGAGCCTCGGCCGCACTGGAAAGCCCCACCCTCTGCGGAGGGTGGGGCTTTCCGTGTTCAGTCCAGTCCCTGCAACGTGTACCCCCGCTTGCCCTCCACGAGCCGCGCGAAGGCCACGTCCGGGTCGTGGGGCGTGCAGACGACCGCGCCCTCCTCGTGCCACACGGGCAGGTACGCCTTGCGCGTCTCCAGGGTCGTGACCGGGTACAGGTCGTAGCCCATGATGTACGGATACGGCGCGTGCGCCAGCGTGGGCACCAGATCGGCGCAGTAGACCAGCGTGTCGCCCCCCGAGCGCAGCACCACGCCCTGCTGCCCCAGGTTGTGCCCCGGCAGCGGCAGCACGCTCAGGCCGGGCAACAGCTCGGTCTCGCCCTCCACGACCTCGAACAGTCCGGCGCCCAGAATGGGCATGAACGTCTCGGGGATATAGCTCGCGCGGTTGCGCTCGTGGGTATGCAGGGCGTCTTCGAGTTCGCGCCTCTGGACCACGTAGCGCGCATTCGGGAAGGTCGGCTCGCCGGTCAGGCCGGTGTTGCGCCCGCAGTGGTCGAAGTGCAGGTGCGTGTTGATCACGAGGTGGATGTCCTCGGGGTCCAGGCCGACCTCGCGCAGCCCCCGGAAGACCGTCTCGTCGCGTTCCAGGGCGTACATGTCCTCGAACTTGGGGCCGCCCCGGTCCCACATGCCCGTCTCGACGAGGATGTTCTGGCCATCCAGCCGAATGAGCAACGGGTTGATGCGCAGCCGGATGCGGTTGTCGAGGTCGGCAGGGGCCACGCGCTCCCACAGCACTTTGGGAACGCTGCCGAACATCGCGCCGCCATCGAGGCGAAACTGTCCGTCGGTAAGGGAATACACGTCGGCCTCGCCGACGCGCCGGTGCTTGAGCCAGGGCATGCCGCCCACTGTAGCGGCGGACACTCGGGCCGTTCGGCCAGGACAGACACTGAACCGTTTCAGAGCCTAGAGTGCGCCTATGCCCGGTGCCGCCCGATGACCGTCCCACCCCCGCCTCCTACCCCGGAAGTGGCCGCCCAGCCCTCGGCCGGCGAGCTGCTGCGCTCGCTGGCGCGGCTGCCCCACGCCCTGGAGCTGTCGGCGTCGGTGTTCCTGCTGGGCTTCGGCCTCTCGCTGGCGAACCCGTTCATGGCGCTGTTCGGCGTGAACGAGGTCCACATGACGCCGCTGCAACTGGGCATCTTCCTGACCCTGAACGCGGTGGCGAGCGTGCTGATCAGCACCCTGCTGGCGCGCTTCTCGGACCGCCTGCCCAACCGCAAGCCGCTCGTGCTCCTCACGCTGGGCGCCGGGGCCACCGCTTACCTGCTGCTGAGTTCGCTGCGCTCGTACCCGGCCATTCTGATTGCGGGGATGGTCTTCCTGGGCACGGGGGCGGCGGCCTTTCCGCAGCTGTTCTCGTTCGCGCGCGCGCGCTTCGCGGACGCTCCCGGCGACCTGCCCGAACGCGCCCTGACCGTCCTGCGCTCGGTGTTCTCGCTGTCGTGGGTGGTCGGGCCGGGACTGGGGGCCGTGCTGCTGGCCGTCTGGGATTTCAGGGGCACCTTTCTGGCGACGGCGGCATGTTTCGTGCTCGCGGCGCTGGCACTGCTGCGCGTGGCGCCCCGGCCCCCGCAGCCCACCACTCCCGCCGCCGCCCGGCCCGGCGCGCCCACAGGCCCGTCGCCCATCGTGCAGGCGGCCTTCGCCTTCGTGCTGTACGGCATGAGCATGAGCATGGGCCTGACCATGTTCCCGCTGTTCGTCACCAAGACCCTGGGCGGCACCCAGGGCGAGGTCGGGTTCCTGGTCGGGTTGTGCGCCCTGCTGGAAATTCCGGCGATGCTGGCGCTGGTCGCGCTGCGCCGGCTGCCTCCCCTGAACGTCCTGATCCGGGCGGCGCTGCTGCTGTTCGTGGTGCATTTCGCGCTCGTGTACTTCGCCTCGGGGACCGTACTGCTCGTGCTGTCGCAGGTCGTGCGCGCGGCCGTGCTGGCGGTCATGGCGGGGCTGGGCATGGCCTACTTCCAGGAGCTGATGCCGGGGCGCTTCAGCGTCGCCACCACGCTGTTCGCCAACACCAACAATGTCGGTGCCATGCTCTCGGGCATCGTGTCGGGGGCCTGCGCGCAGCTCTTCGGCTACCGCTCGGTGTACCTGCTGTGCGCCGCCCTGACCCTCACCGGCTGGATCATCATGCAGCTCACGGTGCGCCGGCAGAAGCGCCACTTGGCCGAAGCCGAGGCCCGGGCGGCCTGAGCGCAGCGTCCGAAGGGGCCAGGGGCTCCCCTCGGTCCCTCTGCATTGAGGAGAGCGAACCCCTGAACAGGAGAAGCGGCCAGCCCCACGCCCCCGTACGGAGCCGAAGACCGCTGTAAGACCCGCCGCAAAAAGGCTCCCCGGACTAGAACGGTCACGGGGAGTGTCCTTGTCGCGGCGCGGCCTACTTCCGGCAGCCCGCCTTGATGCCGTCGGCCAGCGCGCCCACATCCTGGCCTTCCTTCACCGCGTTGATGAAGGCGCTGCCCACCACCACGCCGTCGGCCACCTGCGCCACCTGGGCGGCGGTCGCGGCGTCCTTCACGCCGAAGCCCACCGCCACCGGCACGCGGGCGTACTGCCGGGCCAGCGCCAGCATGCGGGGCACCTCGCCCAGCGCCGCGCCCTCGCGGGTGCCGGTCACGCCGGTCACGCTGACCGCGTACAGGAACCCGGTGCAGGCCTCGGCCACGAGCTTGACGCGCTCGGGGGTCGAGGTCGGGGCGATCAGGAAGGTCACGGCCAGACCGTGCTGCGCGGCGAGGTCCGCGATCTCGATGTCCTGGTCGGGCGGCAGGTCGGGCAGGATCAGGCCGTCCACCCCCGCCTCGGCCGCCAGCCGCATGAACTCGGCCGGGCCGACCGCGTAGATCGGGTTGACGTAGGTCATGATCACGATGGGCGTGTCGTGGCGCCCGCGCAGCCCGGCGATCAGGTCGATGGTGCGCCGCGTGCTCGTGCCGCCCGCCAGCGCCTGCTCGGAGGCCCGCTGGATGGTGGGGCCGTCGCCCAGCGGGTCCGAGTACGGAATGCCGACCTCCAGCACGTCGGCGCGCGCCAGCAGGGCGTCGGCCACCGCCGGGAATTCCTCGGCGCTCGGGTAGCCGGCCGTCATGAAGGGAATGAAGGCCGCGCGTCCCTCGGCCCTGGCCCGCTCAAAGGCCGCGTGGATGCGGGCCGCGCCGCGCACCGTCGCCGCCGTCGCCGTTTCCGTCGCCGTTTCCGTCGCCGTCATGCTCATGCCTTCGCCTCCCCGGCCGGGTTCTCGCCCAGCAGGCGCATCACCTCGACCACGTCCTTGTCGCCGCGCCCCGAGAGGTTCACCACGATCACTTCCTCGGGCTTCATGGTGCGCGCCAGTTCCACGGCGTAGTAGATGGCGTGCGCGCTCTCGATGGCCGGAATGATCCCCTCCATGCGCGTCAGGAGTTGCAGGGCCTCGAGCGACTGCGCGTCGGTCACGGGCACGTACTCGGCCATGCCCGCGTCGCTGTAAAAGCAGTGCTCCGGCCCGATGCCGGGGTAGTCCAGCCCCGCGCTGATCGAGTGCGGCGGGATGATCTGGCCCTCGTCGTCGTTCATGAGGTACATCAGCGAGCCGTGCAGCACGCCGACCCGGCCCCCCGCCACGCTGGCGGCGTGCTTGCCGGTTTCGACGCCCTCGCCGGCGGCCTCGGTACCGATCAGGCGCGGGCGCTGCTCCGGCGGCAGATAGGCGTAGGGTGCGAAGATACCGATGGCGTTGCTGCCGCCCCCCACGCAGGCCACGATGGCGTCGGGCACGCTGCGGCCCTCGTGCTCCAGCAGTTGCGCCTTCACTTCCTCGCCGATCACGCTCTGGAAGTCGCGGACCATCGCCGGGTAGGGATGCGGCCCGACCACGCTGCCCAGGATGTAGAAGGTGTCGCGCACGTTGGTCACCCAGTCGCGGATGGCCTCGTTGGTGGCGTCCTTGAGGGTACCGGTGCCGCTCGTCACGGGCCGGACCTCGGCGCCCAGCAGCTTCATGCGGAAGACGTTGAGGGCCTGACGGCGGATGTCCTCCTCGCCCATGTAGACCACGCACTCCAGGCCCAGCAGCGCCGCCGCCGTGGCCGAGGCGACGCCGTGCTGGCCCGCGCCCGTCTCGGCGATGACCTTCTTCTTGCCCATGCGCTTGGCGAGCAGCGCCTGCCCGAGGCAGTTGTTGATCTTGTGCGCGCCCGTGAAGTTCTGGTCCTCGCGCTTGAGGTAGATCTTGGCGCCGCCCGCGTGCGCCGTCAGGTTGCGCGCGAGGTACAGGGTGCTGGGCCGGTTGACGTAGTCGCGGAACAGCCCGGCGAGTTCGCCCAGGAACTCAGGGTCGCGCTTGGCCTCGTTGTAGGCGGCCTCGAGTTCGTCGAGGGCCGGAATGAGCGTCTCAGGCACGTAGCGGCCACCGTAGCGGCCGTAGCGCCCACGCCCGTCCGGCTGCGGAAAAGCAGGAATCGTCAGGGACATGGCCCCAGGGTACGGGCCCATACCAAACGGGTGTTAGGGAAATGTAGACATCTGGTCTAAGTTTGAAGGAAAGTTCACCGGACCCGGCGGTTGCTAACCTGGGACCATGCCCCGCCTGTTTCTCGTCCGGCACGCCGAAACCGAGCACAACCAGCGCCAGGTCTTGCAGGGAGCGGCCAGTGCGCCCGGAGTCATCAGCGCGCGCGGCGAGGCCCAGGCGCGGGCCTGCGGACTGGCCCTGGCCGCTCTGGCGCTCCCGGACCCCCGCGTCTACGCCAGCACCTACCGCCGCGCGCAGCAGACCGCCGGAGCCATCGCCGACGCTCTGGGGGTGGGCCTGACCGTCCTGGACGGCCTTCAGGAAATGGAGGTGGGCGACTGGGCGGGCCGCCCCTACAGCGCCCTGGACGTGAGCGCCGACCGGATTCGCCACGAGGACGGCTCGTTCGGGTTCGCGGGCGGCGAGAGCGGGGGGCAGGTGCGCGCCCGGCTGCGCGTGGCCCTGCAGGGCGCCCTGGCGCGGGGCGGCACCCCCGTCGTGGTCTCGCACGGGCTGGCGCTTCAGGCCGCGCTGTGCGAGCTGCTGCGCGTGCCCCTCGACGACGCCTGGAACGACCAGCGCTATGCCCACGCCAATACGGCCGTCACGGAACTGGAAGGCGAAGCCGGGGCGTGGCGGGTGGTCCGGCTGGCCGACACGCAGCACCTGGAAGGCGTGCTGTAGGCAGGACAGGGCGGGCAGCCACTCCCTATACTCTCCCCATGTCCCACCCCCGCCCCCACGCCCCGGCAAATGAAATTGCCCAGGCGCTGCGGCCCTGGTGGTGCGCCTGTCTGGGTCGTCCCCTGCGCGCGCGGCGCTGAGTCCCGCTTCGTCCGGCTCCCGCCCCGTTCCCAGGAGAAACCATCATGACCACCCTTCAGGACCAGACCGTCCCCGCCCACGTCCATGCCCTCGACGCCCACGATCCCCTGCGGCACAAGCGCGAAGAATTCGTGCTGCCGGGGGGCCTGGTCTATCTCGACGGCAACAGCCTGGGGGCCATGCCGCGCAGCGTACCCGCGCGGCTCTCGCACGTCGCCTCGCAGGAGTGGGGCCAGCAGCTCATCCGCTCGTGGACGGCGGACGCCGAGGCCGCCCAGGACTGGATGGCCCTGCCCGACCGCGTGGCCGCCAAGGTCGCCCGCCTGATCGGCGCGGCGCCGCACGAGGTCGCGGTGGGCGACAGCACGAGCGTGAATACCTTCAAGGCGCTGGCCGCCGCCCTGAGCCTGGCCGGAGAGCGCCGCGTGATTCTCACCGACGCCGACAACTTCCCCACCGATCTCTACATGGCGCAGGGCCTGGGCACACTGACCGGCGACCTGGAGCTGCGCCGCGTCCCCTCCGCCGACATCGCCGCGAATCTGACGGGCGACGTGGGCGTGCTGCTCCTGACCGAGGTGGACTACCGCACCGGGCGGCGGCTGGACATGGCGGCCCTCAGCGCACAGGCCCGCGCGCAGGGCATCCTGACCGTGTGGGACCTGGCGCACTCGGCGGGGGCCTTCGGGGTGGACCTGAACGGCTGCGGCGCCGACTTCGCGGTGGGCTGCGGCTACAAGTTCCTGAACGGTGGCCCCGGCGCACCCGCCTTTTTGTTCGTGGCCGAGCGGCACCACGCGGCGGCCCCGGTGGTCCTGAGCGGCTGGATGGGCCACGCCGACCCCTTCGAGATGGCCCGCGACTACGCCCCCGCCCCCGGCGCGCGCCGCTTCGTGGTGGGTACGCCCCAGGTGCTGAGTCTGAGCGCGCTGGACACCGCCCTGGACGTGTTCGCGGATGTGGACATGGCTGACGTGCGCGAGAAGTCGCTGTCGCTGAGCCGCACCTTCATGGCGCTGATGGGGCCGCTGCTGGCCCGCTTTCCCCTGACGCTCGTCACACCGGAGGCCGAAGCCGAGCGCGGCTCGCAGGTCAGCTACCGCCACCCCCAGGCACGCGAGGTCATGGCCGACCTCATCGCCGCCGGGATCATCGGGGATTTCCGCACGCCGGACATCCTGCGCTTCGGGCTGACGCCGCTGTACCACTCGCACGCCGACATGTGGCAGGCCGTGCAGGGCATCAAGGCTGTATTAGAGGCCCGCGCATGAGCCGACCCGCCGCGCCGGATGCTGACAGCCCGGAGCAGGCCTACCAGGACTTCACCCGCCGCCTGAGCTACGGCGACTACCTGCACCTCGACGAGCTGCGCGCCGCCCACCAGCCGGTGACGGCCGCGCACGACGAACACCTGTTCATCGCCGTCCACCACGTCTCGGAGGTGTGGCTGGGTCTCATCATCCGCGAGTTGCAGGCGGCCATGACCCTGCTGGCGGGCGGCGTCACCGACACGCCGCTGAAGATGCTCTCGCGGGTGGTGCGCGCCCAGGAGCAGCTGACGAACGCCTGGGAGGTCCTCAAGACCATGACCCCGGCCGACTACCTGCAATTCCGCAGCGCCTTCGGGGCGGCGTCGGGCTTCCAGTCAGCGGGCTACCGCATGGTCGAGGTGCTGCTGGGCAACCGCAACCCCGCCCTGCTGCGCCCCCACGAACACCGCCCCGACCTGCACGACCCCTTGCAGGATGCCCTGCGTGCCCCCAGCGTGTACGACCTGACGCTGCGGCTGCTCGCCGCCCGGGGCCTGCCCATTCCCCAGGCCGTGCTGGAGCGCGACCTCGCCGAGCCCACGCAGCTCGACGAGGCGGTGCTGGAGGCGTGGCTCACCGTGTACCGCGACCCCGAACAGTACTGGGACCTGTACGAACTGGCCGAGAAGCTGCTGGACGTGGAAGACAACTTCCGCCGCTGGCGTTTCAACCACCTGACGACGGTGGAGCGCACCATCGGCTTCAAGACCGGCTCGGGCGGCACGAGCGGCGCGGGCTATCTGCGCCGGGCGCTGGAAGTCGTGCTGTTCCCCGAGCTGTGGGCAGTGCGGACAAGGTTGTAAGTGGGGTATGGGGAGTGGATAGAAGCGGAATCGAAGGCCTGATCTTCTCCGACCGCAGGGGCACCGCCCAACCCCCCCGAAGGCCGTCGTGCGCGCAGCGCGCGGGCCATTCCAACTCAGTATGTCCGGCCCCGAGCTGAGTCGTCACGCTGTAAAACAGAGCGGCCCCGCCGACTTCCGGGACGACTCTTGCCAAGCGCAGCGAAAAAACTCCCCCTGATGGGGCTGAGGGAGAAAGGAGAACCCGACCGACTTCCAGTCTAAAACGCCCATTCCCGGTACACCTCCACCAGTTCCGCCGCCGTAACCTCCCCCGGCACGCCCCACCCCAGCGACCGCGCCAGCTCCCCCAGCACCCGTTCCGGCCGCTCCCCCGCCTCCCGCAGCGCTGAAACGGGCGACGCCCCGCCCCGCTTGGCCAGCCGCTCGCCCCGGTAGTCGGTCATCAATGGCATGTGCCAGTAGCGCGGCGTGGCGTACCCCAGCGCCCCCTGCAACGCGACCTGCCGAGGCGTGGCGGGCCACAGGTCGGCGCCGCGCACCACGTCGGTCACGCCCATCTCGGCGTCGTCCGCGACCACGGCGAGGTGGTAGGCGTACACGCCGTCCCCGCGCCGCAGCACGAAGTCCCCGACCTCGCGGGGCAGGTCCTGGCACAGCTCCTGACCGCTCCGGGCGTCGCGGGCGCACACCACCCGGTCCGGCACCCGCCAGCGCAGGGCGGCCGGGCGACCGGGGTGGGCCGTGCCCGCCCGGCAGGTCCCGGGATATACCGGTTCCTCGCCGTGGGGGGCGCCCGCACTGTCCTCGATGGCGGCCAGCACCTCCCTGCGCGTGCAGGTACAGGGGTAGGTGTCCAGGCGCGCCAGGGCGGCGGCGTAGTGCTCCAGCCGCCGCGACTGCACATATTCGGCGTCCCAGTCCAGGCCCAGCCAGCTCAGGTCGCGCCGGGTGGTGTCGTAGGCCCAGTCGCGCACGCGCCCGGTGTCGAGGTCCTCGAAGCGCAGGAGGTGGCGGCCCCCCTGCGCGCGGGTGTGCAGCCAGGCCAGCAGCGCCGTGCGCGCGTTGCCCAGGTGCATCGCCCCGGTGGGGCTGGGGGCGAAGCGGCCGACCACGCCCCGCCCGGCCCCCGGCTCAGGCGCGCTCACGCAGCCAGCGCAGCAGCAGGTCCTCGACGAGTTCGCTCACACTCTCGCCGCCCTCCTTCTTGACCTCGCGCCATACGGCCCGCACGGTTTCCTTGCGCACGTACACGGCCTCCACACGCTCGGTCGTCTCGCCCCGGCGCCCGACCGGCTCGGCCACCAGGGTCAGCGCAGCCTTCTTCTTCAGCTTCTTGAGGGCCTTTTTGGCCTTGCGGGCCTTCTTCTTGCCGCCCCCGGCCTTCTCGCCCTGCGCCGCGACGGCCTCCAGATAGTCGAACCGTCCCACCCCTACACCAGTTCCTCGGCCAGCGCCTGCACGTCGGCCCAGGCGGTGGCGGCGCGCTCGTCCCGCACGTCGCGCACGAGCGTGCCCGCCTCGGCGGCCCGCTGGTAGGCGGCGTACTGGCGCACCAGCGTGCGGCACACGGCCGCGCCGTCGCGCACGAGGGCGTCGCGCGCTTCCTCGCCCGCGCGGCCCACCGGGGGCACGCGGGTCAGGACGACGCGCAGCTGCGCCCGGCCGCCCTTGGCGTCCAATTCGGGGGTCAGAAACTCCAGCAGTTCGCGGGTCGCGTCGAGTTCCAGGGGCGAAACGCCGCTGGGCACCAGGATCAGGTCGGCCCGGCCCCCGAGCTGGCGCAGCTCCTTGCGGCGGGGGCGGCCCTCGGTGTCCAGCACCAGGGCGTCGAGACCCGCGAGCATCTTGGGCTTCACGTCGTCGGCACCCACCACCCCGAAGGGCAGGGGCGTTCCGGCGGCCAGGGCCCGCTGCGCCCAGCGCAGGCCGCTGCCCACACGGTCGTCCTCGTCCACGAGCAGCGTGTTCAGGCCACGTCCGTGCAGGGCGCCGGTCAGGTGCACCGCCAGGGTGCTCTTGCCCACGCCCCCCTTTTCCGACGTGATGGCAATGACCCTCGTCATGCCCAGGAGCCTAGCAGACGGCCCTGCGGGCGGCATCATGCCCCCGTGGACACCCCTGCCGATCCTCCTGTGGCCGACCCCCGAGTGGGCACCCTGATGGCCGCGCCGACCTACTGGACCGCCCGCGCCCTGCGTGAACAGGGCAGCCGCTTCTACCGCGCGCTGGGCGAGGCCCTAGAGGCCGCCGACGCGACCAACCGCCGCCGCCTGTACGCGGGCTGGACCGACGAATTCTGGGACTTCTACGGGCGCGGCCTGCGCCTGGCCGAGCTGGAGGAAGGCGGAGCCGGCCGGGCCGCCGAGTGACCGGAAGTCTTCATGTGCGGGGTGCCGGGGGCCGCGCCGCCCTACACTGACCCCCTATGCCGCGCGTGCTGGTGGTGGAAGACGATCCGGGCATCCGCGATTACCTGAGCCTGGGGCTGGGCTACGAGGGCTTTGAGGTCGTGGTGGCGACCAGCGGCGGCGAGGCGCTGGACCTGCTGGCGGCCGGTCCCCCCGACGCCCTGATCCTGGACCTGGGACTGCCGGGCGTCGGCGGCTTGGAGGTGCTGCGCGCCCTGCGCCGGGGCAGCCGCCCCGGTCAGAACGTGCCGGTCCTGATCCTGACGGCCCGCGACGGCGTCGAGGACCGCATCGCCGGGCTGAGCCAGGGGGCCGACGACTACCTCGTCAAGCCCTTCCACTTCGGGGAACTCGTGGCGCGGCTGCGGGCCGTGCTGCGCCGCGCGGCTCCCGAGGAGGGCCGGGTCCTGACCTACGCCGACCTGAGCCTGGACACCGAACTGCGTGAGGCGACCCGCGCCGGGCAGCCGCTGGAACTCACCCCGCGCGCCCTGGACCTGCTCGCGGCCTTTCTGCGCCAGCCCGAGCGGGCGCTGAGCAAGGCGGCGCTGCTGGACATGGTGTGGGGCGCGGGCTTTCTGGGCGACGACAACATCGTCGAGGTGTACGTGCGCCAGCTGCGCCGGGCGCTGGGCGACCCCGAGCTGATCCATACCGTGCGCGGGGCCGGCTACGCCCTGCGGCTGCGGTAGGCCCGGCGCGTGCCCCTCCGGTCCCTGACCCCGCTGGGCCTGAGCGCGCGGCTGCTCGCGCTGCTGCTGGGCGGCGTGGCCCTGACCCTGCTGCTCATCGGGGGGCTGCTGTTCCTGCGGGTACGCGACTTCGGGGACGCGCAGGCCAGGCAGCTCACCTCGGGCGGGCTGGCCCTCATCGCCCGCAGCGCCCAGGCCGAGGACGACGCCCAGACCCGGCTGTACGCGGCCTATCAGGACCTCGCGGCCACGGCGCTCGCCTCGGGCACCTGGGGCGTGCTGGTGCTGGACGCCCCCAGCGCCGACTGCCCCGACGCGCAGGGCAAACCCTCGGCGCTGTGCTACACCGACACCGCTCCGCACCCCGAGCTGCCCGCCGCCCGCGCGCAGGTCGCCCGGCAGCAGGGGGCTGCCCAGTGGCCGCTGCCGGGGGGCGGCAGCACGCTGTTCCTGCTGCGGATTTCCGGCGACCTCGTGGCGGGGCTGGCGACCCCCAGCAACGTCGGGGGCCGCCTCGCCCTGGGGGTCATCGGCAGCTACGCGCTGCTGGCGGCCGGGGCGCTGGCCCTGCTCGCGCTGCTGGGCGCGCGGCTGCTGCGCCTGGGCCTGCGTCCGCTGCGCGACATGGCGGCGCAGGCCCGCACGCTGGGCGCGGGCGACCTGTCGGTGCGGCTGCCGCTGCCCCCGGCCCAGGACGAGGTGTCCTCGCTGGCGGGCAGCCTCAACCAGATGCTCGGGCGGCTCCAGGGGGCCTTCGCGCGGCTGGAGACCGAGGAGGCGCGTACCCGCACCTTCGTCGCGGACGCCTCGCACGAGCTGCGTACCCCGCTCGCGGCGATGCAGGGCAGTCTGGAGATTCTGGAGCGCGTGGCCCTGGACGAGAGCGACAAGGCCCGCGAAACCCGCGCCCGGCTGCTGGACAACCTGCGCCGCGAGACCCGGCGCGCCGCGCGGCTGGTCGGCGACCTGCTGCTGCTGAGCAAGCTTGACGCGGGCGAGCCGCTGCGCCGCGAGGTCACCGACTTGGGCGAGCTGCTGCGCGCCGAGGTGGCCCGCAGCGCCGACCTCGCCCCGCAGGTGAACTTCGAGGTGCAGGCCCCACCGGCCCTGAGCGCCTGGGCCGACCGGACCCGCGTCGCGGGGGCGCTGCACAACCTCCTGGGCAACGCCGCCGCCTACAGCCCGCCGGGCGCGGTGGTGCGCGCCGAACTGCGCCGGGAGGAGGGCCGCGCCGTGCTGAGCGTGCGCAATCCCGCCTCGCTGCCCCCGGAGTTCCTGCCCCGGCTGTTCGACCGTTTCGCGCGCGGGCCGCAGACCCGGCAGGGCGACGGCGGGTCGGGACTGGGCCTGTCCATCGTGCAGGCGACCGCGCGCGCGCACGGCGGCGACACCTTCGCCGCGCAGGAGGGAAACGAGCTGCGGGTGGGCTTCACGCTGCCCCTGGGCGACCCCGGCGAAACGCGGCCCTGAGCGGCGCTCCGGGCGCCAGGACAGGCTTTTCGAGACGGGCCGCCGGCCCCGCTCGCCGCATTCAGCATTCGTTCAGCGGCGTTCCGGAAGCGCTTCAGCCCCGGCTGGCACACTCTTGCTCAGGACAGCGGCCCCCGCCGGACAGCGCGTCCGGAAGGCGAAGGCCCTCCGTCCACCTCACCCCAGGAGATTCCCCATGCGACACCTGAACCGCAAGACCCTGCCCGCCCTGACCCTGCTGACCCTGACCCTGATGGGCTCGAGCCTCGCCGCCGGCGGCTCCGCCTCGCCGACCACCCAGGCGCCCGTGGCCCCCGCCGTGACCGCCCCCGCTGCGCCGGCGACCCAGCCCGGCCAGGCCCGGACCCCGGCCGCCCCGGCCCCGGTGACCCCCGGCCAGCGTGCCCCCGCTCAGGGTGGCCCGGCCCGTGGCCCCCAGGCCCCGCAGGCTCCCCGCGCCCCCCAGGGCCAGGGTGAAGCGTACTTCTGCACCGTCGCCCCGGCAGGCGCCCAGGCCGGTCAGGTCGGCCGCCCCGAAATGCGCGGCCTGCCCACCCCGCCTGCCCCGGCTGCCGGATCGGCCCAGCCCGGCGCCGCTCTGCCCACTCCGCCTGCCCCCGGCGCCATGACGCCCGGTATGGCCGCCCCCGCCGCCCCCGCACCCCAGACGGGCACCGCTCAGCCCGGCGCGGCCCTGCCCACCCCGCCCGCCCCCGGCGCGGACGCCCCTCAGCCCGGTCTGGCGGCTCCTGCCGACGCCTCGGGCCAGCAGCCCACTCCGCCCGCTCCGCCCGCTGGCCAGGCCGCGCCCGCCGCGCCCCAGGCCGGCAAGCAGCCCCAGCCCGGTCAGCGTGAAGCCGGCGCGCCGCGCGGCGAACAGGGCCGCCTCGGCGACCGCGTCCTGAACTGCGTGCCCGCGATGCCCGGCCAGGCCCCCCAGGGCGCGGCCCTGGCCCACCCCGCCCGCTCCCGGCGCGGCGGCCAAGCCCGGCGCTCCCGTGCGCCCCGGCACGCCCGCCAAGCCCGGCGCCCCGGTGCAGCCCGGCGCCGCTCCGGCCACGCCTGCCCAGCCGGGCGAAGCCGCGCCCGCGCCCGTCACCCCCGGCAAGTAAGTCCGGCCGACAGACGCACACAGGGGTCAGCCGCCGCGCTGGCCCCTGTGCCTTTGCCCGGACCTGTTCCCGGGCGCCCGTCCTGCCCCGGCCTTCATGTCGGAGGCCTACCCTGAAGGCCAGACCATGACCAGATCCAGACTCCCCTTCAACGTCCGGCCCGGTGCCCTCGCCGCAGCGCTGCTGTGTGTCGGGGTTCTGGGCGGTTCGGCGCTCGGCCAGACGCCGCCGGGCACCGAGCAGCGGGCGCCCGCCGGTCCCCGTCCTCCCCAGCCGCAGGTCACCCTGACCCTGGCGCAGACCCGCACGGTCCTGGCGCGCGCCGCGCAGGTCGTCACGGCCCTCCAGATCGGGACCGTGCGCAGCGCGCCCGCCGGGGCCGAGGCCGTCCTGACCTATCAGGGCCAGGCGGTCAGCGCCGTCGGCATCGACCTTCAGGGCAATGTGCAGCCCCTCGCCACGCCGCCGCCGGTGGGCGGCCCCCTCGGCAAGCGCCCCGGTCCCTGGGCCGCCGCGCCGACCCCGCCCCTCCCGCTGGCGGCCGGGACGCCGGTCACGCTGGGTACCCAGGCCCGCGCGCGCCTGTCGGCCCAGGTGCGGGGGCTGTACGTTTCGGGGGCGGTGCGGGTGGTCGGGCCGCAGGTGCGGGTCACGCTGCTCAGCGGCGCGGTGGCCGTCGCGGAACTGCGCTTCGGCGACGGTGGCGCGCTGCGGCCCCTGCCGGACCCGGCCAAGGACAGCCCGGCCGAGCGCTGACAGAAGGCCGTCAGGTCCGGCCCGCTAGGCTGGGCGGCGCATGAAGCTCCGGCCCGCCCTGTCTGCCCTCGTCGCCGCGCTGCTCGCCTGCGGGGCCCTGGCCCAGACCGGGGCCGATCCCGCCGCCGCTGTCCGGCAGGAACTCGCCCGCTGCGGCGTGAGCGCGCAGGACACGCCCGCGCTGGCCCTGGCTGCCCGCGACGTGCTGCGCGGTCAGGAGCTGGGCCGCGCGCTGGCGGGGCAGGGCTACCGCGCCCACGACGCGCACGGCTGGCAGCTCACCTTCGGGGACCTCGCCGGGCTGCGCCGGGCGGTGCAGGAAAGCTGCGCGCCCTGGCGCGGTCTGGGCGAATACGGCCTGAGCGTCTCGGGCCACCGGCTCTCCCTGATCGCGGCGGTTCCGGCGCGCGTGGACCTGACCCAGAGCCGGCGCTGGCTGGCCGACCTTCTGGCGGCCACCAACCGCGCCCGGTTTCAGGGCCAGAAATGCGGAGACAAGCTCATGAACGCCGCGCCCCCCCTGAAATGGGACCCCCGGCTGGAGGCGGCGGCGGCCCGGCAGGCGACCGACCTCGTGCGGCTGGACTTCCGGGGCCACGTCAACCCCCAGGACGGCAGCGGGCCGCTGGAGCGCGCCGCCGCCTACGGCTTCCGGGGCGGCGTGGGCGAGAACCTGTCCTACGGGCCGGTCACGGCGCAGGAGGCCGTGCAGAGCCTGCTGGGCAGCCCCGGCCACTGCGAGAACCTGATGAACCCCGCCTGGACGCTGTTCGGCGGCGCCGTGAACAACGGCACGGCGACCACCCTGTTTCCGACCTACTGGGTGCAGGTGTTCGGCGCGCCGTAGCGGCCCCGGCAGGCACCTGAAGACGCGGTGAAGGTCCGGCCTGAAGCCCCGGCGCCTTCCGGCGTGCTTCAATGCGGGCGCCCGAAATTCAGCAGGCCCGCAGCGGCGCCCACAGCGCCCGGATTTCTTTCAGGGGGAAAACAGACCATGAGAACCATCAAACTCGGCACCAGCGACCTCGACGTTCCGGTGGTGGCGGTCGGCTGCATGCGCATCGACTCGCTCGACAGCGCGCAGGCCCAGGCCTTCGTGGGCGCGTCGGTGGACGCGGGCGCGACCTTCTTCGACCACGCCGACATCTACGGCAAGGGCCGCTGCGAGGAGATCTTCGCGGACGCCGTGCAGGCGCTCGGGCTGCGGCGCGACCAGATGCTGCTCCAGTCCAAGTGCGGCATCCGGCAGGACGTCCAGACCTTCGACTTCAGCAAGGCGCACATCCTGGCGTCGGTGGACGGCATCCTCAAGCGCCTGAAGACCGACTACCTCGACGTGCTGCTGCTGCACCGCCCCGACACGCTGGTCGAGCCGGAGGAAGTGGCGGCGGCCTTCGACGAGCTGGAAGCGGCGGGCAAGGTGCGGCACTTCGGCGTGTCGAACCAGCACCCCTACCAGATGGAGCTGCTGAAGAAGTACGTGCGCCAGCCGCTCGTCGCCAACCAGCTGCAACTCGGGATCATGCACACGGGCATGATCGACAGCGGCATCAACGTGAACATGACCAACCCGCCCTCGGTGGACCACGACGGCGGCATCCTGGACTACTGCCGCCTGAACGACGTGACCATCCAGCCCTGGTCGCCCTTCCAGTTCGGCTTTTTCGAGGGCGTGTTCCTCGACAACCCCAAGTTCCCCGAGCTGAACGCCGAGATCGACCGCGTGGCGGCCACGCACGGCGTGAGCAACACGACCATCGCCATCGCGTGGCTGCTGCGCCACCCTGCCAGGATGCAGCCGGTGACCGGCACCATGAACATCGAGCGCCTGCGCGACTGCGCCAAGGCCGCTGAGGTCACCATGTCGCGCGAGGACTGGTACGGCATCTACCGCGCGGCGGGCAACAAGCTCCCCTGAACCCCACGCGCCCTGTCCACGCCCCTTCAGGCTCCCTTGCCCTGGGGGGCGTGTGCCGCGCGGGCTGCTCTAGAGTGGCGGGCATGAAGCAGAAGCTCTCTACCCTGGTGGCCCAGGCGCGCGGCGGGCGCGTGGTCCGCACGCCCTTCGTGGACGGCGACGAGATCGACCGCCGGCTGCTGCAAGACGACGAGGTCCACCACAAGTTCGCGGGCGGCTTTCCCGACGCCCGGCGCGTGGTCCTGACCCTCTACCCCGCCCACATCCCCGAGGTGGACTCGGGCGTGGGCGTGTGGCGCGTGACCCCGGCGCCCGGCGGCCCCGGCTGGGACCTTCAGGACTTCGCGGTGCAGCTGCGCCGCCTGGAACTCAACGAGGAGCAGCTCGGGGACATTCGCGAGGAGCGCGGCGGGGCCTTCCTGATCGCTGCGGCCGGCAAGGCGGCGCAGGCCATCGAGGCCCTCACCGAACTCGGCGGGCGCGAGGTCGAGGTCGAGGAGGTCGGCGAGACGGCCGGCAAGGGCAGCAAGGTCCGCGAGGTCGTGGTGCCCTCCATGCGGGTGGACGTGGTGGGGGCCAAGGGCTTCGGGGTCAGCCGCGCGTACTTCCAGCAGGGGATCGACGGCGGCAAAGTGCGCCTCAACGGCCAGCCGGCCCGCTCCAGCAGCGAAATCCGCGAGGGCGACAGCCTCAGCGCCGAGGGGCTGGGCCGCATCGACTTCAAGCGGGTCGTGAACGAGACGCGCCGGGGCAACTTCAAGGTGGAGCTGGACGTTCACCGATGATCGACCTGCTGGCCCGCAATCCGCAGGTGTCGCCCGAGGAGATGAGCGGCGGCCTCGTGCCCAGCGCCCGCTTCGGGGACGTGCGTTTCGGCAACTACCGGCCCAACCCCGCGTACCCCAGCCAGACCCAGGCCCGCGACGACCTCCAGGCCTTCGTGCAGGGGGCGGGGCAGGCCCAGACGGGCGGGTGGCGGCTGTTCCGGCGCGCGCGCCCGGAGGGACGGGGCCTGTATCTCGACGGCGGCTTCGGGGTCGGCAAGACGCACCTGCTCGCCAGCGCGTACCACGCCAGCGCAGGCAAGCGCGCCCTGATGAGCTTCCAGGACCTGATGTACCTCATCGGGGCGCTGGGCATGAACCGGGCCATCGACACCTTCAAGGGGCACGACCTGCTGCTCATCGACGAGTTCGAGCTGGACGACCCCGGCAACACCCACATGGCGAACACCTTCCTGGGCGGGATCATGCCGGGCGGGACCAGCGTGGTCGCCACGAGCAACACCGAACCCGGCGCGCTGGGACAGGGCCGTTTCAACGCGGGCGATTTCCAGCGCCAGATCCAGGGGATCGCCAGCCGTTTTTCGCCGCACCGGGTCGAGGGACCGGACTACCGCCAGCGCGGCACCGCCCCCGAGGAACCGCTCTCGGCGGCCGAATACGCCGCCTGGACCGCCCGGCAGGCGGAGGGCACCCTGGCCACCGTGACGCAGCGCGACCTGAACCGGCACCTGCTGGACATCCACCCCAGCCGCTTCGCCGCGATGCTGTCGGGCGTGGGCGCGCTGGCGATCACGGACCTGCGGCCCATGACGGACCAGAACATGGCGCTGCGCTTCGTGCATTTCGTGGACAAGCTCTACGACCTCGGGATTCCGGCGGCCTTCACGGGGGCGCCGCTGGGCACGCTGTTCGACGAGACCTACCGCCACGGGGCCTACGCCAAGAAGTACAGCCGGGCGCTGAGCCGCCTGTCCGAGCTGCTGCGCGAGGCCCGCGCCGGAACCTGACGATGTTTCGCCGCGATCCCCTGCGCGCCCGGCTGGCCGAGGCCGCCGAGCTGCTGGACCTGGGGCACGAGCAGCGGGGGGTGCTGCCGGCGGTGGTGCGCGCCGCGCTGCCGAGGGGCGGGGTGGTGGGCGTGTCGCGCGGCGGCACGCGGCTGCTCGTGCCGGTCGGCGGCGTGTCCCCGGCGGGCGTCTTCGAGCTGGCGAGCGTGACCAAGCCGTTCACGGCGGCGCTCGCCTCGGCGCTCGTCGCGCGCGGCGCGCTGACCTGGGACCTGCCCCTGCGCCGCCTGGGGGGACCGCTGCGGGGGCTGCCCGCGCACTTCACGGCGCGGCGGCTCGCCACCCACACCGCCGGGGTGCCGGGCCACCCGGCGCGCGCGGCCCTGACGGCCCTGACCCGCTACCACGATCCCTACGGCCACATGACGGGCGCGCAGGCCCTCGCCAGTGCCCGGCGCTGGAGTCGCGAGCCCCGGCCCCCCACCTTCCTGTACTCGAACCTGGGCGTAGGTGTCCTGGCCCTGGCCCTGGCCCACGCGGCGGGCGAGGCCCTGTCGGCGGAGGGCTACGGCGCAGCGCTCGCCGGGCACGTCACCGGGCCGCTGGGCCTGCCGCGCACCGGCCTGAAGCCCGCACCGGGCGAACTGATCGCGCCGCGCGGCCTGCTGGGAGGTCACGAGCCGACGGGTTTCGGGCCGCTGGCGGGCGCCGGGGGGCTGTTCGCGCCGGCAGGCGACCTCCTGACCTTCGGCGAGGCCCACCTCTCGGGCGCGGCCGGGGACCACGGGCAGGCGGCCGAACATCCGCGTGGCCTGCCCCGGCCGCGTGCCGGAGCCGCGCCGGGCTGGTTCACGACGCCGCCGCCCGGCCCGGCCGTCCCCGAAACCGCGTGGCCCCGCTGGCACGACGGTGTGGCGCGCGGCACCCGCACGGCCCTGGGGTTCTCGCCGGCAAGCGGCGCCCTGGTCACGGTGCTGGCGCGCGGCGGCCTGCCGCTGCTGGGGGCCCGGAACGCGGCCCCGGCCCTCGCCCTGCTGCTGCTGGGCGCGGCGATTGCGCCCCTGACCGCACCGGGCGGCTAGGCCGCTACCGGCCCGGCGCAGGGGCGGGCGGCCCTCACGGCGCGGAAACCAGCCAGGTCAGGGCGCGCGCGTCGTTCAGGTTGCCCAGGAGCAGGGCGGGCGACCACGTGCTCTGGTTCAGGCCCAGCACGGTGTCGTAGCCCGTCAGCGTGGTCGGGGTCAGGGCGTAGAGGTTGCCGTTGAGGTCCAGGGTCACGTCGCGCAGGTTGGCGAACTGCGCGACGTCGGGCGCGGCCGTGGTGCGGGTACCGTCCCAGAGGCGCAGCGGCTCGGTGCCGTTGCCGCTCAGGGCCGCGTCGCGCCACGCGGCCAGCAGGGTGCGGGTGCCGCTCAGCCCGGCCCACAGCCGGTCCACACGCGCGTTCCCGAAGGCCGCCACCGCCGTCTGGGCGTCGGGCACGCCGGTCGTCAGCAGGGGGCGCACCCCCGAGTCGGTGGCCGCGTAGATGAGGTCCCCGAAGGGCGCGAGATCGCGGATCGCGGCGCTGGGCTGCGGGGTGCCGACCAGCGGCGTGCCGTCCTGCACGGGGTCGGTCTGAAGGCGGCGGCTCACCACCACGACCTCGCTGCCCCCGCCCAGCGCCGCGCGCGCGATGATGCCGGTATCGCCGCGCACCGCGAGCCGGGTGGGCGGGATATCGGTGCTCGGAATGGGCGGGGTCACGCTCAGGGTGGTGGTCCACACGAGGCTGCGGTCGGCGTTGTACAGGGCCAGGGTCTGCGGCCCGTTCTCCACGCACTGGCTCAGCGTGAGCAGGCGGTCGCGCGCCGCGCTCTGGGCCGTCTGGACGAGACAGGGCGTCGGGGTCAGCGCCGGAAAGTCCTGCGGGTTTTGCAGGTTCACGTCGCGCTGCTGGAGCCCCTTCCTGAGGGTCAGCGCGACCGCGCGGCCACCATTCAGGGTGGCGAGGTCCACGCCGTCCTCGACCGCCACGGTGCCCCGTAGCTCGCGCGAGACCTCGCCGGTGTTGACGTAGCCCAGCGACGTGCCTCCCGCGTTCAGGACGGCCAGGCGCGTTCCGGGCTGGCGCTCCACGATGCCGGTGCAGGCGGTGAGCAGCCCGGTCAGCAGGGCGCAGGCGGCGAGGATGGGGCGGCGAACACTGGACATGGCGGACCTCCGGCGAAACTCAGGGGGTGGGCGAGAGAAGGGGCAGCTGCGTGCCGGTCGCGTCGAGGTTGAACAGGGGGTAATACTGCCCCGGCAGCCCCACGGCGATCCGGTAGCGGCCCTGGGTCAGGTTGGCCTCGGCCTGAAGGACCCAGCAGCAGCGGTCGATGGTCAGGCCGACGACCGGGGCGGGGCGCGCGTCGCCCTGGCGCACGCCGTTGACGTAGGTCAGGGTCTGTTCCAGGCTGGCCGTGAGGTAGGCGCCGGGCCGGCTGGCGTTGCCCAGGGCCACCCCGGCCCGCAGCGGCGTGAAGGTCAGGGTGTCGGTGGCGAGGTCGTCGCCCGTGCGGCTGCGCAGGTAGGTCGCGTTGCCCGACAGCGAGAAGCGCCCGCGCTGCCACGCCGCGTTCAGGCTGGCCTGCGCGAACTCGGTGCGGGTCTGGTCCAGGCCCGGCAGGTTCAGCGAGGCGGCGGCGCTCAGGCGCTGGCCCGGCCGCGTGAGGTTCAGCGACCCCACGAGCTGCGGTTTGGTGAAGCCCAGACGGCGCAGGTCGTAGGGGCCGCCGTAGGTGAGCTGCCAGTTGTCGGCCGCGCCCGCCACGTTGCCCACGCTGAAGGTCACCCGGCCACTGTCGGGGGCGTTGTCTGGGCGTTCAAGCGTCAGGTCGTGCGAGGTCGAGACGGTGTAGCCGCGCCAAGTCAGGCTGTGGCTGCCGTACAGGCGGGGCACGGCCACCCCCAGCGTCTCGGTGCCCGTCACGCTGATGGGGTTCAGGACCGTGTCGCGGGTGGTCACGGCGCTGTAGCGCGCGCTCACGCTGGTCAGTTCCTTCTCGGGCTGGCGCACGTCGTAGATGCCGCTCACGGTAAAGGCGTTCGTGCGCACCTCGCTGGCGACGGTGGCCGCCACCGTGACCGGCTGCACGCCGGTGGTCCTCTGGTAACCGCCCGAGGCGCTCAGCGTCAGCCTGGGAAAGGGCCAGGCGCTGCTGCGGGCGTAGTAGGCCGGACGCTCGGGGCGCGCGGGGGTGGTCGGCGTGGCCGGCACCGCCGGCACGGCCGGCACCAGGGTCAGGCGGTTGGAATCGGGGTCGCCCACCGTGAAGTTGTAGTTCAGGTCGATGAGGTCGCCGGCCGTGAAGTCGTAATTCAGCGCGTAGCTGGCGTTCACCGGCTTGCGGGTCACGCCGGCCGCCACCTTCAGCGTCTCGTTGCGGCTGGGCACGCCGGTCAGGCCGACCTGCTCGAAGGCGTCGCGCTGGTAGGTCACGGCAAAGGTCGAGCCGCTCGTGGGCACGGTACTCAGGCCGACTTCCAGCGGCGCGGAGAGCACCTGCGGAATCGCCTCGAAGGCAAAGGGACTGGTCCCCTCGGAGCGCAGGTAGCTCTGCTTGACGCTGAAGGAGTTGCCGCCCGCCCAGCGCCGCGTCAGGCTGCCGGCGAGGCTCAGCTGCACCGTGCGCCCGCCCGTACCGTAGTAGCGTCCGGTAAAGGCGTTGGTCAGGCGCAGCTCGGTGTCCGGCCCGAACTGCCGGGTCAGGCTGAGGTCGTGGACCTCCTCGAGCCGGCTCGTCGTGATGTTCGGGCCGGCCGCGCTGGCCGAAGGCGACAGGACATTGCTGCCGGCCGTGTACTCGCCGCCCGTGAGCTTGATGTCCACGTTCACGTCGCCCACCGTGAAGGGCCGGGGGTCCAGCACCACTTCCTTGCGCCGGTACGGGTCTCGCAGGGCCGTGGTCGGCTCCGGCCCCAGGCGGTCGAGGTAGGTCAGGGCCGCCGAGAAGCGGGGATACTCGACCCGC
Source organism: Deinococcus gobiensis I-0 (assembly GCF_000252445.1). Lineage (GTDB taxonomy): Bacteria > Deinococcota > Deinococci > Deinococcales > Deinococcaceae > Deinococcus > Deinococcus gobiensis. The sequence continues at coordinate 1,157,390 of NC_017790.1, read as the reverse complement.
GCGCCGAAGTTGACGGTGGTCACGCCCCGGTCGGCGTCGGTGGGCGTGCGCCCGATGTCGCGCCGCGTCACGGCGAGGCTGTAGTCCAGCCCCCCCGAGCCACCCGTGCTGAAGCTGCCCGTGCCCGAGGTCCCGGTCGCCAGCGCCAGCGGAATGCGGCCCTTCGCACTGAAATTCAGGTCGATGTCGTAACCCTCACGCGGCGTGCCGTCGGCATTGAAGGGCGCGGGCAGCGCCAGCCCGTACAGGTCCAGGCGGTCTACCCAGCTCAGCGGCGCGTAGGCCCGCAGGTCCACCCCGCCGCCCAGGCTGGGGCTGCGGTTCTGGTAGTAGCGCAGCAGGGTCGTGCCGAGCACGCTGCTGCCGATGCTGAAGGGCAGGTCAGCCTCGATGCTCAGGCCGTCGGGCGCGCCGTTGCCGACCGCGAAGCGGGGCTGCCGGGCCTGGTCGTTCAGGGGCAGCACGACCACCGGCAGGTACAGCACCGGCACGTCGGCGAGCAGCAGCTGCGCGCGGTAGGCCACCAGCCGGTCGCCGGGGTACACGAGCAGCCGCTCGGCGCGGAAGGCGTAGTCGTTGGGCGTGCGCCCGCATTTGGCGCAGGGCGTGAAGTAGCCGCTGCGGGCGCGCAGCTGCCCCGGTACCCGCTCGACCTCCGCCCCCCGGATCTCGAGCTGGCTGTCGCTGATGAGCACGTCGCGGCCCGTCAGCGCCTCGGTGCCCAGGTCCACGACCAGATTCTCGCCCTGGAGGTCCTGACCGTCCTTGGCGGTGCGGTAGGTCGCCGCGCCCACGAGAACCAGCGTGCGCCGCGTGCGGTTGAACTCGACCCGGGAGGCGCGCACCACGTCGTCGTCGATGCGCAGTTCGGCCGGCGCGTCGGCCGTGCCGCTGATGATCACGAGTTCCTGGTCGTCCTGGTTGCGCAGTTCCAGGGTGGCGGCCGACACGATCCGCACCGTGCGGGCCTGCGCCGTGCCCAGCGTGAGCACCCCCAGAGCCGCGAGCGACAGCAGTCGCCCGGCCAGGCCCAGCCCACGCCGCGTCAGCCGAAAGCGCCGGGACCGCGTGGCCCGCGCCGCCTGCGTCTCGCCGGAGGGACCGGGGCCGGCCGGGCGGAAACTCACTCGCTCACCCAGGCCGGGGCGGGCGGGGCCTCACCGGCCCGCAGGGCTTCTCCCTGCTCGGGTGTGCAGGCGGGAGCCGCCACGGCCGGGGCCGCCGCCAGCACCTCGGAGGCCGCACTCAGGCCCGGCAGCGGCCCGGCGGCGGCGAGCCGGGGCTGGACCGGCGACGCGCCCGTACCTGCCAGGACGCTCAGGACCGTGCCGGGGTAGTAGAAGCCCAGCATGTGCAGGTGGTCGTAGCCCTGGCGCGCCAGCCCCAGCGCCCCGTACTGCGAGAGGCCCACGCCGTGCCCCTGCCCGGTGCCCTCGACGACCAACGGGTTCAGGCCCGTGAGGACCGCGCGGCTGCTGCCCGCCCCCAGCGAGCGGATGAAGCCCCCGGCGTCGGCCCCGCTCACCTTCGCGCTGCCGCTGGCCCCGGCGAAGGTGATCTCCTGCGGGCGGCCCGAGGACGACTGCCGGGTCACGGCGACCGACTTCAGGGCGCCCACGCGCACGCCGTAGCGCGCGGCGATGTCCTGTACGCGCGCCAGAGGAATCTCCAGTCGCCAGCGCGCGCGCGGTCCCCCCGCCGAGAAGGGATCGGCCTGCGCGATCAGGTACGGGGCCGGATTGCCCCAGACCTCGGCGCTCGACGCCGTGTAGCCGCCCGAATCGCTGGAGAAATAGGTGCTGGCCGCCTTGCCGCCGTAGGACACGACCTGCCCGGCGGTGGCGCGGATGGCCGCGTCGGTCTGGGCTTTCTCGGCCGCCACGCCGCCGTACACCTGACAGCTTTCGGTGGCGCAGGTGTCGTAGTCCGCCCGGGGATTGATGCGCGCCGCGACGTAGGTCCGCGCGATGACCGCCTGGGCCGCCAGCGCGGGGGCAGGCCAGCTCGCGGGCATCTCGGAGGCGACCACGCCGCGCAGGTAGTCCTCGACATCCACCACGTTGATGGCCTGCACGCCGCCGCGCGCCGCGCGCAGCAGCACGCCGCCCCGGTAGGTCCTGCCGGAGATCTCGACGGTGCTGCCGGGCGTGGGCGGGAGGTACAGCGTGGCCCCGCCCGCGTCCTGCCCCCCCAGCGTGAGACGCTCGCCCTGCGCGCCCACCCGCCAGGCGTTGCCCTGAGGCGCGGCCGGGCCGGGTGCGGGCAGCGCCGGGCCCAGGCCGCCGGGCGTGGCCGGAGCCGAGGTCCGTACCGTGACCTGCGGGGCAGAAACGACCAGCACCCGCACGTTGAGCGCGTGAGAGGCGGACAGGGTGGCCGAGGCGGCCAGACTCAGCCCCAGCAGCAGCCGGGCGGACGAGACGCGGAAAAGACCTGGCATGTGTGCCGCGAGTATAAAGACTCTGCCCTGTGCTTCGCCTGACAGGGCGGTGAGGCGGCCTCATGCAGGCCCGGCCCGGGCCTGCGCCGCCCCGCGCCCCCTTCCCAGCGCCCGCCGCGCCCGCCATCATGCTCCCCATGACCTCTTCCTCCGGCCCGCACTCCGGTTCCTCGCCCAGGGGCCAGGTGTGGGCGCATGTGGGCCAGCCCTTTGCCGAGACCGCCTATGACGTGGTGGTGGTCGGGGCCGGGCGCATGGGGGCCTTCTGCGCGCGCGAACTGCGGCGGCTGGCCCCTGCGCTGCGCCTCCTGCTGGTCGAGGAGGGCGGCCTGCCCAACGAGGAGGGCGCGACCCTGCTCGCTCCCGGCGTGTGGAGCGCCCACGACGCGCCGCCGGGCCGGGAGGCCGAGGCCGCCTGGACCCGCGCGCAGCTGGCCGGGCCTCTGGGCGACGTGCAGTTCCGGGCCGCGCCGCTGGTCCGGCTGACCGCCCAGCCCACCCCCGGCAGTCGGCCGACCGCAGAGGCGCTGGCCGCCCACCCGGAGGCCCTGGCGCTGCTGGACCCGGCCGCCCTGCCCTGGGCGCAGGTGGACCCGGCCGCAGCGACCTTCCGGCCCGGCGCGGTAGCGCTGAACGCCGCGCAGGAGGCCGTGCGCCTGGGCGCCGACCTGCTGCTGAACACCCGCGCCTGCCCCGGCGGGGGCGGCGAGGTCACGCTGGAGCGCCTCAGCGTCACCAACACGCACGAGGTCGTGGTCCACGAACGGCGCGTGGTGCGGGCCGCCCAGGTCGTGATCGCGGCGGGGGCGGCGGGGGCGGCGCTGGCCGAACACGGCCTGGGGGTCCACACGGCGCACGGCCGCGCCTACCGGCAATCGCCCCGGCTGGAGGAACCGAGCACGGAGGCGTCGCCCACCCTGCGCGCGGGCGGCCTGACCCTGCGGCCCCAGGCGGGCGGCTGGACGCTGGCCCCGGCCATCTGGCACCGCGACCCGCAGGGCTACGTGCCGGGCGGCGGCGCGCTGACGGGGGTGCCCACCGGGCTGCGCCGCGAGACCCTGGAGGACCTCGTGGCCCTGATGGACGCCGTGCCCGCCCTGGCCGGGGGGGGCCTGGGCCTGGGCCGCAGCCTGAGCGACGTGCCCGGCGCGTGGCTGGCGCTGCCGCACGGCCGCCCGGACGCGCCGCCGCTGTGGCAACGCCTCGACGAAACCCACACCCTGCTGCTGGGCGGCCCGCTGGCCGACGTGCTGGGCCTGGGCGTGGCACACGGGCTGGCAGCGGCATTGGCGGGTGTCCCGGAACGGCCCTGGGCCCCGGCAGGCTGAGGAGGCCGGGCGGGCGTCACTCCGGGCAGAAGACCCCGAGATCGTCCACCGCGTCCTGCGACATGCCACCCAGACGCGAGTGCCCGGGCAAGGGGGCCAGGGCCGCGAGCGCATGCTCCCGGTCCATCTGCCCAGACACCTGCGCCAGCCGGCCCGGCGCCAGCAGTACGGTGCCGCCTTCACCGGGCGACAGGGCCTGGGCGAGAAGCTCGCCCTCCCCGGTCAGCGGGGTCCGTGCTTCGTGGCGCACGCCGGCTCCCCCCCAGCGTCTCAGGCCGGGACGAGCACCACCGCGCCGCGTGCCGGCACGTCCACCTCGGCCCCCGCCTCCAGCGTGTGCATCCGGCCGCTCAACACGTCCTGATAGGTGCCGGGACGCACCTCACCCAGCGGCAGGCGCGTGGGCTGGTGGCCGGTGTTCAGGGCGACATGCGCGGCCTCGTCCCGCAGGCGGCGGGCATACACCACCGTCTCGCCCTGCGCGTGCGTCACGTGGAAATCACCGCGTTGCAGCGCGCGGCTGGCGTGCCGGGCGGCGGTCAGACGTCGGGTCAGGGCCAGCGTCTCCTGGTCCCACACCGACTCGTCCCAGGGGAAGGCTCGGCGGCAGTCGGGATCGGGGCCGCCGGGCAGGCCGATCTCGCCGCCGTAGTAGATGCACGGCGCGCCCAGATAGGTCATCTGGAAGGTGACGGCCAGCCGGTGCGCGGTCGCGTCGCCGCCGACCGCGCTGAGGAAACGGGCCGTGTCGTGCGAGTCGAGCAGGTTGAGCTGCGCGCGCACGATGTCGGGGTGGTACATGCGCGTGACCTCGCCCATGCGACCCGCGAAGGCGGCGGCGTCCATCGGCTCGACCCGGCCGGTGCCGCTGCGCTCGTTCATGCCGTGGTCCAGCGTGTGCGCACCGAAAAAGGCCAGACAGGGCCGGGTGAAGTGGTAGTTCATCACCGCGTCGAACTGGTCGCCCTGGAGCCACCGGTGCGCGTCGCCCCAGATCTCGCCGACGATGTAGGCCTCGGGATTGATCGCCTTGACGCGGCGGCGGAACTCCTGCCAGAAGGAGTCGTCGTCGATCTCGTTGGGCACGTCCAGCCGCCAGCCGTCGATGCCGAAGTGAATCCAGTACTCGGCCACCGACCACAGGAACTCGCGCACGGCGGGGTTCGAGGTATTGAATTTGGGCAGCGCGCGGTTGCCCCACCACGCCGCGTAGCCGGCCGGCCGGGTGTCGTCGTAGGCCTGAAGGGGCCAGCCCTCGACATGGAACCAGTCGCGGTAGGCGCTGGCCTCGCCCTGTTCGAGCAGGTCGTTGAACTGGAAAAAGCCTCGGCTGGAGTGGTTGAACACCCCGTCGAGCACCACCTTGATGCCCCGCTTGTGCGCCTCGTCGATGAGCAGGCGCAGCGCCTCGTTGCCGCCCAGCATGGGGTCCACCTGAAAATAGTCGTGCGTGTGGTAGCGGTGGTTGGACGCCGACTGGAACACCGGGCAGAAGTAGATGGCCGTGACGCCGAGGCTCTGGATATAGTCGAGCTTGGCGCTCACGCCCCACAGATCGCCGCCCATGTAGCGGTGGAACTCGGGCGCCTCGCCCCAGGGTTGCAGGTTCAGGCCGCCCACGCGCCCACTGCGGGCGAAGCGGTCGGGGAAAATCTGGTAGAACACCGCGTCACCGACCCAGTCGGGGGTGAGGGGGTGGGCGTCGCGCGAGTGGTCGTGGCTCATCCTGCGCGGCAGCATATCGGGAAACGCTTCCAGGTCTCTTACGTCCGCCCCGCGCCACCCCGGCGCTAGGCCGCCGGGTGGGCCGCCGCCCAGTCCCGCACCCAGGCGCGGGCGGCTTCGGGGGTCTGCACTTCGCCCATCGCCCGCGCCTCGGCCAGGGCGCGCAGCACCTCACCTACGCGGGGGCCGGGGGGCAGCGAGAGCAGACCCATCACGTCCTCGCCGCTCAGCAGCGGCGCGGGCGCGGCGGGCTGCGCCTCCAGGGCCTCCAGCACGCGGTTCATGGCGAGCATGTAGGCGTAGCGCCCGGCGGGCGAGCTGTCCTTGCCCCGCGCCGCCTCGCGGTCGGCGAGCATCACGCGCAGGAGGTCGGGCAGCAGGTCACGGCGGCGGTGGGCGAAGCGCCGGGCGGCCTGGTCGTCGGCCGGCAACTGGGCCATATGCGCCCCGACGAGCCGCGCGGCGTACTTCACCTCGTCGCCGGGCAACCTCAGGCGCGTGAGGATCTGGGTGGTCAGGGCCGCGCCCACCTTGTCGTGGCCGTAGAAGGTGCGCCGGCCCGTCTCGGGGTTGCGGTCCAGGGTGCGCGGCTTGCCCACGTCGTGCAGCAGCGCGGCCCAGCGCAGCGGCAGCGGGGCGTCGGGCATGCGCGCCAGGAGCTGGTGCAGCGCCTCGACGCCGTGCCCGAACACGTCGAGGTGGTGAAAGCCCCCCTGCGTGACGCCCTGGCCCTCGCGCAGCTCCGGCAGGGTCAGGGCCAGCAGGCCCAGATTTTCCAGGGCCAGCAGGCCGCGCGCCGCCTCCGGGGCGGCGAGCAGGGCCTGCATCTCGTCGCGCACCCGCTCGGCCGCCGGCATGGGCAGCGTGCCTGCCGCGAGGTCGGCCGCGATCCGGCGCACGGCGGCCTCGGTCTCGGGGTCAGGCTTGAACCCCAGCGTCACCATGAAGCGCGCCGCGCGCCAGGCCCGCAGCGGGTCGGCGCGCAGGTTCTCCTCCGACACCATCCGCAGGCGGCCCGCGCGCAGGTCGGCCCGCCCGCCTGCCGGGTCCAGCAGGTCCCGCGCGGCGGTCAGGCCCATCGCATTCACGGTGAAGTCGCGCCGCAGCAGGTCCTCCTGCACGTCGGCGGGCTGCGGCACGAAGTCGTGTTCGGTGCCGTCCGGCAATTTCACCCGCCAGTACCCCCGCGCCTCGTCCAGCGCGAAGACGTGACCGCCCCGCTGGGCGACCAGGCCGCGCGCCGCCGCCGCCGGGTCGGGCGCGGCCCAGTCGAAGTCGTGGGGGGCCACGCCGCGCAGCCAGTCGCGTACCGCGCCGCCGACCAGCAGCGCGCCGGGAACGAAGGGGGGCAGCGTGGGGCGGCGGCGGAACATGAAGCCATGCTAGGGGGGGCCGCAGACCCCGTCTATGGGCCGAAAGCCTTACGAAGGACCCATCTCCAGGCCGAAAAAACCGCGCCCCCGGTGCGGGAACGCGGTCGGAAGTCGCGCTGCTCAGTTCAGAGGCGGCGCATGATGGCCTGGAGGCTGGCGCTGTCCTTCCAGCTCATGCCCTTTTCCACGTACATGCGGGCCGTGGTGCGGTCGCCGCGCTGCAGCGCGATGTAGGCGAGCTTGGCCGCGCTGAGGCTGGCCCATTCCTTTTCGGTGTCGTTCAGATCGCCCAGGTTGTTCCAGGCGTTGTAGGCGTTGATCCACCACTGGGTCTTGGTGTAGAGCTGCGCCAGGTAGGCGTCGTAGGCGCGGTTGCTCGTGTCCTGGCTGGCGGCCATGTAGGAGGCGTCCACGGCGGCCTTCCACAGCGTGCGGTCGTAGAAGGGCACGGGGTAGGCCACGTCGGCCTGCACCGCGTATTCCTGCGCGCGGGCGAAGGCGTCGGCAGGGGTCATGGTCATCATGGTCATGTCCGGGGCCGCCGTGGTGGTCACGGTGTCGGTCATGGGCGCCGTTTCCGTGGTTGCCGGAGCGGTTTCCGTGGTCGCCGGGGCCGTCTCGGTCGGCGCGGGGGTCGTGGTGTCCTGCGCGGCGGCCAGTCCGGCCAGGGCAAACGCACTCAGCATGAGAATCTTTTTCATAACGGAATTCATCTTAGGACGCTACTTTGACGGCCGTCCATACGGCCCCAGGACCCCCAAGCCACCGTAAAGAGACCGTAAAGGAATTTACATTCTGATGACCCGACACATGAGAACCGCCTCCGCCTTGACCCTGGCCCTCCTTTACGCGGGCGCCGATGCCCAACAGAACGTCCCGCTGCGCGCCGCCCCCCAGCCGGTCTGGACCCGTGACCTGAAGGTCATTTCGCCCATCAGCGTGAGCAGCGGCGGCGACCTGACCTTCGTCGGGAGCGACGCCCGTATCCGGCGCACCGACGCCTCCGGCAAGGAAAAGTGGGCCTTCGCGGTCGGCGACCTGGGCCGCGCGCAGCCGGTCGTGACCCCCCAGGGCGACGTGCTGGCCGCCTCCTATGACGACACCCTGTACCGCCTGGACGCCGGCGGCAAACTCGTGTGGAAACTCAAGCTCGACGGTGACATCTTCGCCAGCCCGGCACTGCGCCCCGACGGCAGCGTGGTGGCGGCGACGGCCAACGGCACGGTGTACGCGGTCAGTCCCCAGGGGCAGGCCCTGTGGACCTACAAGGTGGGCGCCCCCGTGTTCAGCAGCCCGGCCATCGGTGCGGACGGCACGGTCTATTTCGGGGCGCAGAACAACCGCCTCCAGGCCCTGACGCCCGAGGGCCGGCTCAAGTGGAGCTTCGCGGCCGGATCGCTGATCTTCAGCAGCCCGGCCCTCGACGCCCAGGGCAACGTGTACTTCGGGTCCAGCGACCGCAAGATCTACAGTCTCGACGCCCAGGGCAAGCTGCGCTGGACCCGCCAGACGAGCCTGTTCGTGAACGCCAGCCCCATCGTGACCTCGGGCGGGCTGGTCGTGGTGGGCAGCTACGACGGCAACGTGTACGCCGTCAACACCTCCGGCGAGGACGAGTGGGTCTATCCGGCGGGCGCGCCGGTCGCGGCTCCGGCGGCCGAGCTCAGCGACGGTACGGTGGTCGTGGGCGACCTCTCGGGCACCCTGCACGCCATCGGCCCGGCCGGGCAGGCCCTCTGGACCCTCAAGACCGGCAAGAAGATTGACACCGGGGTCGCCGTGAGTGACGCGGGCACGCTGTACTTCTCGACCGAGGGCGGGCTGCTCAATGCCCTGCCCAAGGGCCGGCCGCTGGCGAGCGGACCGTGGTCCACCTTCCGGGGCGTGCCCGATGGCTGGGGCCGTACCCTGAGCGCGGCCGAGACGCAGGCGCGCGTGCAGGCCCGCCGGGCAGCGGCGACGGCCACGCTGGCCCAGACCCCCCTGAACCCCGTTCAGACCCCGGCCACCCGCCCCCCGGTCGCCCAGACCCCCACGACACCCGCATCTCCGACCCCCACCGCCACCACCCCCACGCGGCCCCAGCCGGCCCCCACGCCGGCCACGCCCGCCCAGCCCACGCGCACCCCCGCCCAGTGGGCCGCGCTGGCGTCGCAGGGCGCGCAGGTCATCGGGGGGCAGGTCTACCTGCCGCTCGGCCCGGCCGCCTCGGCCCTGGGATTGAACGTGGCCCTGCTGACCCCGCGCACCGCGACCCTCAGTGCCCCCCAGGGCAGCGCGGCCCAGGCCGGTACGTCATCGCCGGCCGGCACGGTCGCCCGCGCGCCCGTACCGGTGGTGTACGTGGCCCGCACGCCGCTGGTGCCGCTGGCCGCGCTGGCGGGCTGGCCCGGCGTCTCGGCGCGGCTGCTGCCGGGCACGGGCGGCGGCGTGCAGCTCACGCGCGCGGGCCAGCGCACCCTGTTCGTGCTGGACCTGCGCCGGGCCGTGCCCTTCGTCGCGCCGCCCGAATTTCCGGCCGTCATCCGCCGCTGAGCCGGAAGACGGAGCCCGCCCCAGGCCCCGGCCGGGGCGGGCCGCCCTGACCCTCAGCCCGCAACGGCGCTCTACAGTGACGCCATGACCTCCAACCCGACCCCTACCCTGCTCGCCGTCTTCGCGCATCCGGACGACGAGGCCTTCAGCGTCGGCGGCACCCTGACGCACTACGCCCGCCGGGGCGTGCGGGTGGTGCTGGCCTGCGCCACGCGCGGCGAGGCCGGCAAGATCACCGTGCCGGGCATGACGGTGGACGACCTCGGCGCGCAGCGTGAGCAGGAGCTGCGCGAGGCCTGCCGCGCCCTGGAGATTCCCGAGCCGGTCTTTCTGGACTACCACGACTCGGGCCGCTACGAGCGCACGCGCCATGACGACCCCCTGGCGCTGATGAACGTCAACCCGCTGGACGTGGAAGTCAAGCTGCGCGCCCTGATCGAGGACGTGCGGCCGCAGGTCATGGTGACCTTCGATCCGCACGGCGGCTACGGCCACGTGGACCACCTCCAGATCCAGCGCGCGGCCACCGGCGCTTTCTTCAGTACCGGGCACCTGCCGGGCGGCGGGCCGCAGCGCCTGTACTACACCGCCCTGAGCACCGAGGCGGCGCGCGGCCTGTCGCGCATGGGCCAGGACCTCGACCCGCTGGTGTACGGCGTGTCGGAGGGCACGGTGGCCGTGCAGATGGACGTGACCCCCTACGCCGCCAACAAGCGCGCCGCCCTGGCGGCCCACGGCACCCAGACCGGGGCCGAGAGCGTGATGGGCAAGATGTCGGCCGAGGAGCGCGAAGCGATGGAGCGCCAGATGCTCGGGCGCGAGGGGTTCAGCGTCGCGGGCACGCGCACGGCCATTGCGACCTACCCGCTGCGCGGGCTGTTCGACGGCCTGCCGGGCTTCGGGGCACTGGACGCCTGAACATGGGCGGGGCGGGCGGAGGCCAGCGCCTCTCCCCCGCCCCGCTCCCGGCCTGCGCCTACAGTCCCAGCGCACGCTTGACCGCGAAGCGTACGCGGCCCAGATTCGCCACGTCGTCGAAGGCGGTCATCAGGAGCTGGCGGCCCAGCGGCGTGAGCAGCAGCGGGCCGCTGCCGAGGTCGAGCAGCAGGTCGTTCCATTCCGGTTCGCCCACCGCGTTCTGGAGGCTGCCCAGCAGCGCGCGCGCCGAGGCCGCCACGTCGAGTTCGGCGGGCACGTCGCCGACGTGGGCGACCAGGGCGCCCGCCTCGTCCACCAGGGCGGCGTAGCGCACGCCACGCACGTCCAGGAACGCCTCAATCATCGGCGTCCTCGGGCAGCGTGAGGTCCTGGATGAGGCGGGCCAGGACCTGCCCGGCGGGACGGGTGTCTACTCCGCGCGTCAGGGCCGCGCCCAGCACGTAGTCGCCCGAGGTCAGGGCCAGGATTTCGACCCCATCGCCGGTCAGGGCGAATCGGCTGACCGTGCCTGCGCCCAGGCGGCGGCCGACCCGCTCGGCACCGGCCCGCAGGGCGGCGAGTTCGGCCGCCAGGGCCTCGCCGCCCTCACCGACCGTTTCGAGGGCCAGGCCGTCGCGGCCCACCAGGCCAGCGGCGACGAGACCGGGAAGTGTACGCAGGGGATCAAGTTTCATGGTCGCTCACGCAGGGCATCAGAGTTGGGCTTCGAGTCGCCGGGCCGCGTCCCGGCCATACAGCCGGGCCTGCCCGAGGTTGCTGCGGCCGTCCAGGGCCAGCAGCAGGAAAAAGTCGCTGCCGATCGGCTGCAAAAAGACGCTCAGGCTCTCGCCGCGCACGTACAGTTCGCGCGCCAGGCCGCCGCCGAGCGTCTGGTCGTAGGCGGCGTTCGCCGCGCGCAGGATACCCGCGTGTTCGGCGACCAGCAGGTTCAGGTCCGTGTCGGCCTGCGCGTGCCCTTCGACCAGCAGGCCGTCAAGCCCGCCGATAGCCGCCGCCCAGGCTCCGTTCACGTCCGTGACCAACTGTGTCAGTTCAGCAAGCATCGCCCGGCAGCATAGCGCCGCCGCCGTCACACGCTTCTCACTGCCGGCCACCTTCATGCGCCGCCCGGCCAGCACTTCGGGCTTCCTGACGTGTTTTTAACGTCATTCTGCGCTAAAATAGGGGCCGTTGAGGAGGAGGATTCTGTTACGCATATAGCGTAATATGCTAGAATCTTTCCATTCCCGGCAGTGGTGCCGGGCGCGCCCCTCGTTTTCCGCACGGCCGCACCCTTCAGGGTCGGCGGCCGGCCGTATTGGAGCCTGATGACCGGAATTCAGCCTGTTGACATCACCAGTGAAGTCAAGACCAACTTCATCAACTACGCCATGAACGTGATCGTGGACCGCGCGCTGCCCGACGTGCGCGACGGTCTCAAGCCGGTGCAGCGCCGGATCATGTACGCCATGCTGCAAGAAGGCCTGAGCAGCAACCAGAAGCACGCCAAGTCGGCCTCGGTGGTCGGCGAGGTCATGAAGAAGTACCACCCGCACGGCGACACCTCCATCTACGACGCGATGGTGCGGCTCGGGCAGTGGTGGAACATGCGCTACACCATGGTGGACCCGCAGGGCAACTTCGGCTCGATGGACGGTGACATGGCCGCCGCCATGCGCTACACCGAGGCCCGCATGACCAAGGTGGCCGAGGAGATGCTCGCCGACCTCGAAAAAGAGACGGTGGACCTCAAGGCAAACTACGACGAGACGACCCAGGAACCGACCGTGCTGCCCTCGGCGGTGCCCAACCTGCTCATCAACGGCGCTTCGGGCATCGCGGTGGGCATGGCGACGAACATCCCGCCGCACAATCTCACCGAGATCTGTAACGGCCTGCTCGCCCTGATCGACAAGCCCAACATCACGCTCGACGAGATGATGACGCACGTCAAGGGTCCGGATTTCCCGACCGGGGGGCGCATCAGCTCGGTGGGCATCCGCGAGGCCTTCGCGACCGGGCACGCCGGCCTGAAGGTGCGCGGCAAGGCCCGCATCGACGAGAAGAACGGCCGCTCGCAGATCATCATCAGCGAGATTCCGTACCAGCTCAACAAGACCAACCTGCTCCAGACCATCAGCGCGATGTACAAGGCGGGCAAGATTCCCGACATCAGCGCGCTGCGTGACGAGTCCGACCGCAAGGAGCCGGTGCGCATCGTCATCGAGCTCAAGCGCGGGGCGATTCCGACCCTGGTCCTGAACCAGCTCTACAAGTACACGCAGCTGCAGTCGACCTACACGGTAATCAACCTGAGCATCGTGAACGGCGAGCCGCGCGTGCTGCCGCTGATCGACACCATGCAGTACTTCCTGACCCACCGTCAGGACGTGGTGACCCGGCGCACCGCGTACGAGCTGCGCAAGGCCGAGGAGCGCGCCCACATCCTCGAAGGCCTGATCAAGGCGCTCGACTCCATCGACGAAGTGATCGGCCTGATCCGCGCGAGCAACACCGGCGCCGAGGCCCGCGACGGCCTGATGGCCCGCTTCGGCCTGAGCGACGTGCAGGCCCAGGCGATCCTGGACATGCGCCTCCAGCGCCTCGTGGGCCTGGAACGCGAGAAGCTCCAGAGCGAATACACCGAACTCCAGAACACCATCGCGCGCCTGAAGTCCATCCTGGGCGACGAGAAGCTGCTGTGGCGCGAGATCAAGAAGGAAATCCGCGACATCCGCGACCGCTACGGCGACGAGCGCCGCTCGGTGATCACGGCCCTGGAAGAGGACATCGGCAAGGAGGACCTGATCGCCGTCGAGGACATGGTCATCACCATGACCAAGGCCGGGTACCTCAAGCGCACCAACCTGGGGGCCTACCGGGCCCAGGGCCGTGGCGGGCGCGGGGCGTCGGGCGGCAAGCTGCGCGAGGAAGACGTGAACACCCGCGTGTTCGTGGGGTCCACGCACGACTACCTGCTGTTCTTCACCGACCAGGGCCGCGTGTTCCACGAGAAGATCTACGACCTGCCGGAAGCGGGCCGCGACGCCAAGGGCACGCACATCCGCAACCTGCTGCCCAGCCTGCGCGAGGACGAGAGCATCGCCTCGGTGCTGAGCGTCGGGGGCTTCGACGCGGCGGGCTGCTTCATCTTCGCCACCAAGAACGGCATGGTCAAAAAGACCCTGATCACCGACTACTCGAACATCACCTCGGCGGGCCTGATCGCCATCAACCTCCAGCCCGGCGACGAGCTGATCGGCGTGGGCATCGTGCAGGACAGTGACCACGTGGTCCTCGCCACCCAGAACGGCAAGGCGATGCGCTTCGAGGCCGAGGAGGTGCGCGCCACGGGCCGCGCCACCCAGGGGGTCATCGGCATCCGCCTGCGCGAGGGCGAAAACGACGCGGTCGTGAGCATGGCCCTGATTCCGGTTGCCGACGAGGGCGTCGAACTGCTGGCCGTCAGCGAGTACGGCCTGGGCAAGCGCACCCCAGTCAGCGACTACCCGGCCAAGGGGCGCGGCGGCATGGGCGTCATCACGCTGGACGTGACCGACAAGACCGGCCAGCTGGTCACGCTGGCGCGCGTGGCGGGCGACGAGGAACTGATGGTGCTGACCGAGAAGGGCACCGTCATCCGCACCCGCGTCGAGGAAGTGCGCGTGACCGGCCGCAACGCCCAGGGCGTGAAGGTCATCAACATCGCGGACAAGGACTGCGTCATCAGCGCCTTCCCCATCCGCCGCGAGGACGAGCTCTGAGCGCACGGCACTGAGCCGGCCGGGCCACCTCAACCGGCCCGGCCCCCCAAGCGCCCCCCTCGCCGGGCGGGCGCTTTTTTCGGCACCTCAAGCGCCCTATCGTCCCGCCTGAGTGGACGGTGAGGCCGTGCTCAATAGGAAGAATTCTCAATTAACCGTGTCAGACACCCTTTTCGGCCTCCCTATCCACAGGTCAGTTCGTAGGCTAAATACCGGTTAAAGAAACAAAACTGTTTACAAAAAGCCCGATTTCGGTTACACTGTGTTCAACGTTAGGAAGGACCGAAGGGGCCCTCCCACCCGCGACACCAACGCCCAGGAGGCGACGCAAATGACACAGACCAGCCAAATGCAGACCAACCGCACCTTTGTCGACACCGTGACCTACCGCCCCGGCGCGGTCATCCTGTACCCCGGCAAGAGCGACATGCTCTACCGTGTGTCGAGTGGCCTGGTGCGCGTGCACACGATGGACGACGACGGCAACGGCCTGACGCTGCGTTACGTCAAGCCCGGCGAGTACTTCGGCGAGGAAGCCCTGGCGGGCGTGAACCGCGCCTACTTCGCCGAGGCCGTGACCGACAGCGCCATCGACGTGATCAACCCCGCCCTGATGAGCGCCGAGGACAACCTCGTCGTGACCACCCACCTCGTGCGCACGCTGGAGCGCGCCTACGAAAGCATCTACCGCCTGGTCGGCAAGCGGCTGCGCGCCCGCATCGCCGGCGAGCTGCTCGAACTGCGCGACACTGCGCTGGCCACCCAGCTCGACAGCGGCGAGACCATGATCTACGCCACGCACGACGAACTGGCCGCCGCCGTAGGCAGCGTGCGCGAGACCGTGACCAAGGTCGTGGGCGAGCTGAGCCGCGAGGGCGTCATCAGCGCCGGCTACGGCAAGATCACCCTCAAGAACCAGAAGGCGCTGGCCGAGATCGCCGCCGCGTAAGCGCATCACCTCCTCAGACCGTCATCCGGGAAACCGGGTGGCGGTTTTTTCGGCCGGTGGCCTGGAGAACACCCGGACCTTTCTTGCGGGCCACGGCCTGCCGGTCACCGGTCTCCCGATGTAGACCTCTCGCGCCGCCGCCTCTTTTCGGGGGTGACAAGGCGGGAGGGAGTGCCTAAACTCGACTGCGTGACTCAGGTTTATTCCCCCGAACGTCCCCTGCGTGTGGCCGTGATCGGCAGCGGCCCCAGCGGGGTCTTCGCCGCCGAGGCGCTGCTCAAGCAGACCGCGCTGCCCGCCGAGATCGACGTGTTCGACCGCCTGCCCACCCCCTACGGGCTGGTGCGCTACGGCGTCGCTCCCGATCACCTCACCATCAAGAGCGTGACCCGGGGCTTCGAGAAGACCCTCTCGGACCCGCGCGTGCGCTTTCTGGGCAACGTGGAATTCGGGCGTGACCTGACGCACGGGGACGTCCTGGCCCACTACGACGCCGTGATCTACACGGTCGGGGCCAGCAGCGACCGCCGCCTGGGCATTCCCGGCGAGGACCTCGCGGGCAGCATGAGCGCCACCGAATTCGTCGCGTGGTACAACGGCCACCCCGACGCGGCGGCGCGCGAGATGCTGCTGCACGCGGGTGGGGTGGCGGTGGTCGGCGTGGGCAACGTAGCGCTGGACGTGAGCCGCATCCTCGTCAAGACGGTGGCCGAACTGCGCGAGTCCGACATCGCCGAGCACGCCCTGAAGGCGCTGGAACGCAGCCAGGTCAAGGACGTATACGTGCTGGGGCGCCGTGGCCCCGCGCAGGCCAACTTCACGACCAAGGAGCTGCGCGAGTTCGGCGAGCTGAGCGACGCCGACCCCGTCGTGATGCCGGCCGACGTGCAGCTCGGCGAGGCCGAGGAAGCGGCCATCACCGACAACGTCAAGCGCAAGAACGTGGAGGTGCTGCGCGAATTCGCGGTGCGCACGCCCGAGGGCAAGGACCGCCGCATCCACCTGCGCTTTCTGGTGTCGCCGGTCGAGATCCTGGACGACGGCCAGGGCCACGTGGGCGGCCTGAAGATCGAGCGCAACCGCCTGGACGACCAGGGCAACGCGGTAGGCACCGGCGAGTACGAGACGCTGCCTGTACAGATGGTGCTGCGCTCGGTGGGCTACAAGGGCGTGGCCCTGAAAGGCGTGCCCTTCGACGAGCGCCGGGGCGTGATTCCGAACGCGGAAGGCCGCGTCGAGGGCCGCCCCGGCGAGTACACCGCCGGCTGGATCAAGCGCGGCCCCAGCGGCGTGGTCGGCACCAACCGCAAGGACGCCACCGATACCGTCGCCGCCCTGCTGGCCGACGCCCAGGCGGGCGCGCTGCTGACCCCGGCGCAGCCCGGCCGTGAAGCGGTGGACGCCCTGCTGGCCGGCCGGGGTGTGGACGTGTATACCTTCGGCGACTGGCAGGCGCTCGACGCCCACGAGCTGAGCGAGGGCCAGGCCCAGGGCCGGCCGCGCCACAAGGTCGTGGACCTCGCGGAGATGCTCTCGCACCGCCGCCGCTGAGGCGGGTGCGGTTCGGCAGGCTCTCCCCGGACCGGTGGGGAGCTTTTTCCGGTCGGGCTCGGCCGCCCGACCCTTTCTTCGGGCCGGGCCTGCGCCATACTCGCGCCATGACGAGCGGGACACACAGCGACATTCTGGTGGTGGGCGGCGGCCCGGCGGGGCTGTACGCGGCCTTCTACGCGGCGTGGCGCGGCCTGGGCGTGCGGCTGCTCGAGGCGCGGGGCGAGCTGGGCGGGCAGCTCACGGCGCTCTACCCCGATAAGCGGGTCTACGACGTGCCGGGCCTGCCCGAGACCCGCGCGGCCGATATCGTGGCCGGGCAGGTGCGGCAACTCGACGGCCTGGACGTGACCACCGAACTGCGCACCGTGGCGCGCGGCCTGGAAGCGCGGCCGGGGGGTGGCTGGACCGTGCGCACCGACCGGGGCGACTTCACGGCGGGCGCGGTGATCCTGACGGCGGGTATGGGGGCGCTGCTGCCGCGTGAGGCGCGGGTACCGGGCGCCGCCTCGCACCCCGACGTGCGCAGCGACGTGCCCGAGCCCGCCGAGCTGGCGGGCCGGCGCGTGCTGGTCGTGGGGGGCGTGCCGCAGGCCACCCGCGCCGCGCTGGAACTGGCGCAGGCCGGGGCCGCCGTGACCCTCACGCACCGCCGCCTGGGCTTCCGGGGCAGTCCCGACGAGCTCGCCGCGCTGGAAGAGGCGCGGGCCGGGGGGCGCCTGAGCGTGCTGGCCCCGGCCGTGCTCGTCAACCTCGTGCCGGGGGGCGCCCACCTGACGGTGGACGGCGAACAGGTACGCGTTCCGGCCGACACGGTCCTGAGCCTGGGGGGCTACCTTCCCGACCTCGCCCCCATCCAGGGCTGGCCGCTGGGCTGGCAGGGCGAGTACGTCCCCGACGGTCCGGGCGGCCAGACCGCGCTGCCCGGCGTGTACGTGGCGGGCGACCTCGCACAGTCGGGCGGCGACTTCAAGCTCATCTCGCTGGCCTATGCCCAGGCGGCGATGGCGGCCAACCACGCCGCGCACCACGTCCGCCCCGAGCTGCGGGTGCGGCCCGGCCACAGCAGCGAGAAGCGGATGCAGGACTGAGCGCGGCGCGTCGGGGCAGGCCCGGGTCTACCCGCCGGACACCGGATGCGGCCGGGGCGACAGGCCATTCGCGCGTACGAGTTCGCGCACCTGCTGGCAGCGGCAGCTGCGGTAGGTGCACAGCAGGGCCTCGGGGTCGCGGTTCAGGAGCCGCACCGTCTCGTCGACCAGGTCGCGCACGCGGTAGAGCCTCAGCAGCGCGTTGCCCGCCGTCACCTGCGCGCCCTGCACGTGGGGTTCGAGCCGGTCGAAGTCGGCCGAGCAGTTGGGGAAGGCGGTGGGCACCACGGCCCCGTCCACCGGTACGTAGCGCGTGAGCAGCGGCATCCCCGCCAGATACTCGCCGTAGTGCACGGTCGTGTTGCTGCCGAAATCCACACCCATCAACAGGGCGTAGCCGTCGAGGTCGTACAGCGCCCCCACCGGCTGGTAGGGGCTGGCGAGGGTCTGGACCTCGGTGACCTGCCGCGCGTGCTCGCCCAGCGCGATGAAGCTCAGGGCGGGATGGAAGGAACGCAGCGCCTCGGGCCGCTCGACCATCTCCTGCGGCACCCGCCCGATGTCGCGGCTCACCCGCGAGTCGCGGTCGAAGCGCGCGTTGGTGAAGGCGGCGGGACGGTTCAGCAGCGTGTTGTAGGTGAAGGCCGGAGCCACCAGGGTATTGGTGCGGCCCAGCAGGGTATTGACGACCGTCTTCGCCCCGCCCTCCAGCGATCCGAAGGACCGCAGACTGGCATGGACCATCACCGACTGCGTTCCGTCGAGGCCCAGGGCCGCGAGCGCCTCGTCCAGTTCGGCGGGGGTCACGGCGAGACGGCGCAGGATGTTCAGCACGCCGTCCAGTGTACGCCTGCCGGGCGCGGGACGCTTTGAGGCGGGCGTAAGAAAAGGCGGAGCGCGGCGCGGCCACGACAGCCCCCCTCCCCACCTCCAGATAGCGAGGCCCGGCCCTTCTCCTCGCCTGGGGGCGGAAAGGAGGGCCGGGCCTGGGCCGCGTCCGGCTTACTTCACGAACAGCATCTGGCGGTAGATGGGCATGGGCCAGAACTTCCCGGCGACCAGCCGCTCCAGGCGGTCGGCGGCGTTGCGCACGTCCGCCATCGCGGGCAGCACGGCGTCGCGCATGTGGTGCGCCTTCTCGTGGACCTCGTCGCCGCCCAGCGCCGCGTTCTGCTCGCGCAGCTTCTGGAGGGCGTCGTACAGCTCGTCGGCGACCCCGCCCACTTCCTGGCTCACGCCCTGGGCGGCGCGGCCGCTGCCGGCCTGCCCCAGCTCGGCGAGGTACGACAGTGCGGCGGGCAGAATCTGGGTCTGCGCGACGTACTCGGTGGTCTCGCCCTCGATGTTCACCGTCTTGAAGTAGATGTCGTACATGATTTCCTGACGGGCGTCGAGTTCACGGCCGTTCAGGATGCCGAACTTGGCGAACAGCTGGGCGTTCTTCTCGCTGTTCAGGTGCTCGATGGCGTCCAGCGTGGTGCGCAGGTTCAGCAGGCCGCGCTGCTTCTCGGCCTCCTCGTGCCACGCCGACGAGTAGCCGTCGCCGTTGAAGATGATGCGCTGGTACTTCTGGTAGGTGCCGCGCACCACCTGGCTCACGGCCGCGTCGAGGTCCGAGCCTTCCAGGGCGGCTTCCAGCTCGGCCGTCAGGGCCACGACCGCGTCGGCCACGATAGTGTTCAGGACCGTGATGGGGAAGGAGATGCTCTGCGAGCTGCCCACCGCGCGGAACTCGAACTTGTTGCCGGTGAAGGCGAAGGGGCTGGTGCGGTTGCGGTCACCCGCGTGCACCGGAATCTCGGGCAGGACGCTGCTGCCCAGGCCCATCAGGCCCGCCGACTTGCCCGCGCCGCCCTGACCGCTGACCAGCCGGTCGAAGATGTCGGTCAGTTCGCTGCCCAGGAAGATCGAGAGGATCGCGGGCGGAGCCTCGTTGGCCCCGAGGCGGTGGTCGTTGCTGGCGCTCGCCACGCAGGCGCGCAGCAGGTCCTGGTGCTCGTCCACGGCCTTGATGACGGCCGAGCAGAAGAACAGGAACTGCATGTTCTCGTGCGGGGTGTCGCCGGGGTCGAGCAGGTTCTCGCCCTTGTTGGTGCTCATGCTCCAGTTGCAGTGCTTGCCCGAGCCGTTGATGCCGGCGAAGGGCTTCTCGTGCAGCAGGGCCACGAGGCCGTACTTGCGCGCGGTCGTGCGCAGCACCTGCATGATGAGCTGCTGGTGGTCGGCGGCGATGTTGCTGTCCTCGAAGATCGGGGCGATCTCGAACTGGCCGGGCGCGACCTCGTTGTGGCGGGTCTTGACCGGAATGCCCAGCGCGTAGAGCTGCATCTCGGCGTCGGTCATGAAGCTCAGGACACGGTCGGGAATGGCCCCGAAGTAGTGGTCCTCGAGTTCCTGGCCGCGCGGGGGCTGAGCGCCGAAGAGCGTCCGGCCGCTCATCACGAGGTCGGTGCGGCGGTAGTAGTACTCCTCGTCGATCAGGAAGTATTCCTGCTCGGCCCCCAGGCTGCTGCCCACGCGGGTGCCCTCGGACGCGCCGAAGAGCTTCAGGGCGGGCGTCACGGCCTTGTTCAGGGCCTCCACGCTGCGCAGCAGGGGCGTCTTGAGGTCCAGGGCCTCGCCGGTCCACGAGGCGAAGACGCTGGGGATACACAGGGTCGCGCCGTTGGTGTGTCGGATGATGAAGGCGGGCGACGAGGGGTCCCAGGCGGTATAGCCGCGCGCCTCGAAGGTCGCGCGCAGGCCGCCCGAGGGGAAGGAGCTGGCGTCGGGCTCGGCCTGGATGAGTTCCTTGCCCGAGAAGGACATGATCGCCACGCCGTCGCCGGCCGGATTCAGGAACGAGTCGTGCTTCTCGGCGGTCGAGCCGGTCAGCGGCTGGAACCAGTGGGTGTAGTGGGTCGCGCCCTTTTCCATGGCCCAGGTCTTCATCGCCAGCGCCACGGTGTCGGCGATGCTGGCGTCGAGCTGCGCGCCGCGCTCCACGGTGGCCTGGAGGCTCTTGTAGGCGGGCTTGGACAGCCGGGTCTTGAGCTGCTCCAGGGTCAGCACGTCGCTGGCGAACAGGTCGTTGACGAGTTCGACGGGGGTGGCCGTCGTGGTCTTGTCGACGTCCCAGTTGCGCGCGGCGGATCTCACATCGAAGTCTGGATTCATGTCGCTCCCTGTGGTCAGTCGGGCCGCTGCTCGCGCGGGGGCCGGGGTGGCGTTCGCATCCCCGATTCCCGGCCCCCGGTCTTCCGGCTCCCAGGCAGCCCACTGACTTCGGGCGCGAGTATATGAAAAAACTAAAGAAGGGGCAACGCATTCTTCTGAACAAGTCGTCCGGAAGTCCGGGCCGTCGCCTCCGAGTCCGGGCCGAAACTGCACTTTGTCGCGCCGTGTGTAGACAGGCCGCCAGCCCGTCGATGACATCCTGCAACGCGGGTGGGCAGCGGCGAGGCGTGCGCCGGCAGACAGGAGGCCACAAGTCACGCCGGAATGCGCCCTTGTCGGGCATGATGGGGCCATTCCCGGAGGTTGACCGTAGGTTATGACGTCCCCAGATTCCAAGAACCCGTTGTCCAAGACCCAGGCGGCGAAAAAATCGCCCGCCCCCGACAAGACCGCACCGACCCGCCAGCACATCCTCGACGAGTTGCAGCGGGGCGAGGTCAAATTTCTCCGGCTCCAGTTCACCGATATCCTGGGCACGACCAAGAACGTCGAGGTGCCGGGGTCGCAGTTCGAGAAGGCCCTGAACGGCGACGTGACCTTCGACGGCAGCGCGGTCGAAGGCTTCACGCGCGTCGAGGAGTCCGACATGCTGCTGCGCCCGGACCTCTCGACCTTCCTGATCTACCCGCAGTTCTCGCGCGAGGAAGGCGAACGCGGGCGCGTGGCCCGGCTGATCTGCGACGTGACGCTGCCCGACGGCACGCCCTTCGGGGGCGACCCCCGGCAGGTGCTTCAGCGGCAGGTCGAGCGCGCCCGGCAGCTCGGCTTCGAGATGTTCGTGGGCACCGAGCCGGAGTTCTTCCTGTTCGAGCGCACGCCCGGCGGGCTGGGCAGCACGGTCACGCACGACAAGGCGGGGTATTTCGACCTCGCGCCCATCGACAAGGGCGAGCGCATCCGCCGCGAGATCGTGAACAAGCTGCTCCAGATGGGCTTCGACATCGAAGCCGCGCACCACGAGGTCGCGCCCGGGCAGCACGAGATCGACTTCCGCTACGCGCCGGCGCTGGAAACCGCCGACCGCATCGCCACCTTCAAGTTCGTGGTCAAGCGGGTGGCGCTGGAGTACGGCCTGCTGGCGAGCTTCCTGCCCAAGCCGCTGGAGAACGTGAACGGCAGCGGGATGCACTGTCACCTGAGCCTGTTCAAAGACGGCCAGAACGCCTTCGCCGACCCCGAGCGGGAGTACGGCCTCTCGCAGACGGCGCTGCACTTCATCGCCGGGCTGCTCGACCACGCCGAGGGCATCGCGGCCGTCACCAACCCGCTGGTGAACAGCTACAAACGCCTCGTGCCCGGCTTCGAGGCCCCGGTGAACATCGCCTGGAGCACGAGCAACCGCTCGGCCCTCATCCGGATTCCGGCCAAGCGCGGCAACTCGACCCGCGCCGAGGTGCGGATGCCCGACCCGAGCTGCAATCCGTACCTGGCCCTGGCCGCCATGCTCGCCGCCGGACTCGACGGCATCGAGCAGAAGATGGAGCCGCCGCCCGCCATCCAGCGCAACATCTTCAAGATGACGGTGCGCGAGAAGCGCCACCACCGCGTCAAGGAACTGCCCGCCGACCTGCGCGAGGCCGTGGACGAACTGGAAAAGGACGAGGTGATCGCCCGCGCGCTCGGCGAACACGTCATGGACCATTTCGTGGCCGCCAAGCGCGCCGAGTGGCGGCAGTACAGCGCGACCGTGCATCAGTGGGAGCTCGACCGGTACCTCGACCTGATCTGACGTGGCGGGGACGGCCCCGGCTTAGGCTTCCGTCTCGCCGGGGCCGTCCCGCCACGCCCGCGCCCGCACCTGCTCCGGGGTCAAGGGGCCGCCGTGACCGGGCAGGATGACCTCCAGGTCGAGGTCGGCCATCTCCCGGAGGGTAAGCAGCGCCCGCACGTGGTCCCAGTTGTAGGCCTCGCGCGGCAGGTGCGCGCCGTCCTCCGAGGCGAGAACGGCGTCGGCAGCGACAAGCACCCCGCCGCGCCGCAGTCCGATCTGACCGTCGGTATGCCCCGGCAGCGCCACGACTTCCCAGCCGCGCAGGGTGTCGCCGGGACCTATGGCCTGCACCTGTTCGGCGCGGGGCCAGGGGTGCAGGCGCGAGGCCAGCGCCCCCCAGGCCGGGCTGCCCGGCCGGGTAGGGCAGCTCGTGGCGCTGGCCGGTCAGGCGGGGCCGTTCCAGCGGGTGCGCCAGCAGGGGCACCCCGGCGCGGGCCGCCAGCCACGCGTTGCCCGCATGGTCGAGGTGGCTGTGGGTGAGCAGCGCCGCGTCCGGCCGGACCTCGCGCAGCAGCCGTGCGAACGCGGACGCGTGGGCCAGCGTGCCCGAGTCCACGAGCACGCGGCCCTGCGGGGTCGAGAGCAGGTACACGTTGGCGTACAGGGTCAGCGCCTGCACGCCGGGCGCGACCGGCCGGAGCTTCAGAGACAAGTGGCCCCGGTCCTTCCGGCGCGCAGGGCGGCCCGGGTCATCTCGGACTCATTCCCACTCGATGGTGGCCGGCGGCTTGCCCGTGATGTCGTAGACCACGCGGTTGATCTCGTGGACCTGATTCACGATGCGGTTGCTCATGGTCGCCAGGAAGTCGTAAGGCAACCTCGCCCACTCGGCGGTCATGAAGTCGTCGGTGGTCACGGCGCGCAGGGCGGCGGTGTAGGAATAGGTCCGCTCGTCGCCCATCACGCCGACCGACTGGATGGGCGTGAGGATCGCCAGCGCCTGCGAGCAGCCGTCGTACAGCCCGAACTCGCGCAGCCCCGAGATGAAGATGTCGTCCACCCGCTTGAGGATGTCGAGCTTCTCCTCGCTGATGGCCCCCAGACAGCGGATGGCGAGGCCGGGGCCGGGGAAGGGATGGCGCATGCGTACGGCGTCGGGCAGCCCCAGCAGACGGGCGATCTCGCGCACCTCGTCCTTGAACAGCGTGCGGAAAGGCTCCACGAGCTTGAAGGCGAGGTCGTCGGGCAGGCCGCCGACGTTGTGGTGGCTCTTGATGTTCGCCGCGCCCTCGCCGCCCGCCGACTCGATCACGTCGGGGTACAGCGTGCCCTGCGCCAGGAAGTCGAAGGGACCGTACTCACGGGCCTCGCGCTCGAAGGCGCGGATGAACTCGCGGCCGATGATCTTGCGCTTCTGCTCGGGGTCCGACACGCCTTCCAGGGCCGCCATGAACTCGGCGCGGGCGTCCACCGTCACGAGGTTCACGCCCAGGGGCCGCAGGGCCGCCTCGACCTGTTCGCGCTCGCCCAGCCGCAGCAGGCCGTGGTCGATGAACACCGCCGTCAGCTTCTCGCCGACCGCGCGCGCCAGCAGCAGCCCCAGCGTGGAGCTGTCCACCCCGCCCGAGATGGCGAGCAGCACGCGGCCGTCCCCGACCTGCGCGCGCACGCCGTCCACGAGTTCCTCGATGATGTGCTCGGCGTTCCAGTCGCGCGTCACGCCGCAGATCTCCAGGAAGTTGGCGAGCAGCTGCCCGCCCTTGGGCGTATGCACGACCTCGGGGTGAAACTGCACGCCGTAGCGCCGCGTCACCGGGTTCTCGATGGCGGTCACGGGCGTGTCCTCGGTCTCGGCCACGACCTCGTAGCCTTCGGGCAGGCGGGTCACCGAGTCGCTGTGGCTCATCCACGCGACGAACTCGCCCTGGATACCCGCGAAGAGCTGCCCGCCGTAGCGCGTCAGGTCGGCCTTGCCGTACTCGCGTTTGCCCGCGCGCTTGACGTCGCCGCCCGCCTCGTGGGCGAGGAACTGCATGCCGTAGCACACGCCCAGCACCGGCACGTCGAGGTCTAGGACGCCGGGGGCGGGGCGGGGCGCGCCCTCGTCGTAGACGCTGCTGGGGCCGCCCGACAGCACGACGCCCTGGGGGTTCTCCTGCCGGATGCGTTCCAGGCTCGCCGTGCCCGGAAGAATGACGCTGTATGCGCCGAGTTCACGGAACCGCCGGGCGATCAGGCGCGTGAACTGGCTGCCGAAGTCGAGAATGACGACACTCACGGCCCCGATTGTCTCACGGCCAGGCAGGTCGGGGGGCGCGCGGGCTGGACGCCTGGGCGCAGCCCCCGCCTCAGCGCCCCAGTTCGATGCGTACAGGCGCCGAGACCGGCACCGTCACGCTCACGGTTTCGGGCGTGAAGCCCTCGGCGGCGACCCGCACGCGGTAGGTGCCCGCCGAGGGCAGCCGCACTGTCCCCGGCACCGTGCCCAGCGACGCGCCGGACCGCACCCCCGCGCCCGCCGGGGCCTGCGCCAGCGTGAGCCGCACCCCCGAGGCAGGGGCCGCGCCGCTCAGCTCGAAGCGCACCGTGCAGCAGTCGGCCCCCGCGCCCGCCTGTGGCCCGCGGCCCTGACCCCAGGCCCACACTGCGCCCAGCAGCAGCACCAGCAGCAGGGCAGCCAGGACCGGCCAGCGCCAGCGGGTCAGGGCCGCGCCCAGGTCCGGACGGCCCAGCCCGGTCCCGGGAGACCCGGGGTTCGCCGGGCCAGCCTCCGCCGGGCCCGGGTCCGCCTCCGCGCGGCGGCGCTGCCAGCCACCCGTCTCCGCGCCGCGCCCCTCGCTCCAGCGCAGGCGCATGGGCCGCAGTTCGCGGCGCGGCGCAGAGGTCAGGCGCTCCGGCTCCGGGGCGGAGGCAGGCCGCGCGGGCGGCGTGAGGGGCGGCGCTGCCGCGCGGGCCTCGGCCTCGGCCTCGGCGGCCACCCGCATCCGGCGGCGGCGTTCCTGGGGGGTGAGGTCCTGGGGCAACGGTGTAGCCGCCGCCGGGGAAGGAGCGGCCACGCCATCGCCCGTCAGGTCCGGCGTGTCCGGCGCGGAAGCCTGGGGGACGGAACCCACCACTTCGGTTGCGGCCGCCTGTTTTCCTGCCGCCAGCTGTCGCTCCGCCCGAGCCGCATCCGCCCGCAGGCGCTGCCGGGCCTGGGCTCCGGCTCCACGCTTGGGCCCCCGTTTGGCCGGCGGGGCCGACACAGACTGGGCGGGAACAGGCGCGGCCGTCTCCTCACGCGGTCCTGCGGGCGGCGGCAGGACGGGCTGCGCCGCAGGGCCGAGGTCGAACACCTGCGGCAGGGCCGGAGCGGAGCCTGCGGGAATGGGCTGCGGGCTGGCCTCCTCCCTGTCGGCGGGGCCGGGAACCACAGCCGGCGGCACCACGACCGACGGCGCGACCGCCACGGGCGCGGCAGGTGATTCCGGGGCATGGGCCGGGACCGCCGCGCCGCTTGCGCCCCAGGACAGCCGCCGCAGCGCCTCGCCGGCGCTCAGGCTGTCGGGGGCCGCGCGCAGGACCTCCAGACCGGCAGGCAGGCCGCCCAGGTCGCCCAGGGCGTGCGCGAGGTCGCGCAGGTCGTCGGCGGAGGTGGCCGTCGTCGGCAGTCCCGCGCCCGAGAGCCGGACCTGTCCGTCCACGCTCCACAGGTGCGCGGCACTGACCTGTCCGTGCGTCTGCCCCCGGCGGTGCAGCGCGTCGAGGGCCTGGAGGGCCCCGCGCGCCGCGAGCCGGGCATCGCTGGCGGGCACGGCCTGGAGCGGGAGTTCGGTGACCAGGAATTCGCCCTCGCCGGGCAGCGAGAGCAGGTCGCTGGGGGGCAGCAGCGCGGGGTGGTCGGGCAGGGCGGGCAGGGCGTCCAGGGGCGCGCCGAGCGGCTGGAGCAGCACGGGAATGCCGGTCAGGCGATCGGTGGCCCACAGGGGCCGCGCCGCGCCGCCGGGAGGGACCGGGGCGGCCCCGTCCCCGGAGGAAGCGCGCGCCATCACGTAAGGGCCGATGGACTTCATCTCGGGCCATTATAGGAAGGTGGGCGGCGGCCCGTACCGGCGCGTATGTGACGCCCCGCCTTGCCGCCCCGGCCCCCAGCCCTCAAGATGGCGACATATGCGTGACGCCGTGATGAGCGCCCTGAGCACTGTGAACGACCCGGAACTGCACCGTGACCTCGTGTCGCTGGGCATGATCGAGCGCGCCGAGGTCGAGGGTGGACACGCCAGGATCAAGGTCAACCTGACCACGCCCGCCTGCCCCCTCAAGGGCCAGATCGAGCGCGAAGTGCGCGAGGCCGTGCTGAACGTGCCGGGGGTCGAGGCCGTGTCGGTCGAGTTCGGGGCCACCGTGCGTCCGGCCGCGCAGCCCGCCCTGCCGGGGGTCAAACATGTCGTGCTGGTCGGCAGCGGCAAGGGCGGCGTGGGCAAGAGCAGCGTCGCCGTGAACCTCGCGGCCAGCCTCGCGGCCGACGGCGCGCGGGTCGGCCTGCTCGACGCCGACGTGTACGGCCCCAGCGTGGCGCACATGATGGGCCAGGGCGCGGCCAAGGTCACCGCGAACGCCGAGCGCAAGATGCTGCCCATCGAGGCGCACGGCGTGCGGTTTCTGAGCATGGCGAACCTCTCGCCCGCCGGGCAGGCGCTGGTGTGGCGCGGGCCGATGCTGCACTCGGCCATCGGGCAGTTCGTCAAGGACGCCGCGTGGGGCCAGCTCGACTACCTCGTCGTGGACCTGCCGCCGGGCACCGGGGACGTGCAGCTCTCGCTGACCCAGAACGTGCAGGTCACGGGGGCCGTCATCGTGACCACCCCGCAGGACGTGGCCCTGATCGACGCGGCGCGCGCCATCGACATGTTCCGCAAGGCCAGCGTGCCGGTGCTGGGCGTGGTCGAGAACATGAGCTATTTCGTGGCCCCCGATACCGGCCACACCTACGACATCTTCGGGCGCGGGGGCAGCCGCAAGCTCGGCGACTATCCCCTGCTGGGCGAGGTCCCGCTGGAAACCGGCGTGCGTGAAGACGCCGACCAGGGCCGCCCGGCCGTGCTGGCCCACCCCGACTCGGCCGCCGCCGTCGCCCTGCGCGGCGTGGCGCGGACCCTCGCCGGACAGATCAGCGTGCGCGCCATGCACCAGGACCTGGCCTCGCTGCCGGATCAACTCACCGTCGTATGACGGCCATCCTCACCGCCACGCCCTCCGTCCCCGGCGGCCTGACCGAGCGCACCAAACACCGGCTGCTCGACTTCGTCAAGCGCGACGGCCCCCTGACCGCGCAGGACCTCGCCGCGCGGCTGGAAGTCAGCGTGCCCGCGATTCGGCGTCACCTCACCGACCTCCAGGACCAGGGTCTGGTCGAGGCGCGTACCGAGCGGCCCAGCGGGCGTGGGCGGCCCCAGCACGTCTACGCCCTGACCGAACGCGGCGAGGGGGCCTTTCCCAAGACCTACTCGGGGCTGTGCGTGGACGTGCTGCGCCAGGTCGCGGCGCTGTTCGGCGAGGACGCCGTGACGCAGGTGCTCGCGGCGCGTACCGCCGAGCAGGCGCAGACCCTGGGGGCCGAGCTGCCCGAGTCGCTGCCGCTGCACCTGCGCGCCGAGGTTCTGGCGCGGCACCTGAGCGAGCAGGGCTACGACGCCGTGGTGGACCGGGTGGTCGAGGACGGCCAGGAAACCCTGTACCTCGTCGAGCGCAACTGCCCGCACCTCGCGGTCGCGCGGCAGTTTCCGGGCCTGTGCGCCGCCGAGCTGACCCTCTACGAGGAACTGCTGGGCACGGCCGTCACGCGCGAGACGCGCATCTCCTGCGGTCAGGGCTGCTGCCGCTACCGCCTCGGCTGAGCGGCGCTCCCCTTTCCCCATGACCCCGCCCGGCCTGAACTTTTCCGACCCGCACCAGCCGCTCTACAGCGTGGTGGCGTGGCCTCCCCCGCAGCTCGACACCTGGCTGCGCCGCAAGCAGGAGCACCTGAACGTGCGCGGCTTCGGCGCGCCGCACCTGAACCTGCGCGCGCCCTTCCAGACCCCGCTGCGTAGCGAGGCGCTGATCGGGGCCTGCCGCGAGGCGCTGACCGGACAGGAGGCCTTCGGGGTGCGGCTGCGCGGCTGGCGGCGGGTGCCGGGCATCTTCTTTCTGGAGTGCGAACCCGGCGAGGCCATCCGCGACCTGCACCGCCGACTGCTGGAGGTCGGCCCGTCGAGCCGGGGTCCTCACGACGGCGACGGCTATCGCCCGCACCTGACCCTGGCGCTGGGCGTGCTGCCCTGGGCCGAGGACGAACTGTGGGCGGCGGTGCAGGCCCTGACGCCGCCGCTGGAAGAGTTCACCGTGCAGGCCCTGACCCTGACCCGCGAGGAACGCGGCGAGGTGCAGGAGCTGCATACCTTTCCGCTCGGCGGCGCGCAGGAGGACGCGGGCGAGGACTGAGGCCCCCACCGGATGAAGGCGCCGGGCGGCCCCCTCCCCCGCAGGAGAGCAGGCCGCCCGGCGTTCATGACGTGCCCGGTTTTATGCCGTGACGGGCACCTTGAGCATGCTGCTCAGCGCGTCGGAGAACTTGTCGTAGCCCGCGAAGTCGAGCTGCTGCTCGTTGTCCGACAGGGCGGTGGCGGGGTTGGGGTGCACCTCGACGTGGATGCCGTCGGCGCCGACCGCGATGGCGGCCTTGGCGAGCGGGATGAGCAGGTCGCGGCGCCCGGCGGCGTGGGTCACGTCCACGATCACCGGCAGGTGGGTTTCCTGCTTGGCGAGGGCCACGGCCGAGAGGTCGAGCGTGTTGCGGGTCCACTTCTCGTAGGTGCGGATGCCGCGCTCGCACAGAATCACTTCGTTGTTGCCTTCCGAGAGGATGTACTCGGCGGCGTACAGCCATTCCTCGATGGTCGCCGCGAGCCCGCGCTTGAGCAGCACCGGGCGCCGGGCGCGGCCCACCTCGCGCAGCAGGGCGAAGTTGTGCATGTTGCGCGCCCCGACCTGAAGGATGTCGGCGTGCTCGGCCACGACCTCCACGTCGCGGGTGTCCATCACTTCGGTCACGAACAGCATGCCGTTGTCGCGCGCGGCGCGCCCGCCCACGATCAGGCCGTCCACACCCATGCCCTGGAAGCCGTAGGGGCTGGTGCGCGGCTTGTAGGCCCCGCCGCGCAGGATCTTGACGCCCTTGGCGGCCAGGAAGCGCGCGGTCTGCTCCATCTGCTCTTCGGACTCGATGCTGCACGGCCCGGCCACGATGATCGGGGGCTCGCCGCCGCCGATGCGCACGCCGTCGATGTCGAGCACCGTGTCCTCGCTCTTGACCTTGCGCGAGACGAGGAGCTGCTTCTTGTCGTTGCTCTCTTCGAGGGCCAGGCTGGCCTTGAAGATCTCCTTGAAGATCGCCTTGACGGCCGCGCCCGTGAAGGGGCCGGCGTTCAGCGACTCGATTTCCTTGAGCTGCTGGTCCTCGCGGGCGGGGTCGTAGTGGTTCGGGCGGCCTTCCTGGGTCTTGGCGTGGCCGATCTGGGCGACGACTTCGCCGCGCCTGGACAGCAGTTTCAGAAGATCACGGTTGATCTGATCGACCTCGGCACGCAGGTCGTCGATGGTGCGGTGAGTTTGACTCATGGACGCAGTTTAAGAAAAGCGGCCCGGCGCGCTGCCGGCACTGCTAGTCAAGGCGAAAAAGTTGTCCACATCGGCCTCCGCCGACTGCCGGACCACCTCCGGTCGTCAGGAACGGGTCAGGTCTCCTGGGCTCCGGAAGGCGCGTTGACCATGTGGACCGCGACCCGCGCCAGGGCGGCGTACAGCTCGCGGGCGTCGTCGGGAGCGATCTCGGGCGACTCGCGCAGGGCCGCGTTCATGCAGGCCAGCCACGCGGCCCCGCGCTCGGGCGTGATGACGAAGGGCAGGTGGCGCGCGCGCAGCCGGGGATGCCCGAAGCGCTCGTGGTACAGCGGTGGCCCGCCCAGGAAGCCGCTCAGGAAGGCGAACTGCTTCTCGGCGGTCAGGCTCAGGTCGGCCGGAAAGATGGGGGACAACAGGGGGTCGCGGGCGACGTGGACGTAGAACCGCCGCACGAGGGCCCCCAGCGCGTCCGGGCCGATGCGGTCGTACAGGCTGCCCTGGCCGAGAGAAAGGGGAGCGGTCATGGTCTTTACCCTATGCCAATGAACCCCTGCCCCCCTATGTCTATGAACCCGGCCGGGGATCAGGGGGCAAGAACCCTGCACAGGAACATGTTAGAACTGCGGACATGTTGAAACGACTGACCCAGATTTCGGTCCTCGCCGCCCTCGCGGCGGGCAGCCTGGCCGGGGCCGCCGACGTGCGCCTCGGCCTGAACAGCAGCCTGAGCCTGGGCTGTCAGGTCGCGGGCGCGCGCGCCGGCATCCAGGAAGGCCGCGTCGGGGCCTTCGTGCAGGGGGCCTACTGCACCAGCAACGTCGTGGGCGAGTCGGGCGGCGGCGCCTTCGGCGGCGGCCTGACGGTGGACTTCTATCAGTCCCCGACGGTCGGGGCCTACGTGGTGGCGGGGGCCAACACCGTTCCCAACAGCGGCGGGGCCATCTTCGGGGGCGTGGGCGTGCGCTACGGCGTGCCGCTCTTCCCGGTCGAGGCCTACCTTGAGGGCGGCGTGCAGCGCCAGAGCAACATCATCACCGGGGCCACCGTCGCTCCCCGCCTCGCGGTCGGGGTGAACTACGTCCTGCGCGGCGTCGACCTCAACGCGGGGCTGGGCGGCGCGAGCAACCCCAGCAACATCAGCTCGCCCGGCACCGGCGGCCTCAACGTGGACCGCAACGGCACCGGCACCGCTACGGCCGGCAGCGGTGAGCCGGCCCCCGCGAGCTGTAACCTCACCCCTGGCGCCGACGCCTCGGCGGCCCGCGCGGCGGCAGAGGGCGCGGCCCGCAGCGCCCTGTCGGCAGCGGCCAGCGCCTACAGCGCCGTCTACAGCAACGTCAGCTACGACCTCTCGCTGGGCGGGGCCAGCATCAACGGCAACAGCGCGACGGTCAGCGGCACCATCACCCTGCGCGGGACCAACCGTGCCAACGGCCAGCCGGTCAGCGGCACCTACAGCGGCGTGGTGCGCCTCGTGCGCAGCGGCTGCGGCTGGCAGGCGACCGGATATACCCAGAGCGGCGGCGAGGGCTGAGAAAGACCTCGTGAAATAGAAGCGCGGGCCAGCCACGAGCGGCCCGCGTTTTCCTGCGACGCCCGGCCTCAGCGCCCCATCACGTGATACTCGGCGTTCGGCACGAAGCCCAGCGCGCTGCTCACGCGGTTGGTGAGGTTGAACATGCCTACCACCTGCACGAGCTCCAGAATCTGGGCGTCACTCAGCCCCTCGCCGCGCAGCGGTGCCAGATCGGCTTCGGTCATCTCGGCGGGACGCAGGGTCAGCTTCTCGGCATAGGCGCACATGGCCTGCTCGCGCGGTGAGAGCGCCGCCTGACGCCAGTTCACCGCGGCCCCGTCGGCGGTGCGCGCGTCTCCGGTCGCCTCCCGCAGCGCCGCCCCGTGGCTGACCGCGCAGTACACGCAACGGTTCAGGGAGCTGACGACCACAGCCAGCAACTCGCGCTCGGCCACCGTCAGGAAGCCCTCCTTGTTCAGCAGCAGGTTGAAGTAGCCCCACCACGCCAGAAACTGCTCGCCGTTCAGGGCCTGTGCCCGGAACACGTTGGGCACGAAGCCGAGGTTGGCCTGCGCCTTGTTCCACAGCCTGCGCACCCCCTCCGGGGCGGTGTCCTCGGTCGGCAGCGGCAGGAAAGAGATGGGGGCCGCGTCTGGGTTGTGGGTCATGCCCGCAGGATAACGCGGCGAACCTAACGACCGTTAGGTGACGGACTCCTCCCCCACTCCCCCAAGGTCACCAGAGCGGCGCCTCACCTGCGCGCGCGGCCGCGCCCCCCACACTCTGGGCCATGTCCCGCACCCGCACGGCCACCCTGCTCGCCTCCGCCCTGCTGCTCGCCGGCCCTGCCCAGCAGGCGCAGGCGACTGCCCTGGAAAAGGCGCGTTTCGTTTTCCATCTCGGCGTGGCGTACTACGCTTTCAACACCTGGGTCTGGAAGCCGTACCGCAACTACCAGTTCCAGTCGGGCGCGCCGGGTCAGCGCGCCGCCATCGTCAAGGCGGGGCTGGCGCTGGGCTTCGCGGCCTACCAGGTCAATGCCGCCATCAAGATGACGCGCAACACCCAGGACCCCTTCCTGCAACGCATCGGCGCGCTGCTGCCCAATTTCGGCAAGTCGCTGAGCAGTGTGGGCGACAACCTCAAGAACGGGCGCTTCGACGAACGCGGTATCCAGGACCTCAACCGCTCGGCGACCAACCTGCTCCAGAGCGCCGAGCGCCAGGGCCAGCCCATCCGGCCGGTCGCGGTGCCCATTCCGGGGCTCTGAGGCCGGGGCCCGCCGGGCGCGCGGCGTGAGCGAAGGCAGGCCACAAAAGCCGCGCGGCGCGCGTGCTAGCCTCGCCGCATATGTTCGAGTCGCTGGGCAACAAATTGCAGGACATCCTGGACCGGGTGGGCCGGGAGTCCAAACTCACCGAGGCGCAGGTCAAGACCGCCATGCGCGAGATCCGGATGGCGCTGCTCGAAGCCGACGTGAACTTCGGGGTCGCCAAGGAGTTCGTGGCCCGCGTCTCCGAGAAGGCGGTCGGCCAGGAGGTCATGGGTTCGCTCAACGCCGGGCAGACGGTCGTCAAGCTCGTCCATGACGAACTCGTCGAGACGCTCGGCGGCCAGGCAGCGCAGCCCACCCTGACCAACGAGGGCAACCTGTGGTTCATGGTCGGCCTTCAGGGGGCGGGCAAGACCACCAGCACCGGCAAGCTGGCCGCCTTCTACAAGGGCAAGGGCCGGCGCGTGCTGCTGGTCGCCGCCGATACCCAGCGCCCCGCCGCGCGCGACCAGCTCGAAGTGCTCGCCAAGCAGGTGGGCGTGCCGGTGCTCAAGGTGGCCGACGGCGAGACGCCGCAGGAGACCAGGCGCCGCCTCGACGAGCACCTCAGGGCCGACTTCCGCGACCTCGTGATCGTGGACACGGCCGGCCGCCTCCAGATCGACGAGGCGCTCATGGACCAGCTCTCGGACCTCCAGACCGAGCTGAAGCCGACCGAGACCCTCCTCGTCGTGGACGCCATGACGGGTCAGGAGGCGCTGAACGTCGCGCAGACCTTCGACGCGCGCGTGAAGCTCTCGGGGCTGGTCATCACCAAGATGGACGGCGACGCGCGCGGCGGGGCCTCGCTCTCGGCGCGCAGCGTGACGGGCAAGCCCATCTACTTCGCGGGGACCAGCGAGAAGCTCGCGGGCCTGGAGCCCTTCTACCCCGACCGGGTGGCGGGGCGCATCCTGGGCATGGGCGACGTGATGGGCCTGATCGAGCGCGCGCAGCAGGCCGATCTCAAGGCGATGGAGGTCAAGAAGCCCGGCGACTTCGACCTCGAAGACCTCCTGACGCAGCTGCGCCAGATCCGCAAGATGGGGCCGCTGGGCGACCTGATGAAGCTCATCCCCGGCATGAGCCGCGCGCTGCCCGAGGGCTTCACGGTGGACGAAAAGCAGATCCAGCGCATCGACGCCATGATCAGCTCGATGACCGCCAAGGAGCGCCACAACCCCAAGATCATCGACGGGCGCCGGCGCAAGCGCATCGCGGCGGGCAGCGGCGTGACCGTGCAGGACATCAACAAGCTCCTGAAGATGCACGAGCAGATGAAGGAGATGATGAAAATGCTCCAGAAGTTCAGCGGGCCGGGCGCGGGCCGGGGCATGAAGCTCCCTCGCCAGCCCAACCTGCCCCCCTCGCGCGGCCGCTGAGGCGCTCCCCGGGCGGGGCGCTCCCTAAAAGTCCGCTAAAGGGGCCGTGATACCCTGTTTTCTTGAGATGACGTTGCCCCAGACCGCTGCCCTCCCCACGCTTCCCGACTGTCCCGACCGGGCGGGAGGCGGCGCGGGGGGGCACCTGTGAGCGTGCCCTGGACCCTGGTCACGGCGCTGCTGTCGTGGTTTCTGGTCGGCCTGTTCATCCGCGTGAGCAAGGCGCGCGGCTGGGGTCAGCCGGTCCGCAAGGACGGCCCCCAGACCCACCTGAAAAAGGAGGGCACGCCGACGGCCGGGGGCGTGCCCTTCGTGCTGGCGCTGGCGCTGGCGTTCTTTCCGCTGTACCTCTCGGGGCGCGGCGGCGACGGACGCGAACTGGTCATCATGCTCGCGGCGCTGGGCATGGGGGTCATCGGGGGCATCGACGACCTCCTGAAGGTCCGCTCGCGCATGGTCGGTGGCAAGAAAGAGCTGCTGGCGCGCGAGAAATTCCCGCTGCAACTGCTTGTCGGACTGGTCTTCGGGTTCGCCGCCGCGCCGCTCGCCAGCCACGAACTGCTGCCGGGGCTGGGCGGGCCCCTGCTCCTGGGCGCGCCGCTGTGGGACGCGCTGCTGCTCACCTTCGTGATGATCGGGTCGGTCAACGCCTTCAACTTCACCGACGGGCTCGACGGCCTGCTGGCGGGCGTGGGCATCATCGTGCTGCTGCCGCTGGTGGCCCTGTCGCCCTCGGCGGCGCTGCTGGTGGCCGCGCTGCTGGGCTACCTGTGGTTCAATGCCTCGCCCGCGCGCGTGTTCATGGGCGACATGGGCAGCCACGCCATCGGGGCGGTCGCGGCCGGGGCCTACGTGCTGTACGCCGACGTGTGGCTGCTGCCGGTCGCGGCCCTCATTCCGGTCGTGGCGGTGCTCAGCGTGGTCATCCAGGTGGCGTACTTCAAGCGCACCGGCAAGCGCTTTTTCCGCATGGCGCCCATCCACCACCACTTCGAGCTGCTGGGTTGGCCCGAGACGCACGTCACGGTGCGCTTCTGGGTCATCACGGCCGTCATGACCGGCGTGGCGTGGTGGCTGCTGGGCGGCCGACCCTGAGCCCAGGCTCCACGGCGTTCCCCTGCTGCGCTCCGGCCCCGTGCCGGGGCGCTTGCGCTTTGGCGGGCCACCAGGATTAAAGGGACCGGACGGCGGTCAGCCGTGAGGAGGCTGTCAGACCTCTGCACCTACCCTGAAGCTCCCGTGGACCCTCCTTCCGGCGAACACGGTTCCCGCCCCCCTGGGAACACGGCCGCCCCTTTGTTCCTCCACCCTCCGGCCGAGCGCCGGACCGACGGCGCTGCGCGCCCACCTTCCCACTCCCCCCGAGGTTTCCCATGTTGTCCCGCCGCATTCTGACCCTGCTCGCCCTTCCCCTCCTGCTCCTGGGCGGCGCCCAGGCCCGCCCCTACGACCAGATCCGCGACATCGGCGTGCTGCGGGTCGGCATGCCCGGCGACGTCGCGCCCTTCAACCTCAGCGCCGGCAAGAGCATGGTGGGCTTCGAGCCCGACCTCATCCAGGAAGTGGCGCGCGCCATGAACCTGCGCGTCATCTTCGAGCAGGTGCCTGCCGACGACCTGCTCACGGCGCTCGACCAGGACAAGGTCGACCTCGTCATGAACAACCTGGTCATCACCAGCACGCGCGAAAACCGCTTCGACTTCTCGGTGCCGTACAACTGCAGCGGCGTATCCATCGCCTCGCTCGGGAACTACGACAAGAACACCGACCTGACGGGCAAGACCATCGCCGTGCCGCGCAACTCGATCTTCGAGACCTACGTGGGCAAGCTGCCCTTCGAGAAGACGGTCAGGCCCTTCGACACCAACGTCGAGGTGATCCGCGCGGTGCTGACCGGGCAGGCCGACGCCACCTACGCCTTTACCGCCATGGGGCCGACCTTCCAGCGCCTGTACCCCAAACTGCCCATCCACTTCAGCCCCGCGCTGTGGTCCTCGCCCAACGGCATCGCCATCAAGGGCGGCAACGAGTCGCTGCGTCAGGCCGTCAACGTCTCGCTGGGGCGCTACCTGCGTACCCCCGCCTACAAGGCCCTGCTGAACAAGTATTTCGCCCAGGACACGAGCTGCAAGAGCTGAGGCCCGGCCCTCTGCCGGCCTGCGCGCCCGGACGCCGCGCGCAGGACCTTTGCCCGCCTTCTTCCCGTGGCGGGCTTTCTTCTGGCGGGCCGCTAGACTGCGCGGCGTGCCCGCGCCCCAGACTCCTGCGCCCGACCTGTCCGTGCCCGACCTGACCCGCCTGCTCGCGCGCCGCGCCGGGCTGCCGCAGGAGGGCACGACGGTCTACCGGGGCCTGCACACCACCGAGACCGGCGGCCTGTTCAGTCTGGAGCTCGCGGGCGACGCGGGCGTGCTGAGCCTGTACGCGGAACTCGGAGAAGCGCAGGAAGCGCGGCTGGCGGCCGACTGCGCGGCGGCGGCGGCCGGAGCGGGAACGCCCCTCGCGGGCATCTACCTCAAGCGCCGCCCCGCCGAGGCCCGGCACCTGGCGAACGTGGCGCGCGGGCTGCTCTCTCCGCCGGAGCCGGTATGGGGCGAAGCGCGGGCCGAGGTCACGGCCCTGGAACTCGGCGTCCCCTTCGTGATCCGGCCCGGCGCGGACCTGAGTCTGGGCCTGTTCACCGATGCCCGGCCCATACGCGCCTGGGTGCGGGCCCACGCGCCCGCGCGGGTGCTCAACACCTTCGCCTACACCTGCGGCTTCGGGCTGAGTGCGGCGCTGGGCGGGGCGAAAACCGTCAAAAACGTGGACCTTTCGCGCAAGGTGATGGCCTGGGGACAGGAGAACTACGCCCTGAGCGGCCTGGGTGCCCCCGACACCGACTTCCTGTACGGCGACGTGTTCGAGTGGCTGGGCCGGCTGCGGCGCCGGGGCGACGAGTTCGACCTCGTGGTGCTCGACCCGCCCAGTTTCGCGCGCGGCAAGGCCGGGGTGTGGCGCTCGGAGCGCGACTACGCCGCCCTGATCGCCCAGGCCGCCGACGTGACCGCGCCGGGCGGGCAGATTCTCGCGCTGCTCAACCATGCGGGCGTGCCGGCGGCGGGTTTCGAGCGGCAGGTGGCGGCCGGGCTGCTTCAGGCGGGCCGCCGGGGCCGGGTCCGCACGCAGCTCGCGCCCGGCGAGGACTACCCGCAGGCCACGCACCTCAAGGCCCACGTCTGGGCGCTGGACTGAGCCCCGGCCGCGACAACCGCAACCCGTATCACTTCGTTTTGTAAAGCGGGCGCGGTATGCTGGGGCATGACCCAAACGGCCTCCCAAGACCCCCAGGTGCTCGTGCCCCTGACCACGCCCGAAGAGGTGGACCAGTTCCTCCAGGACTACCCGCTGGCCGCCGTGTTCAAGGCCGGCACCTGCCACAAGACCATGCAGGGCTTCGGCGTCCTGGAAACCTTCCTCCAGAACCACGAGCTGCCCGTGGGCTTCATCCGCGTGGTCGACTGGCGTCCGGCGAGCAACCACGTCGCGCAGCGCACCGGCATCACGCACCAGAGCCCGCAGTTCATCCTGTTCAAGCAGGGCGAGCCGCAGTTCGAGGTGAACAACTGGGACATCACCCCCGAGGCGCTCTCGCCCGTGTTCGAGTCGCACGTGCCTGCCCGCAGCGGCGAGGGGGCCGTGGCGACCGAGGACAACGCCGAGCCCTACCGCCGCCTGATGCACGCCTTCCTCGACGGCCAGCTCAGCGAGTGGGCCTTCCAGGACCAGTACGTGACGATGTTCCGCGACGACGCCAGCCTGCGCAGCCAGCGCGAATTCGAGCTGCTCTCGCGCCTGTTCGGTGACCCCGACGCCTACCACGGCGGGCTGCACCAGCTCGGCGCCCCCCAGGAGCGCGGCGACCTCAAGGCCCGCGTCCAGACCCTCCTGAACGACCTGGGCTGAACGACCTGGGCTGAGGCCCCTGGGCCACCCGGCCCCCAGACCACCCACCCGCCCGGCCTAGACGCGCCGGGCGGGTTTTTCCGGTCCGCGCAGGGTGTACCCCCGGCGCGGTGTCCGGCGGCCTGGACTGCCTTTCCCGGCCACGCGCCGCCCATGAGGGCGATGTAAGCGTGAAGTAAGACCCCAGGCGGTGTTATGGAGTCCATTCCTGCCGGTCCCCACCTGCTGCGCCGTCTGCCCCCGGATTCCTTCTCCCGCCCCTCTCCCTACAGGTAGCCTGTCATGACCTCACCCGCACCCACCCCCGCTGTCCGGCTGCCCCTCCCCCAGGATCAGGCGGTCTACCGCCAGCTCAGCACCGACTTCTACCCGTGGACCGAGGCCCTGGAAGACCTGGAAAGCCGCGTCGACCCGAACTTCAGCGCCGTGCTGGACCTGCACGACCAGGGCCGCTGGGCGCGCTTCGTGTGGGTCCGCGGCGAGCTGCGCGGCGGGGTGAGCGCCGGCGGCCAGGAGGTGCCGCTGGACACGGCCATGCGCGCCCTGCCGCGCGCCGAACTGTCGCTGACCGGCCTAGACGCCGCGCTGGCCGAACAGGTCTGGCGCTGCCGCAACGCGCCGCCCCAGGCACGCGAGCTGCCCTGGCCGGCGCTGCGGGACCGCCTGCGGGCCGAGTATTTCAGCGGCATGTTGGTCAGCGGCGCGGTCTGCTCGACCTGGGAGGCCGGACGGGTGATCGGGGGCGGCCTGCCCCTCAACGGGGGCCGCTGCGTGACCCTCTCGCCCTCGGACCTGCTGGACCTGGGCAGCCTGGTGGCCTTCTGGCGCGAGCTGCTGGCCGTGACCTGGCGCGCGAATCCGGGTCTGGGCGAGGTCTGGGCGCAGGTGTGCGTGCAGCTCGCCGCCGACCATCCGGTGCTCGATCCCTTCGCGCACGAGGTCGGGCTGCGCGGGGGCGTGCTGTCGGTGTCGGGCGACATGACGGTGGGCGAATTGCGCCCCGCCCTGCTGAGCGCCTATACCCTGAGCCTGCGCCGGCTGGGCCTGCGGCTTCAGGAGCTGCCGCTGAGCGAACTGCGCACGCAGGACCTGTGGCTGGCCGCCGGTCTGGAGTCGGCGTGAGCCTGCCCGGCGACGTGCCCCGCTGGCCGGCGGCGCTGCGTGACGAGACCCCCCTGCCCTACGTGGTCTGGCGGGTCATGGACCATGTGGACGGCCGGCGCAGCGTGGCCGAGATCGGGCGCGACCTGGGCCTGAGCGCCCAGGCGGTCGCGCAGGCGCTGGCCCAGGCGGGCGAGTGGACCCAGCGCGCCGCGCAGCGCACCCAGGCCCTGACCCCCGCCCTCCAGGAAAGCGTCGAACAGTGCCTGCTGAGCGTCGTCGGGCCCATCGGCGAGGTCGTCGTGGAGGACGCCCTCCAGGAAGTGGGCGACTCGCCCAGCCTGGAAGGGCTGCTCTCCGCCATCGCCGAACAGCTCAGCGAGACGCAGCTGCACGCCTTCGTGCGCCAGCTCCGTGCGCGCAACCTGACCTGATGCGGCCGTCTGTTCCGAGGCCCGCCGTGAGGAACCCTGTATGAAGTACACCGTCGTCATCCGTCAGCCTGTCCCCGAATCCATCCGGCCCGAGCTGGAACAGCAGCTGACCGAGCGCTTCGGCCTGAGCGCCGAGCAGTCGGCCCGTCTGGCCGCGCGCCGCGCCGGACGCCTGATGAAACCCACCACGCGCGAGCGCGCCGAACTCCTGCTGGAACTGCTGACCGTGGTGGGCGCGCCCGCCAACCTGGAAGAGGTCCCGGAGGAACCGGCCGCCCGCCCGGCCGAGGACGACGCGGTACTCGCCCCCACCCTGGCCAGCCCCAGCGTGTCCAGCACCAGCTTTACGGGCTTCGGGCCGGGGAGTGGGCTGGGCGCGGCCTCGCCCTTCGGGGCGGCGGCCGATCCCTTTGCCCCGGCCGCGGCGAGCGCCGATCCCTTCGCGGCCGCCCCCGCCGAGACGGGGCTGGACGCCGGTCTGCCCGACTGGGCCAGGACCGGACGCAGCGGCGCGGCGACGGCCGTGCGGACCATGCCGGTACCGGCGGCGCCCATCGGGGCGGCCCCCAGCGGTACCGGGCTCCCGGCGGCGGCGACCCTGCCCCCGCTGGCGACGGCGGCCGACCCCTTCGCCGCCCCGGCCAGCGCGCCCGCACCCGCCGGCGACGACTGGGCCGACTTCGCCGGGTCCCTGAGCACCCCCGACACCGAGGCGCCCGAGCGCGCCAGCACCCCCAAAGGACCGGAATTCATGACGGCCGTGACCGAGACGGTCGTCAGCGACGGCAAACCGGCCGGCCGCCGCCGCAACCTGGCCCAGCAGATCACGCTCGGGACCCTGCTGCCCCTGGTGCTGTCCAGCCTGCTGACGCTGGCCCTGCTCGCGCTGTTCCTGCCGGGGCTGCAACGTCAGCTCGTGCAGGACAACGCGGGCGTGCTGGCCGCCTCGCTGGGCACCAACCTGACCACCGGCAGCCAGAGCCTGGCCTTCAGCCAGATCGACGACATCGTCAAGAACTCGCAGGTGGGGTTCGTACGCGTCGAGCTGCCGGGAGGCACCAGCTACCTGCGCTCGCGCACGCCGGACCAGAACGACCGCCTGAACACCGAGCTGGGCCAGTGGGTGGGCAGCCACCCCACCGGGGGCACGCTGTCCCTGAACGGCACCTCCTACGTCGTCAGCCGCGTGACGGTCGTCGGAGACGAGATCGGCCGCCCGAGCGTGGTCCCGGCGGCCAGCGCCACCGACGCCAACCTCATCCGGCGCGTGACGGTGGGGCTGCCCAGCGCCCAGGCCGACCGCAACC
This sequence comes from Deinococcus gobiensis I-0, assembly GCF_000252445.1. Taxonomy (GTDB): domain Bacteria; phylum Deinococcota; class Deinococci; order Deinococcales; family Deinococcaceae; genus Deinococcus; species Deinococcus gobiensis. Next base: position 1,116,151 of record NC_017790.1, on the reverse strand, counting down.
TCCAGCGCACCACCCTGCTCGTGCTGCTCTCGACCCTGGCGGGTCTGGCCCTGGCCGCCTGGCTGGCCCTGCGTTCGGCGCGGCGCATCGTGCAGCCCATCACCGAACTGGTGAAGGTCGCCGACGCGATCAGCCTCGGCGACCTGACCCGGCCGGTACGCGCAGGCAACAACGACGAGATCGGAGACCTCGCCCAGGCCCTCGAACGTATGCGCCTGAGCCTGGAAGCCGCGATGGACCGCCTGCGCCGCCGCCGCCGCAGCTGAGGGCCACGCCGCCGGAAGGTACGGCGGCAGACGCTCGGAATGGTGAAGGCCCGCCCCCAACGGAGCGGGCCTTCGCCATTCGGGATTACTTCTTGTCCGCTTCCATGCGGTGCTTCAGGTCACGGATCTCGTCATGGCTGCTCTTGATCTGGTCGTACTGGCTCTGCACGAAGCTGCGCAGGTCGGCCGGCAGGTCGCCCTCGTCCAGCGTCTCCTGGTAGTTGCCGACGGCCACGTCCTCACCGCGCTCGGCCTCGGCCACCACGGCGTAGTCGTCGCGCCCAGTCACGGCGTCGCGCACGTTCAGCCACGTGCGGTGCAGAGCCGCGCCCACGCTGCCGCGCTCGCGGGGCTGGCCGCCCAGCTCGCTGATCTTGGTTTCCAGCTCGGTCGCCAGCTTGGCCCGCTGCGCCGAGCGGCCCTGGAACAGGGTCTTGAGGGACGCGGCCTCGGCGTGCTCGGCGGCTTCCTGGAACCCGGTTTCGCCGTCACGTACGGTGCCCAGCAGCTTCTGGAGGTGGTCTACGGCCTGATCGTCGGTCATGGGCATGTTCGGTTCTCCCTGGAGCGGTGCCCGTCCGGACCCGCGCGTTCCAGCAGGCTAGAAGGTCGCGGGAAGGCGCAATTGCGCGAAGGGGTACGAAATCGCCTTGAGCTGACCTTCAGGCCCCCTTGAGCAGGTCTCCGGACGCCCGGCCTGCCGGGCAGGGGCACGCTAGCCTGCCGGGTATGACTGCCGCCGCGCCCGCCACCGGACCCGACCTGCCCGGCTGGGCCCTGCGCATGGTGTGGCGCGACCTGTGTTTCATGCACTGGCCGGTCGCGCCGCACCTGCTCGCGCCGGGGCTGCCGCGCGGCCTGGAACTGGACACCTACGGTGGGCAGGCCTGGCTGGGCGTGGTGCCCTTCCGCATGACCGGCGTGGCCCCGCGCGGCCTGCCCACCGTACCGGGCCTGAGCGACTTCGCCGAACTGAATCTGCGGACCTACGTGACTGTCGGCGGCGTACCGGGGGTCTGGTTCTACAGCCTGGACGCCGACCAGGCCCTCGGGGTGAGGCTGGCGCGCGGGCTGTTCCACCTGCCGTACTTTGACGCGCGGCTGTGGGCCAGCCACGAGCGCGGGGTCACGCGCTACGCCGGGCTGCGCACCCACCGGGGCCAGCCCCCTCTGCGCTTCGCCGCCGCGTACCGGCCAGAAGGCGAGGAATTCACCGCCCCGCAGGGCAGCCTGGAAGCCTTCCTGACCCACCGCCTGTTCCTCTACAGCGCCGACCGCCAGGGCCGGGTGTACCGGGGGCCGATCACCCACCGGCCCTGGCCGCTGCGCCGCGCGCGCGCCGTGATCAGGGAGAACACGCTGGCCGCGCCGCTAGGCCTGGACCTGATGGGCCTGGGCGAGCCGCACCTGCTGCATGCCGAACGTCTGGACGTCCGGGCCGGCCTCATCCGGCGCGTGTAGGGCTCACCCACCGAAGCCGAACGGCGTCTCCAGACCGTTGCGGGCGGTCTCCAGGGCCACTTCTGGGGCATAGGCCAGGGCCAGCACCGCGCGGTAGGTCCGCAGGGCGAGGTCACGCTCGCCCTGCATGTCACGCACCTGTCCGAGACGGGCCAGGACCAGCCCGGCGAGGCTGCGCGGCTCGTCCCCGCGCAGGGCGTGGGCAGCCGCCTCGAGCCGGGTCCGGGCCTCGCCCAGGTCGCCGGCCGCCAGGGCCAGCCCGCCCGCCGCCGCGCGCAATTCGGCCAGCGGGGTCACGGCGTCACCGGTTTCTCGGGTCAGGGCGGTGAACAGGGCGCTCAGGTCGTCGTCGTCGCGCAGCCGCCACGCGCGGTCGGCCAGGGCGCGCAGGCGGCTGCTCTCCCCGGGCACCAGGGTGTCCAGCTGGGGCAGCACGGCCTCCGGCAGGCGCTCCAGTACCCCCGGCAGGTCGTCGAGCGGCACGAGCGCCGCGCCCTCCACTGCCGCCAGCCGCGCGGCCAGCTCGTCCAGGCGGCGGGCCTGCCAGCGGGTGCCCGGCCCCTCGTCCAGCGCGGCGCGGGTGGCCTCGTGGTAGGCCCGGACCCCGTCCAGCACCTCGGGCGAGAGGACCCGGGCCGGGGTGAGGGGACGGCTCAGCAGCGCGCCCAGTTCGGCCTCGGCGGCGGCGGCGGCCCGCAGGCGCCCGCGACCCTGGGGGTACTGTGCCAGGAAGCTCTCGAGCTGGGCGCGTTCGAGGTCGGCCCACTGCCAGTCGGGGGTCAGCGCGCCGCCCTCTTCCAGGGCCACACCGCGCAGGGTGAATCCGGCGGCGGGAAGCGCGTCGCGCAGCGGATGGTCGGGATCGGCGCTGCTGGCCCACCACACCTCGCGCTGCCCGGCGGCCCGCAGCGCCTCGGCGACCGTGCCCGCGTTGAACTGAGGGTGCAGCCGCAGCAGGTCGCCCAGATCGGGGTACAGGGTCAGCATGACGCTAGCCGCTCGCCCGCTTGCCCCGGCCCATCCGCAGCACGTCCTTCACGCCGGTCACGCCCGTCAGTGCGCCCCGGATGGCCTCCAGCTCGGTGTTGCTGGACACTGCCAGCCGCAGCTCGATGTGGGCGGTGTCGTCGGCGCGTACCCCCGCCTCGACCTTCAGGGGGCTCACCTTCTGCTGCGTCAGGACACTCAGCACGTCCGCCAGCAGGCCCCCACGGTCCGGCGCGACCACGTCGAGTTCGACGATGGTGCTGCCCGCCGTTCCCGCCTCCCAGGAGGCCGCCACGCAGCGCTCGGGTTCCTCGGCCAGCAGCCGGATCATGTTGGGGCAGTCGATGCGGTGGATGCTGACCCCCCGCCCGCGCGTGAGGTAGCCCATGATCTGGTCGCCCCGGATGGGCTTGCAGCAGTGGCTGAGCTTGGTCGAGGTGGTGAAGCCCTCGACGTATACGCCGCCCGGCTCGGGGGCGCGCGGCACCGGGGCGCGGCGGCCCGGCAGCGGCGCGGCCTGCTCCTGCGCCAGCGAGGGCGCGAGTACCCGGCCGACCGCGCTGGGGGTCAGTTTGCCCGCGTGCAGCGCGAGGTACAGGTCGTCGGGGTTGCGCGACCCCAGCAGGCGGCCGGTCGCCTCCTCCAGCAGTTTGGTGCGCATGAGCTGGCGCACCGGCAGCTGCCGCTTGCGCAGGTAGCGCTCGAGCAGTTCGTGGCCGCGTGCCAGGGCCGCCTCGCGCTCCTCGGTGCGGAAGTGGTGGCGGATCTTGGCGCGGGCGCTGCGCGTCACGGCGAAGTTCAGCCAGTCCTTGCTGGGCTTGCCGTTCTTGCTCGTCACGATCTCGACCATGTCGCCGTTGCCCAGGTGGTGCGCCAGCGGCACGATGCTGCCGTTGACCCGCGCGCCCACGGTCGTCTCGCCGATACGGCTGTGAATGTGGTACGCGAAATCGACCGGCGTGCTTCCGGCGGGCAGCGACACGGCCAGCCCCTTGGGCGTGAATACGCGCACCCGCTGCGAGAGGATGTCGGTCTTGACCGCGTCGAGGTAGTCCGAGGCGTCGTTGATCTCGTTCTGCAACTCACGCAGCTGCGCGAGCCAACTCTCGCGGTCCTTCTGGGCCAGCCCCGCGCCCTGCTTGTACATCCAGTGGGCGGCCACCCCGTACTCGGCGACCTCGTGCATGCGCAGCGAGCGGATCTGCACCTCGATGGGCTGCCCGCTCTGGCTGATGACGGTCGTGTGCAGCGACTGGTAGCCGTTGGGCTTGGGCACCGCGATGTAATCCTTGAAGCGGCCCGGCAGCGGCGTCCACATGCTGTGCACCACGCTGACCGTGTGGTAGCAGATGCGCTTCTCGCGCGTCTCCTCGGCCCGCTCGCGCCGCTTCTCGTCGGTCCCCGGCGGCACCACGAGGTCGCGCGGGCGCAGGATCACCCGGATGGCGAGGAGGTCGAAAATCTGCTCCAGGCCCTTGCCCTCCTTCTGCATCTTGTTGTGGATGCTCCAGAGGTGCTTGCTGCGGCCCGCGATGTCGATGCCCGACACCCACTCGTGGAGTTCGAGGTCGTCGTCGAGGCCCTCGCGCAGCTGCGCCACCGCCTCGGCGATCAGGGCCTCGCGCTCCTCCTGGCGGGTGCGCAGGCGGGTCGAGAGGTACTCGTAAGCGTCGGGGTTCAGGTAGCGGAAACTGAGGTCTTCCAGTTCCCACTTGATCTGCCCGATGCCGAGGCGGTGCGCGAGCGGCGCGAAGATCTCCATCGTCTCGCGGGCGATGCGCGCCTGCTTCTCGGGCTTCATGCTGCCCAGGGTCCGCATGTTGTGCAGGCGGTCGGCGAGCTTGACCACGATGATGCGGATGTCGGCCGTCATGGCGACGAGCATCTGGCGCAGGTTCTCGGCCTGCACGTCGCGCCCGGTGTCGCTGACCTGCGCGGCCTGGCTGCCCTGCTTGGAGAGTTTGCTGACCTTCGTCTCGCCCTCGACGATGCGGCGTACGTCGGCCCCGAACAGGGCCTCGATTCCGGCGAAGGTCACGCCCTCGACGTCCTCGACCGTATCGTGCAGCAGCCCGGCCATCAGCGAGTCGCTGTCCATGCCGAGCTTCGCCAGGATCACCGCGACGGCCACCGGGTGCGTGATGTACGGCTCGCCGCTCTTGCGGTTCACGCCCGCGTGCGCGTCGCGCGCGAACTCGAAGGCCTCCTCGATCTTGCGGCGCTCGGGCAGCGGCCGGTCGGCGGTCAGGCGGCGCAGCTCATCCATTCCGTAATCGGTCTGTTCGAATTCTGTCAGGGAGGTCACGTCTTCGCCCGGATACGGCACATCCCCCAGCATAGCGCGCCTGCCCCGTCGCCCTGACGGTACGGTCTTACTCTTGGGCCGCGCGGCCAGGTCCGGTCGCCGGGGGCAGAGAAACGGCCCTCACCGGGGGGGGCGGGGGCCGGACACGGGAAAGGAGGGAGCCGTCAGCGGCGGTCGCGCACGCGCACGGGGATGGGCACCGGCTTGGGCTGAGGCGCACCTTGGAGCGTCTCGCGCAGCCAGTCAATAAATTCGCGCAGGCCCTTCATGCGTTCCAGTGTAGACCTGCCCAGATGGGACGGATGGCTCGCGGCTTACTGCCCCTTTAACCAGGACTTGAGCGGGTGCCTGCCGCGCCTTTACGCGCGCTTTAGCCTGGACGGCGGTGGGGGGGCGTGCTTTAGGCTGGGAACCTATGACCCAGTCCGAACTGCAAATCGACAAGTACCAAGAGGGCACCGGCCCGGTCGCCGAGAAGGGCAAGACCGTGAGCGTCCACTACACGGGCACGCTGGAAAACGGCAAGAAGTTCGATTCCAGCCGCGACCGGGGCGAGCCCATCGAATTCCCGCTGGGCGTCGGATACGTCATCCCCGGCTGGGACCAGGGCATCGCGGGCATGCGCGTGGGCGACAAGGCCCGCCTGACCATCCCCGGCCACCTCGCCTACGGCCCGCAGGGCATTCCCGGCGTCATCCCGCCCAACGCCACCCTGATCTTCGACGTGGAACTCGTGGGCGTGCGCTGAGGCGACCCGCGAGAGAAGTGCCCCGCCCGGTCAGCCCAGGCGGGGCACTTCTCTCGCGGCGACCTCGCCGGCGGCCTACTCGTCTCTGGCCGCGCCCATCACGTCGTCGTCGGTGTCGGTGTAGTTGCCCTCGCCGTCCACCATGCCCTGATCCTGCTCCATATTGATGCCGCTGACGCCGGGGCTGTCCTGCACCACGCCGCCCCGGTCGTTCTGGCCGGGGTACTTGGTCGCGCTCTGCGAGTCGGTGCCGCGCTCGCCTTCACGCACGTCGAGTTGCTCGTCGCTCTTGTGTCCGGTTCCGGTCATGCGGGCAGCCTAGCCGGGGGTCGGGGGCGGCGGGTGTGCCGGGCCTCAATGCCCCCTGAAGACCCGCCCCGCCTTCCCCGCAGCGCCTACCAGCCGCGGCCCTTGATGCGCGAGAGGTCGGCGGCGAGCTTGGCGACGGCGGCCTGTCCCTTGGCCTTGCCGGTGAGGACCGAGGTGACGCTGTTGGCGAAGGCCTGCGAGACCTGGTTGTACTTGGCCTTGGTGGGCCCCGACGGCCGGGCCACCGCGCCTGTAAACACGCTTTCGAGCTGGCCCATGAAGGGGTTTTTCGCGGTCACGTCCTTGTCGCGGTACAGCGACTGGATGGTGGGGTTGTAGCTGCCCTCGATGGCGCGGATCTTCTGCTCGGCGGGGCCGGTCATGTACCGGATGAGGCTGATGGCCGCTTCCTGGTTCTTGGAGTACAGGTTCACGCCCATGTTCCAGCCGCCGAGGGTGGCGGCGGGCTTGCCACCGGGGCCGGCGGGCAGGGGCGCGACGGCGATCTTGCCCTTGACCTTGCTGTCGTCGCTCTGGCCGTTGGCCCAGGCGTAGGGCCAGTTGCGCATGAACAGCGCGTTGCCCGACTGGAAGATGCCGCGCGAGGCTTCCTCATCGTAGGTCGTGACGCCCTTGGGGCTGATGGTGTTCACCCAGGCCGCCGCCGCGTCGAGGGCCGAGGCCGCCCTGGCGTTGTTGATGGTCACCTTGCCGCCGGCGTCCACGATGGCCCCGCCGCCGAAAGAGGAGATCCACTCCAGGGCGTCGCAGGTCAGGCCCTCGTAGTTCTTGCCCTGCCACACGTAGCCCACGAAGGTCTTGTTGGTCTTCTGCTCGTCGTCCTGCACCTTTTTCGCCATCGCCGCGAGTTCGGTCCAGGTCTTGGGAGGCGCGCTGTAGCCGTACTTTTTCATGAGGTCGGTACGGTAGTACAGCAGCCCGGCGTCGGTGAACCAGGGCAGCGACACCAGTTTGCCGTCCACCGTGTTGGCGTCCACGATGCCCTTGAAGTGACGGTTCACCTCGGCGGCGGGCACCTTGCCCGTCAGGTTCACGAGCTGGTCCACGAGCAGGCCGGGCCACACGATGTCGAGCAGATACACGTCGATGTCGCTGCTCTTGGCGGCGAGCTGCTGCTGGATGACCCCGAGGTGGTCACCGCTGTTGTTCGGGCTCTCGAAGAACTTGGCGCTGTTGCCGGTCTGCTTGGCCCAGCGGTTCACGCCCTGCTGGCACAGTTCGTAGCCGGTGCCGGCCCCGCAGTCCACGGTGAGGGTCACGGCGCTGCCCCAGGACACGCTTCCGAGCAACAGGCCCAACCCCAATCCCACATACATTTTCCGCATAACGGTCTCCCGGCGCCGGACGCGCCACGTCAAGAGGTCGAGACTTCCGCTGCCCGGAAGTCGCAGGATTCGGCTGTGGTGTGCGGCCTATGGTAGCAGTTCCATGCCGGACCTGTGTGCCCTGTTTCTCACTCCCGGCTCAAGGCGGCGCGCAGCCCCGATCTGCTAGAATGGACCGTTTGAGAGCGGAGGGCATGGACCCCCTTACGCAGGCAACGTAACCCCCGGCGGCCCTTTTTGCTGTCCTGGCCGCGAATCAAGGAGCATCCTCTTGCAGAACAACCTGATCGTGCGCGGCGCGCGGGAACACAACCTCAAGGACATCACGGTGGAGCTGCCGCGCGACCGTTTCGTGGTGATCACCGGCGTGTCGGGCAGCGGCAAGAGCACGCTGGCCTTCGACACCATCTATGCCGAGGGCCAGCGCCGCTACGTCGAGTCGCTGTCGGCCTACGCCCGGCAGTTCCTGGGCCTGATGGAAAAGCCGGATGTGGACAGCATCACGGGGCTGTCGCCGGCCATCTCCATCGACCAGAAGACCACGAGCCACAACCCCCGCTCGACGGTGGGCACCGTGACGGAGGTCCACGACTACCTGCGGCTGCTGTACGCCCGCGTGGGCACGCCGTACTGCCCCATCTGCGGGCGCAAGATCGAGAAGCAGTCGCCCAGCGAGATCACCGACCGGCTGCTGGAGGAATTCACCGACAAACGCGCCATCCTGCTGGCCCCGGTCGTGCGCGGGCGCAAGGGCGAGTACCGCAAGCTGTTCGGCGAGCTGCGACGTGAGGGCTTCGCGCGCGTGCGCGTGGACGGCACGCTCTACGAACTCGACGAGGCCGAGAAACTCAAGCTGGAGAAGTTCGAGAAGCACGACGTGGACGTGGTCATCGACCGCGTGACCCTGCGCGCCGGGGACCGCAGCCGCATCGCCGAGAGCGTCGAGCTGGGCCTGCGCCGGGGCGAGGGCCTGCTGCGCGTCCTGATGCCGGATGCAGGCAAAAACAGCGCCGGCGAGGAGGACGGTGGCCCCCACGAGGAACTGTACTCGGAGAAGTTCGCCTGTCCGGAACACGGCAGCGTGCTCGAGGAACTCGAACCGCGATCGTTCTCGTTCAACAACCCCTACGGCGCGTGCCCCGACTGCGCGGGCCTGGGCAGCAAGCAGGAATTCAGCCCCGACCTCGTCATCGACGACAAGCTCAGCATCGCCGCCGGGGCCATCCTCCCCTGGACGAAAAAGGGCGCCGACGCGGGCGTGTACTACTGGGACAAATTGCAGGCGCTGGCCGAGCACCTGGGCTTCGACCTCAAGACGCCCTGGCACGAGCTGCCCGCCAGGGCGCAGAAGGCCGTGCTGTACGGCCCCGGCGAGCCCTTCGAGGTCGTGTACCGGCGGGGCGGCAAGGAAACCATGCGCTTCATGACCGAGTTCGAGGGCGTGATGACCAACCTGGAGCGGCGCTTCGCCGACACCGAGTCGGACTTCATGCGCGAGAAGCTCGAGGAACTTATGGAGCTGCGCCCCTGCCCCACCTGCGGCGGCACGCGCTACAAGCCCGAGATCCTGGCGGTGCGGGTCGGCGGCCTGAATATCGCCCAGGCGAGCGGCATGAGCGTGCTGGAGGCCGACGCCTTCTTCCGGGAGTTGCAAGACGGCCTGCTGGACCACGAGCGCATCGCGCCCTTCCTGAAGGACCACCTGGGGGGTACGGCGCGGGCGCACGGGCCGCTGCACTACGAGTACAGCCTGAACGGTTTCGGCGCGGCGGTCGCGGCCCCGATCCTGCGGGCGATCCGCACCCGCCTGAAGTTCCTGGTGGACGTGGGCCTGGACTACCTGTCGCTGGACCGCACCGCCAACACCCTCTCGGGCGGCGAGGCGCAGCGCATCCGGCTGGCGACGCAGGTCGGCTCGGGCCTGACCGGCGTGCTGTACGTGCTCGACGAGCCGAGCATCGGCCTGCACCCCAAGGACAACGGCCGCCTCATCGGTACGCTGAAGAACCTGCGCGACCTGGGCAACACCCTCATCGTCGTCGAGCACGACGAGGACACCATGGTCGAGGCCGACTACCTCGTGGACATGGGGCCCGGCGCGGGCGTGCACGGCGGGCAGGTCATCGCGGTGGGCACGCCCGCCGAGGTGCGCGACAACCCCGAGAGCCTGACCGGCAAGTACCTGCGCGGCGAGCTGAAGATCGAGGTGCCCGCGCAGCGTCGCCGGGGCAATGGCAAGCGCCTGAAGGTGTTCGGGGCGCGCGAGCATAACCTGCAAAACGTGGACCTCGACCTGCCGCTGGGCACCATGACGGTCGTGACCGGTCCCTCGGGCAGCGGCAAGAGCACGCTGATCCACGACATCCTGCACGCCTCGCTGGCGCGCGAGCTGAACGGGGCCAAGACCAACCCCGGCAGATTCGACCGCATCGAGGGCATGGAGCACCTGGACAAGGTCATCGAGATCGACCAGTCGCCCATCGGCCGCACGCCGCGCAGCAACCCGGCGACCTACACGGGCATCTTCACCGAGATCCGCGACCTGTTCACCCGCACGCCCGAGGCGCGGCGGCGCGGATATCTGGCCGGACGCTTCTCGTTCAACGTCAAGGGCGGGCGCTGCGAGCACTGCAAGGGCGACGGGGTCATGAAGATCGAGATGAACTTCCTGCCCGACATCTACGTGCCCTGCGAGGTGTGCAAGGGCGCGCGCTACAACCGCGAGACCCTGGAAGTGAAGTACAACGCCAAGAGCATCGCCGACGTGCTGGACATGACGGTCGAGGACGCGCGCGGCTTTTTCGAGGCGATTCCGGCCATCGAGCGCAAGCTCAGCCTGCTGTGCGACGTGGGCCTGGGCTACATGCGCGTGGGGCAGCCCAGCACCACGCTGTCGGGCGGCGAGGCGCAGCGCATCAAGCTGGCGACCGAGCTGAGCAAGCGCGCCACCGGCAAGACCATCTACATCCTCGACGAGCCGACGACAGGGCTGCACTTCGAGGACGTGCGCCGCCTGATGGACGTGCTCGACCGCCTGACCGACGGCGGCAACACCCTGGTCGTGATCGAGCACAACCTCGACGTGATGAAGCGCGCCGACTGGATCGTGGACCTCGGCCCGGAAGGCGGCGTGCGCGGCGGCACCGTCGTGGCGACCGGCACGCCCGAGGAGCTCGCCGCCCACCCCACGAGCTACACCGGCGAGTACCTGCGCAAGCTGCCGGGGATCGTTCCCGCCGCGCCGAAGGAGGAGGCCCAGCCGGAAGCGGTGCTGGCCGCCCCCGCCGGGCGCGGGCGTTCTCAGAAGGGGCGTGCTAAAACGGGAGCAGCATGACCGCCGCTTCCCTGCCGCCCCGCCGACGCCCTGCCCGCGCGGGTCTGTGGACCGCCCTGCGCCTGCTCGTAGGGCTGGCCCTGCTCGCGGCGCTGGCCTACTTCATGTGGACGCCCGGCGACTGGCCCACTCGCCTCTTTGCCTGGGTCCTGCTGACCATCCTGGCCGACGAATGTGCCGGCTGGTTCGGCTATATGGGGCTGGCGCTGGGGGCACTGGCCTTCTTCGCGCCCTCGGCCCCGCCCGAACAGTGGACCCTTATCGTGCCGCTGGTGGGTGGGGCGCTGTTCGCGCTGCTGCTGCTCAAGCACTCGGGCGGGCCGTTCGTGCTGCCCTTCGCTGCCGTGATCTTCGCCGGGGCGCTCTACGCCACCGGCCGCTTCGGCCTGAAGATCGACCCGGCGCTGACCCTGCCCGCCAATGCCGGCTTTCAGCGCAGCGCCGTCGTCCCGATGCTGCTGGGCGTGGGCTTCAGCTTCGTGCGGCAGCTCATCGGCAACGCCATGCGCTTCGCGGCGCGGCGGCGTGAGCGCGCGGCCGCCGCGCCCGTGGTCGTCGTCGATCCTGTCGTCCCCGCCAGCGCTCCCGGGGCCCAGATTCCCGAAGTCGTCGCCGCACCTGCGGGCGAAACGATGCCGGTGGCCCCGGCCGCTGCCGTGCCCGCCCCCCAGGAAACGGCAGGTCCGGTCCTCGCCAGGTCGGAGGCCGTACTCGACCTGAGCAAACCTGAACCGGGCAAACCCGAGCTGGGCACGGCCGAACGGGACACGGCCGACCTGAATACCGAAGCGGGTACCCCGGTCCCCACGCGGCCCGGCCAGTAACTTCCGCCCTCGGCGCGCGGTCCCTCCCCCAGTTGGAGGGACCGCGTTCTCATGAGGCCTGAACGCGGCGTGTGAAACTCCACGTTACACTTGACCCCAAGATGACCCGACTGTCCGGAAACAACCAGAACCGCTCCGTGCTGCTCATCGGCACGGTCATCGCCGTCGTTCTCGTCGCGTTGGCCCTGTTCGCGGTGCGCGGCCGTCCGGCCGGCGGCGCGGCGAACACGAGCACCGTGAATTTTAACTACGCCTCGCTGCCCTACGCCGGGCAGGAAAGCGCGCCTGTCAACCTGCTGGTCGTCGAGGACTTCAAATGCCCGGTGTGCAAGCAGTTCGAGGAAACGGTGGCGCCCGAGCTGCGCACCAAGTACGTGGACAGCGGTCAGGCCAAGATGTACGCGCTCGTGTGGCCCTTCCTGGCGCAGGTCGTGGGCCTGCCCACCGACGACAGCAAGATCGCGGCCCAGGCCGGCAAGTGCGTGTACGACCAGCGCGGCAACGACGGCTTTGGCGCCTACAAGTCCATCCTGTTCCGCGCGCAGGGCGACGAGCGCACCGTGTGGGCCACCAAGGACCGCCTCAAGGAACTGGCCCAGAACGTCGAAGGCCTCGACCAGACCGCCTTCGCCACCTGCCTGGACAGCGACGCCACCGCCGCGCGCGTGGACGCCGACGAGAAGCAGGCCAACGACGCGAAGGTGAGCGGCACACCCACCGTATTCGTCAACGGCAAGGTCGTGACGGGCAGCAACGGCCAGAACAGCTGGCAGCTCGCCGACATCAGCGCCGCCATCGACGCCGCCAAGCAGTGACCTTCCGATGAGCCGCGACAACCGCCTGTACGCCGCCTGGGTCGTGGCCCTGGTCGCCACGCTGGGCAGCCTGTATTTCAGCGAGGTGCGGGGCTTCAACCCCTGCGTCCTGTGCTGGTACCAGCGCATCTGCATGTATCCGCTCGCGCTTCTGCTGGGCGTCGCGGCCTTCCGGGGGGACCTGGGCATCCGGGCCTACGCCCTGCCGCTGGCCGTCGTCGGCTGGCTGACCGCGCTGTACCAGAACGCGGAGACCTGGGGCTGGGTGCCGGTCCTCAAGGCCTGCACCACCAACCCTGCCGCCTCCTGCGGCACGCCCTGGCCGGTGTGGGGTGTGGGCAACGACGCCCTGAACACCACCATCACCATCCCGGTCCTGAGCATGATCGCCTTTACCCTCATCATCGCCCTGCTGAGCTGGCGCCGGGTGGCCCGCACGACCGCAGACCAGACGGTGGCTGCACAGGCGTAAGCCCCCGAACCGGCGGCGGCGGCTCCCAGATGGGGGCCGCCGCCTTCCTTTGCGGTAGAGGGGGAGCCGCGCCGGCTCTTTCTCCTACACCGGGCGGCCCGCCATCATGAAGCTCGCGGTCATGCCGCCGTCCACCGGCACGATGGCCCCAGTCAGGAAGCTGGCCTCGGCGCTGCCGAGAAAATACACGACCTGCGCGGCCTCGCGCGGCGTACCCATGCGGCGCAGGGCATGCAGGTCCTCGTAGTCGCGCCGGGTCTGTTCGGGGTCCTCGCTGCTGGCGATCGCTTCCAGCACGCCCTCGGTGCTGATGGCCCCCGGCGCGATGGCGTTGACCCGGACCCCGTGCGGCGCGAGGTCCAGCGCCATCGCCCGCGTGAGGTTCACGAGCCCGCCCTTGCTGGAGTTGTAGGCGGCATTGTTCTGTTCGGCGAACAGGCCCTGCACGCTGGCGACGTTCACGACCGCCGCGCCGTGCGGCATCAGGCCGATCAGCTCGCGCGTGAGCAGCAGCGGCGCAGTGAGGTTCACGCTCAGGGTGCGGGCCCAGCCGCGCTCGCTGACCTCCAGCACGCTGCCGTGCGCGCCCTGATAGGCGGCGTTGTTCACCAGGACATGCACCTGTCCCAGCTCGTGGGCGGCGCGGGCCAACCGGGTCCGCCCGGCGGCGGTCGAGATGTCGGCCTTGATGCGGGGCTGCTTGCCGCGCCCGCCCCCGGCCAGCACGGGGGGCAGGTTCAGATCGGCGCTCAGGACATGGTGGCCGCGCTCGGCGTACAGTTCGGCGACCGCCCGGCCGATGCCGCGCGCCGCGCCGGTCACGACGACGTTGAGAGGGCCGGAGGGGGGGGCGTCGTTGGTCATGGGGTCAGTGTGCCTGCTCGCTCCGGCCCGGACCCCTGTCCCTCAAGGACGGCTCAAGCCCGGACCGCCTGCCCATGGCCCGGCGCGCCGCTTGCTACGCTCGGGGGCATGACCAGCCCGCTGCCCCTGATCGTGAGTGCCGGAGAAGCCCTGACCGACCTCGTCACCGCCGGGGGCAATACCTGGGAGGCCCACCCGGGCGGCGCGGGCTGGAACGTGGCGCGCGCCTGCGCCCGGCTGGGGGTGCCCAGCGCCTTCGCGGGCGCGGTGGGCCAGGACAACTTCGGCGACGACCTGCTGGCCGGGTCGCTGGAGGCGGGCCTGGACCCCCGCTTTCTCCAGCGGGCCATCGCGCCCACGCTGCTCGCGGTGGTCTACAGCAAGTCGCCGCCCGCCTACCGCTTTCTGGGCGAGAACAGCGCCGACCTGCACTTCGACCCCGCCCTGCTGCCCGACGGCTGGCTGGGCGCGGCGCGCTGGCTGCACCTGGGCGGCATCAGCCTGGCGCGCTGGCCGCTGGCCGACACCCTGCTGGGCGTGCTCGCGCAGGCCCGCGCCGCCGGGGTCAAGATCAGCTTCGACCCCAACGCACGCATCACGCACCACCACCCCGATTACCGGGCCGTGTTCACCAAGGTGATCCGGCAGTCGGACCTCCTGAAATTCAGCGACGAGGACCTCGTGTTCTTCTTTCCCGGCCGCAGCGAGGAAGACGCCCTGCGCGAGCTGCGCGGCATGAACGCCCAGGCCCCCATCGTGATCACGCGCGGGGCGGCGGGCGCGAGCCTGTACCACGCGGCGGGCCGCGCCGACCTGCCGACCGTGCCCGTCACGGTGGCCGACACGGTGGGGGCGGGCGACGCCCTGTGCGCCGGGCTGCTGGTGAGCGCCACCGAGCGCCCCGAGGCCCGCTGGACCGAGCACCTCGCCCTGGGGCTGCGCGCCGCCGCCGTGGCCTGCTCGCACGCCGGGGCCTACGCGCCCACCCGCGAGGACCTGGCCCGGCTGGGCTAGGCCTGCCTCAGCGCACCAGTCGGGCGTCGTCGCGCGAACGCACCAGCCGCACGAAGGCTTCGACGTACTGCGGGTCGAAGTGCCGCCCGGCCTGGTCCACGATCTCGTCGAGGGCGCGCTCGACCGGCCACGCGGCCTTGTAGGGTCGCGGGTAGGTCAGGGCGTCGTACACGTCCACGATGGCGAAAAGCCGCGCCGTCTCGGGGATGTTGTGGCCACGAAGTCCCGCCGGGTAACCTCCGCCGTCCCAGCGCTCGTGGTGGTAGCGCACGAGGTCCAGGGTCTCGGCGGGCAGGAAGTGCAGGTCCTGAAGGATGTCGTAGCCCACCATCGGGTGGCGCTGGACGGCGCGGCGCTCCTCGGCGTCCAGGGGACCGGGCTTGTGCAGGATGCTGTCGGCAATGGCGATCTTGCCCAAGTCGTGCAGGTACGCGCCCCAGCGCAGCGCCTTGATCTGGGTTTCGTCCCAGCCCAGACGCCGCGCGAGGCGCACGCTCAGGTTGGTCACGCGCTGGGTGTGGCCGCCGGTCTCGTCGTCGCGGCGTTCCAGCGCGGCCCCCAGCGCCCGCAGGGTCAGTTCGTTGGCGTCACGCAGCTCGGCGATGGCCTGCCCCTGCCCCAGGTGCGCGCCCAGCAGCTGCGAGAAGGCCCCGACGACTTCCTTCTCGCTCTGGCGAAAGGGCACGTCGCCGGGCCGGGCGAGCAGCAGCAGGCCCAACGGCGCGCCCTGCTCGCCCTCGATGGGCACGACGTAATGCTGGCGGCGCTCGGCGCGCGGCAGCAGCGACAGCCCCTGCTCGGCCACCCAGTGGTCGGCCTGCACGCTGCGGCTGTCGTTGTCGCTGGGTTGCAGCGGCCGGTCCATCTGCGTGCGGAACAGCCCCGAGGCCGCCAGGATGTACGGCGCGCCGCCCCGGTAGGCCACGAAGGCGACGTGCGGCGCGGCCCGCAACTGCTCCATGATCTCGGTACCTGCACGCATGATCGCTTCGGGGCTGTGGGCACTCGCCAACCGCTGCGAGCAGCCGCGCAGCGCCTGAACGACCCGCGCCTGCCAGTGCCGGTCCTCGTAGGCCGCCTGCTGCGTGACCGTCAGGTAGCCCAGCCCCAGCACCCCCAGCAGCGCCCCAGCGAGGTCGTCGGGCGAGAGCCGCGCGCCGGGCAGCGCCAACGACAGCAGGAAGGCGGCCGGGTACAGCACCAGTGACGCCCACCGCAGCGCCCCGCCCAGGCTCCAGCTCGCCAGAGCGAACACCAACGAGGCCCCGAGCAGCAGGCCACCCGCCTGCCGGTAGCTCGCGTAGGCCACCACTCCGGTCATGACCAGCAGCAGCAACACGATCCATGGCCGGAGGCGAAACACGGCCGCACTTTAGCACCATGAAGAAGGTCTAAAAGGATAAACCACACAGCGCCGGAGTACTGCCTGAAAGAGTCAACTCGGTGCAATCCGTCTAGATGGGTGGAGGACGCCGGAGCGTGACCGGACCGCCTTTCCGGCCCTCACGGCGTGGGCTGGGCGTCCCCTCCTGAGCGTGTCCGGCTCAGGCGGACGGCTTCAGACCGGGGCGAGTTCCAACAGACGGTTTTGCGCGTCCACCAGCACCACCTTCGGCTCCAGGGTGCGGGCCTCCTCCTCGCTGAAGTTGCCGAAGGCCGCGATGATCACGAGGTCGCCCGGCCCCACGAGGTGCGCCGCCGCCCCGTTGATGCCGATGACGCCGCTGCCGCGCGGGCCGCTCAGGGCGTAGGTGTGCAGGCGGTTGCCGTTGGTGATGTTCCAGATGTCCACCTTCTCGCCCACCAGGATGTCGGCGGCGTCGAGGAGGTCCTGGTCGACCGTGACGCTGCCGACATAGTCCAGATCCGCCTGGGTCACGGTCGCGCGGTGAATCTTGGCCCTGAACATGATGCGTTCCACGAGCGGGCATTGTAGGGGAGTCGCCCCGCCGGAGACCGGACGGCGCTTCATTTGCCCGCCGCGCCCCCGCTTCGCGCCCCACGTCACGCTGTGGCCCACCTGCTTTCGGCTAGACTGACCCGTTATGCCGCGCACCCCCACCAAGCCCGAAGTCATGAGTCCCGTCGGCGGTCTGCCGCAACTGCGCGCCGCCGTGGAGGCGGGGGCCGACGCGGTGTTTTTCGGCGTCAACCCGGTCCGGGGAGAAGGCCGCCAGGACGGCGCGGGCTTCCATGCGCGGGCCAAGGTGGGCTTCGAGGCCGAGGCGCTGCCCGAGATCATGCGCGGGCTGCACGCGCGCGGGGTGCAGGGTTTCGTGACCTTCAACGTGCTGGTGTTCGACCGCGAACTGCGCGACGCCGAGCGCCAGCTCATCCATCTGGCCGAGTCGGGCGTGGACGCGATCATCGTGCAGGACCACGGCGTCGCCCGGCTGGCCCACGAGATCTGCCCCGACCTGCCCATCCACGGCAGCACGCAGATGAGCATCACCTCGGCCGAGGGCGCCGAACTCGCGCGGCGCTTCGGGGCCTCGCGCGTGGTGCTGGGGCGCGAGCTGTCGCTGCGCGATATCGGCCGCATCGCCGCGCAGACCGACATCGAGCTGGAGACCTTCGTGCATGGGGCGCTGTGCGTGAGCTACTCGGGCCAGTGCTTCTCGTCGGAAGCCTGGGGCGGGCGCAGCGCCAACCGGGGCCAGTGCGCCCAGGCGTGCCGGCTGCCCTACGACCTGTTCGTGGACGGCGCGGCGCGCGACTTGGGCGACGCGCGTTACCTGCTCTCGCCGGGCGACCTGTACGCGCTGCATCAGGTGCCGGACCTCGTGAAGCTGGGCGTGGACTGCCTGAAGATCGAGGGCCGCTACAAGGACGCCGAATTCGTCGCCCTGACCACCGCCGCCTACCGCAAGGCCGTGGACGAGGCCTGGGCGGGCCTGCCCCTGAGCGTGACCCCCCAGGAGGAACGCGACCTGGAACAGGTGTACTCGCGCGGGCTGGGGCCGCATTTCATGGCGGGCACCAACCACCAGACCGTCGTGCGCGGGCGGGCGCCGAGGCACCGGGGCGTGCGCGTGGGCACGGTGCGCGGCGTGACCGAGCGCGGGGTGCTCGTCGAACTGAGCGAGACGGTCAAGCCCGGCGACGGCCTGGTGTTCGACCCCGCCAACTGGCGCAAGCCCGAGGGCCGCGAGGAAGGCGGCTTCCTGTACGGGCTGTGGCAGGGCGGGCGACAGGTCGAGGACATCCGCGCGGGAGGCACCTACGAACTGCGCTTCGGGCGCGGCGCGGTGGACGGCCGCCGTGTGCGCGAGGGCGACCCGGTGTGGCGCACCCAGGACCCGACCCTGGCCGCGCGCGTGAAACCGCTGGTGGAGGCCACTGATCCCGTCTACACCCGCCCCGTGACCGCGCACTTCGTGGGCCGGGTGGGTGAGGCCCCGGCGCTCACGCTCGACGACGGCCAGGGTCACCGCGCCACCGCCACGGCGCCCGAGCCCCTGTCGCCCGCCCGCAACCGCGCGCTGGACGAGGCGGGGCTGCGCGAGAGCCTGGGCAAGCTGGGCGGCACCGGCTACCACCTCGCCGGGCTGAGCGCCGAGTTGCAGGGGGCGGGCTTCCTGCCCGTCTCGGCCCTCAACGCCCTGCGCCGCGAAGCCGTGGAGGCCCTGACCGCCGCGCGCGCCCAGGCCCCCGAACGCGCGGCCCGGCCCCGGCTGGAAGGGGCGCTCCCCCAGCACCTCCCCCGCCCCGACACGGCGGCCGGGCCCCGCCTGCACGCGCTGGTGCGCACGCCCGAGCAGCTCGCGGCGGCCATCAAGGAGCGCCCCGCCTCGATCACCCTCGACTACCTGGAGTTGTACGGCCTGGGGCCGAGCGTGGAGCAGGTCAGGACCGCCGGGATCGAGGTGCGGGTCGCCAGCCCCCGGATTCTCAAGCCCACCGAGCAGAACCTCCAGAAGTTCCTGCTGGGGCTGGGCGCGGGCATCCTGGTGCGCTCGGGCGGGCTGCTCGAAGGCTTGCAGGGCCAGGCCGGCGACACGCCGCTGACCGGCGACTTCTCGCTGAACGCCGCGAACCTGCTCACCGCGCGGGCGCTGCTGGACCTGGGCCTCACGCGCCTGACCCCCACCTACGACCTCAACGCCCGCCAGATCACCGAACTGGCGACCCTGGTGGGAGGCGAGCGGCTGGAGGCGGTCGCCTACGGGCACCTGCCGGTCTTCCATACCGAGCACTGCGTCTTTTGCCGCTTCCTGTCGGAGGGCACCGACTACACCAACTGCGGCCACCCCTGCGAGTCGCACCGCGTGGCCCTGCGCGACGAGCGCGGCTTCATGCACCCCGTGATGGCCGACGTGGGCTGCCGCAACACGGTCTTCGAGGGCCGCCCGCAGGTCGCCGCCGCACACCTGCGCGAGTGGCGGGAGGCCGGGCTGCGCGACTTCCGGCTGGAATTCGTGCACGAAACGCCCGAGCAGGTGCGTGCGGTCGTCGCCGCCCACCGCGACTTCCTGGCGGGCGCATGCGGCGTGGCCGAACTCGAAGCGCGCCTGCGCGAGCAGACGGACCAGGGCACCACCGAGGGCAGCCTGTTCGTGCCCCAGGGCTTCGGGGAGCTGGCACTGCTGCCGATGGTGTAGCGGCCGGGAGCCGGGGACACCACCCGTCCCTGGCCGTTGGTGCTAGCCTGATCCGTTATGAGCCGCATTGCCCTGAAATCCGCCCGCGAGATCGAAGTCATGCACCGCGCCGGGGGGCTGGTCGCCGAGACCTTCCGGGTGCTGGAGCCCTACGTCAAGCCCGGCGTGACCCTCAAGGAACTCGACCGCTTGGCCGAGGAACATATCCGCAAGGCCGGAGCCACCCCCGCCTACCTGGGCTACGGACCGCGCACCAATCCCTTTCCGGGGACCATCTGCGCGAGCGTGAACGAGGTCATCTGCCACGGCATCCCCGACGGGCGCGTCCTGATGGACGGCGACATCCTAGGTATGGACATCGGCGTGCTGCTGGACGGCTACTACGGCGACGCCTGTTACACCTACACGGTCGGCGGGGTGAGCGCCGAGGTGCAGGCGCTGGTGGACACGACCCGGCAGTGCCTCCAGGCGGGGCTGGACGTGGTGAAGCCCGGCGCACGGACCGGCGACATCGGGCACGCCATCCAGACGCTGGCCGAGTCGCGCGGTTACGGCGTGGTGCGCGAGTACACCGGCCACGGCGTCGGCAAGCGGCTGCACGAGGAACCGACCATCTACCACTGGGGCGCGCGCTACACCGGCCTGAAGCTGCAACCCGGCATGGTGTTCACCATCGAGCCGATGATCAACCTCGGCACGCCCGAAACGCGCCTGCTGGCCGACGGCTGGACCGTGATCACGGCCGACAAGAAGCCCAGCGCGCAGTTCGAGCACACCCTGGTCGTGACGGCCAAGGGCTGCGACGTCCTGACCCTCTGAAGCGGACCTTCAGCGGCGCTTGAGCGGAGCTTCAGGATCGGCGCCCGGCCGGCCGGGCCGACTCTAGCCTGCCGCATGACCCAGCCAGACCCGTCCGGGACCACCCCCGCCCAGAACGCCGCGCGCCTTCTGCTCGGCTCGGCCCTGATCTTCGCGGGGGTGGGGCACCTCACCTTCGCCCGCCAGGAGTTCCAGGCGCAGGTGCCCGACTCGCTGCCGTTCGACCAGGACGGCGTGGTCCTCGCTTCCGGCGTGGCGGAGATCGCGCTGGGGGCCACCCTGATCGGCATCCCCGCCAAGCGTCGCCGGACTGCCGGAGCGGTGGCGGCCGCCTTTTTCGTCGCGGTCTTTCCCGGCAACATCTCGCAGCTCCTGACCCACTCCGACTCGCTGGGCCTGGACACCGACACCAAACGCTGGCTGCGGCTGCCCGGCCAGCCCCTGCTGATCGCCTGGGCGCTGTGGTCCACGGGCTTTTTCAACAAGAAGGGCAGCTGACCGGACCACCCCGACACCCCCTGGCCCCTTATTGCACTTTGCAATTCCTCATGTGGGCGCGTGAGACAGTGACGGCGTGACCGAACCGCCCCCCTCTGCGCTACTGGCGACGCTACACCCCACTCTGGCCGTGGCCCCAGCCTCCAGCAACCCGCTCCAGGGACCGGAGCTCCAGTTCATGACGGCCCTGTGGAACGTGTGGCAGGCGCTCAGCGGCCAGGGCGAGCAGGCGCTGCGCACGCGGCACGGCCTGGGGCTACGTGCCTTCATCACGCTCTCGCACATCCAGGCCGCCCCGACCTATCCGGCGGCGCTGGCGCAGGCTCTGGGGCTGCCGCGTTACGAGATCAGCCGGGTGCTGGGCGAACTCGAAACGCGCGGAGCCGTGATCCGCACCTCCCGGCCGGGCGAATCCGGCCGCGTCGTCGTGACGGTCACCCCGCAGGGCGGGGCGCTGTGGCGCTCGGCGCTGGACACCCTGGGCATGGCCACGGCGCCTGCCCTGGACACGCTGGGACCGGACCGCGAACATCTCACCTCACTACTGACACGGGTCGCGCAGGCGGCCCAGGGAGACTCCCGATGACCACCGACCCCATGACCCCCGCCGGGCGCTGTCCCTTCCATACCGCCGCCGATCAGACCGGCGCAGGCACCGCCTCGCTGACGCGCCAGGACAAACTCGCCCCCGCACCGGGCGCGGCGATGCCCGACGCGCGCGGCATGTACCGCGTCTACGACTTTCAGGCGGCCCGTGACCTCCTGCGCTCGGACGCGGTCCGGCAGGCCGGATTCATGGCCGAGGTGGCCACCCGCGCGCCGGGCCTGGGCCGCGCGCCGGTCCTCTTCGCCGAGGGCGAGGAACACCACGAGATGCGGCGCTCGACCGCGCGCTACTTCACGCCGACCCATGTCGAGCGCTACCAGCCGATGATCGCGGGGCTGGCCGACGACCTGATCGGCAGGCTGGCGCGCGACGGCGAGGCGAATCTCGACGACCTGAGCCTGAAGCTGGCGGTCGAGGTCGCCGCGCAGGTCGTGGGCATCACCGACAGCGCGGTGCCGGGTCTGGAACGGCGCGTGATGGCCTTCGTCGAACACGGGGCCGACAGCGAGCCGGGCGCGCCGCAGCCCCGGGGCCGGGGCGGCAAGCTGGGGGCGCTGTGGCGCCAGCGGCAGATCCTGGCCTTCTTCCTGCTGGACGTCAAGCCGTCCATCGCCGCGCGCCGCCGCGAGCGCAAGGACGACCTCATCAGCCACCTGCTCGACCGGGGCTATACCGACACCGAAATCCTGACCGAGTGCCTGACCTACGGCACGGCCGGGATGGTCACCACCCGCGAGTTCATCACCGTGGCGGCGTGGCACATGCTCCGGCGGCCCGAGCTGCGCGCAGAGTATGTCCACGGCACCGAGAAGGAGCGTCACGCCATCCTGCACGAAATCCTGCGCCTGGAGCCGGTCGTCAAGGTCCTGTACCGCCGCGCGCTGGAGGATATCCAGGCCGGGGACACCCTCATCCCGCAGGGCAGCGTCGTGGCCCTGAGCGTGCAGGAGACGAACGTGGACCCCGCCATGGTGGGCGAGGACGCCGCGCAGCTGTGCCCGGCCCGCCCCCTGCCGCGCGGCGTGCAGGCGCCGGTGCTGTCGTTCGGAGACGGCTCACACCGCTGCCCCGGCGCCTTCCTGGCGATCAAGGAGAGCGACCTGTTCCTGCGGCGCCTGCTCATCTGGAACGACCTGCATCTGGTCTCGCCGCCCGACGTGGGCTTCAACGAGACGGTCAAGGGCTACGAACTGCGCGGCCTGCGGGTGGGTCTGGGCGGCACCGGACCGAGCGGGGGCGCGGCGCGGGCCTGAGCCGGACGGGCCACGACCGGACTTCTTCGCTCAGCCGCGCCCGGGTTCGCCGCGCCGGGCAGTCTCGCGGGCCGGGAACACCTCGCCCAGAAAGTGGCCCTGGGTGAGCAGGCGCGCGGCCGAGGCCGGGTCGCGGCGCAGGGCGTCCTCGACCCCCTGCGCGACGAGTTCGAGCTGCCTTCTCAGCAGCGCCTCGGGGTCGTGGCCCCCGGCGCGCAGCTCGGCGCGCGCGCCCGGCGTCAGGTTCAGGTAGGCGCGCAGGGTGTCCGGCAGGTACTCGGTGCGGGCCTGCCGCACGAGGTAGGCGCTCTGCGGGTCGAGGGTGTGCAGCGGCGCGTCCTCCAGACGGCACAGCAGGGCCAGGGCGTACAGCCGGTGCGGCTCGGGCAGGCGCAGGGCCAGCGCGGGAGCGGGGTCCCCGGCCAGTGTGGCCGTCTCCGGCAGTGTCGGCACGGACCGGGCCGCCTGCTCCGCGCGCAGCCGTTCCATCGCGTGGCGGTGCATCAGGGCGCGGCGGGCCAGCGGAAAGCCGAACAGGCCGGCGAAAAACATCAGGGGGACGAGTACATCTTCCACAGCGGTTCCTCCGGTGTCCGGCACTGTACGCCGCGCGAGTGAGAAAGCGCGTCCTCCCAAAGGCGCAGCCCCGGACACGGCCCTCTGACCCGGCGGGGACACGCGCCGCTTAGACTTGACCGCGTGAAGACTTCAGTACAGGGGGCCGGCCGATAACCGGGGCGGTCCGGGGCAAGCGCGCCCGCGAACTCTCGCCCGACGCGGCGATCAGTGTGGTGGACGTGTACAAGAGCTACCGGGGCGCGGGCGGTCAGGCCACGCAGGTGCTCGACGACGTGGACCTCGACATCCGCCGGGGCGAGTTCTTCAGCCTGCTGGGGCCATCGGGCTGCGGCAAGACCACGCTACTGCGCATCCTGGCGGGCTTTGAGCAGGCCGACGCGGGCGCGGTGGTCATCGGCGGGCGCGACATGACCGGCGTGCCCGCGCACCAGCGCCCCGTGAATACGGTGTTCCAGAGCTACGCCCTCTTTCCGCACCTGAGCGTGGCCGACAACGTGGCCTTCGGGCTGCGCCAGAAGGGCCTGCGCGGCCCGGCGCTGCGCGACCGCGTGAACCGCGCGCTGGAGACGGTCCGCATTCAGGATTTCGGCGCGCGGCGGCCCGACCAGCTCTCGGGCGGGCAGCGCCAGCGCGTCGCCCTGGCCCGGGCCATCGTGAACGAGCCGGAGGTGCTGCTGCTCGACGAGCCGCTCTCGGCGCTGGACCTCAAGCTGCGCAAGGAACTTCAGGTCGAACTCTCGAACCTCCAGGAGACGCTGGGCATCACCTTCGTGTTCGTGACCCACGACCAGGAGGAGGCCCTGGTCATGAGCGACCGCATCGCCGTGATGAACCGGGGCCGCATCGAGCAGCTCGGGCGCGCCGAGGAACTGTACGAGCGCCCGCGCACGGCCTTCGTGGCGAACTTCCTGGGCAGCAGCAACCTGATTCCCGGCACGGTGGCCGAGCTGACGCCGGAGGGCGCGGTCGTGCGCACCGCCCACGGCCCGCTGCTGACGCTGCACGGCGCGGGCCTGCACGTGGGCCAGGACGTGACCCTGAGCATCCGCCCCGAGAAGCTGCGGATGGAGCGCGACGACGAAACCGAAGGCAACGAGGTGCGCGCCCGCGTGGACGACATCGTGTACACGGGGGCCGAGAACCAGTACCTGCTGGAGGCGGGCGGTCAGCGTCTGATGGCCTTTCAGCTCAACGCCGACATCGGGGCCGACGAGGACTTCGACTACGACGAGGAAGTCGCCCTGTACCTGCCCCCCGCGAGCCTGGTCGTGCTGGAAGACGACCCGCAGGCCCCCATCAGCGGGGCCGCGCCGTGAATCCCCGCCGCTTCTTCTCGACCCTCGGCCCCGGCGTGCTGTGGCTGGCGGCCTTCCTGATCGTGCCGTCGCTGATCATGCTGGGCTACTCGCTGCTCACGCGCACCGACCTGGCGCAGGTGGGGCCGCCCTGGACGCTGGAAAACTGGCAGCGGGTCTTCGGGTACGACGCCCTGTTCCGCGAGTGGGTGCCCGACAACCTGCGGGTGCTGTGGCGCTCGCTGGTCATCGCGGCCCTCAGCACGCTGCTGTGCGTGGTCATGGGCTACCCGCTGGCCTTCTATATCGCCCGGCAGGAAGACCGGCGCAAGCAGATGCTGCTGCTGCTACTCGTCATTCCCTTCTGGATCAACTTCCTGATCCGGGTGTACGCCTGGATTCTCATTCTGCGGCCCTTCGGGCTCTACCCCAGCACGGCCGCCACCTTTCTGGGCATGGTGTACGCGCTGCTGCCCTTTTTCGTGCTGCCAGTGTACGCCAGCGTGGAAAAGGTGGACTGGCGGCTGCTCGAGGCCGCGCAGGACCTCGGGGCCTCGCCGCTGCGCGCCTTCCTGGCCGGCGTGGTGCCGCAGACCCTGCCGGGCCTCATCGCCGGCGTCCTGCTCACCTTCATTCCGGCGCTGGGGATGTTCGTGGTGTCGGACATCCTGGGCGGGGCCAAGACGGCCCTGATCGGCAACCTCATCCAGAACCAGTTCGGACAGGCGGGCGACTGGCCCTACGGCTCGGCGCTGAGCTTCCTCCTGATGGGCGCGGTGCTGCTGGGCCTGTGGCTCTACGCCCGCGCGGCCGGGCAGAAGGGCCTGGAGGAGCTGCTGTGAAGCCCCGCACCTCTCCCCTGCTCGCGGGCTGGGCGTGGCTGGTCTACGCCTTCCTGTACCTGCCGATGCTCGTCTTGATCGTGTTCTCGTTCAACGATTCGCGTTTTGGGGCCACCTGGGAAGGCTTCACGACGCGCTGGTACGGGGTGCTCTTCGCCCGCAGCGACGTGCGCGAGGCGCTGACGAATACGCTGCTCGTGGCCGTGTCCAGCACCCTCATCAGCACGGTGCTGGGCACGCTGGTGGGCTTCGCGCTGTGGCGCTACACCCTGCGCTGGCGCACGCCGCTGACCTTTCTGCTCGTCATGCCCATCGTGATTCCCGACGTGGTCATGGGCGTGATGCTGCTCATGTTCTACGCCCTGGTGCGCGGCGGCCTGGAACTGACCGGCTGGACCTTCGAGAACGGTTTCTGGACGGTGATGTTCGCGCACGTCACCTTCCAGATCAGCTACGTGACCCTCACGGTGCGCTCGCGGCTGGCGGGCTACGGCAAAGACCTCATGGAAGCCGCCGCCGACCTGGGCGCGAACACCTTCCAGGCCTTCCGGCAGGTCATCCTGCCCCTGGCGCTGCCGGGCGTGCTGTCGGGGGCGCTGCTGGCCTTCACGCTGTCGCTCGACGACTTCGTGGTCACGTACTTTACCAGCGGCTCGGGCTTCCGCACGCTGCCGGTGCTCATCTACACGTCGGTCAAGCGCGGGGTCACGCCCGACATCAACGCCCTGAGCACCCTGCTCATCGTGTTCACGGTCGTGGTGATCGTGGCGGGCAACGCCCTGCTGCGCCCGCGCCGGGGGCGGGCATGAGGCGGGCGGGCTGGCTGCTCGCCGGGCTGCTGCTCGCGGGCTGCCACCGCGTCGAGCGGGCCGATCCCGCCAGCGAGGGCAACGGCACGACCACGCCGCCGCCGAGCAGCCAGGGCGACGGACGGACCCTGCGCATCTTCATGTGGTCGGACTACATCGACCCCCAGGTGGTCAAGGACTTCGAGAAGCGCGAGGGCGTGCGGGTGGTCATCGACACCTTCGAGAGCAACGAGAACATGCTCGCCAAGCTCCAGGGCGGCGGCGCGAGCTACGACCTCGCCACGCCGAGCAACTACGTCGTGCAGACGATGGTGCGCGCGCAACTGCTCCAGCCGATGGACAAGGCGAAGCTGAGCCACTTCGGGAACGTGGCCGCCGGCTTCCTGAACCCCAACTTCGACCCCGGCAACACCTACACCGTGCCCTACCAGTTCGCGGCGACGGGGCTGGCCTACAACTCGGGCCGCTACGTGCCCCCGGAGGAGAGCTGGCGGCTGATCTTCGGGCCCGAGGACCGGGTGCGCTTCGCCCTGCTCGACGACCCGCGCGAGGTGATCGGCGCGGCCCTGAAATACCTGGGCCACAGCGTGAACAGCACCGATGTCGAGGAACTGCGCGCGGCCCGCGACCTCCTGCGGCGCACGGTGCGCAAGCGCGGTTTCGAGTCCTTCTCGGGCGGCCCGGAGACGCGCAACAAGCTGCTGGCGGGCCAGATCGACCTCGGGCAGATCTACGTGGGCGACCTCCTCCAGGGCGCGGCCGAGGACCGGCGCCTCAAGGTCTTCCTGCCCCGCGAGGGCACCACCATCAGCACCGATACGCTCGTGCTGTTGCGCGGCAGCCCGAATCCGGCGCTGGCGCGGCGCTTCGTGAACTACGTGCTGGAGCCGCAGGTCAGCGCCGCCATCAGCAACTACACCTACTACGGCAACCCCAACCGCGCCGCCCAGCCGCTGCTCGACCCCTTCCTGCGCGCCCAGAAGGCCTTCAACCCCAGCGCCGAGGACTTCTCGTCGGGCCGGGTCGAATTCATCAACGAGCTGCCGCGCGGCGCGGCCCCCAGGCTCTACGACCGCATCTGGACCGAGCTGAAAAGCCGCTAGGACTGGGCGGAGGGGGCGGCCCCCCTTCCCCGGAACTGCATGGCGCGGGTTACGGACACCTGTCGAAAGACCTGTCCCGCACGGGCTTCGCGGCCTCGCCCGCATAAAGTTGACATGGCCCGTATCCGGCGCTATATTTTCTTTATCACCGTCCGAAAGGGCGGTTTTTTTGTTTTCCCTTCAGGAAGTCCGGAGAAGGCAGGCCCCCGTGTTACGGTGGAAACCGATGCCCAGGACGCCCAACCGACTGCTCGAAGACCTGTGGCCCGCGTTGGCCCAGGGCGACCCGCAAGCCGTTCACGAGGCGCGCAAGCTGACCCGCAAGGTCGCCGCCGAGCTGAAGCTGGGGGACGCCCCCAAAAAGACCCGCCGGGCCTGGCGCGACCTGCGCCGCGCGGTCGCTCCGCTGCGGGACCGCGACGTGGCCTTCGGGCACATCGGAGAGGCACTGGACGAACTGGGGCAGGGCGGCGCGGGCCGCGAGGCCTTCGCCGCCGACTGGGGGCGCCAGCGCGCCGAGGCGGTCGCGGCCCTGAAGTTGCCGAAGGTGCCTACCGACGCCCCGCGCCCGAAGCACCTGGGGCGCCGGGCGCGCGAGGCCCTGACCGAGCAGGCGGGCGAACTGCTGGCGTCCGGCCCCGGCGTGTTGAAGGCGCGGCGCCCCGACACCTGGCACGAGTGGCGTAAGGCCCTGAAGAACTACCGCTATACCCTCGAACTCCTGCGCGAGCCGCCGGATGCTCTCAAGGCCGTGCTGGACAGTCTGGGCCGCCTCCAGGACGCCGAGGTCGTGCTGGATATCCTGGAGCACGAGCCCTGGCTGGAGGGCGCCCGCGCCGACCTGATCGCCCGCGAGCGCCGCATCCGCCTGGAGAGCCGCAAAGAGGTGCGAGCGCAGTGGCCCGCCCTGGAAGCGCACCTGAATCGGGTGCTGGAAACTGGGGGCCGCAAGGACTGAAGGGGGTCAGGGAAGGGGCTTTCCCTACCGCGCCCCCGACCGACTTCGTCTCTCTGCTGTTGGCCCTGCTCGGCTGAGGGAAGTCCAGAGGTTCCCTTCAACTCTCCTGGCCACCACGCCCATAGCGGTGCTCAGGTCCATGGAGGGGCAAATCACACGTCCCTCCATCCCCTTTCTGGCCGCTGTCCTGCTCAGGTGCTTGCCCCGCGGAATGCAGAGGGACCAAGGGCAGCCCTTGATCCCTTTGCATTCCGCGCTCAGTCCGGGCGGTTGAGGGGACGGGCCGAGTCCAGCCAGCCCCACTCGCGCAGGTAGGCGCGAAAATCCAGCAGCAGGTCGTCGGCGTCGGCCTGGGCCCCGGCGTCCAGTGTGCGCCGCCACGCCTCGCCGGTCGCGCGGGTGTAGGCCAGCAGCGGGGCGGGCGCCCCCAGGAACTCGTCCAGCGAGTCGAGCAGGGCCTCGTAGCGCGCGCGCTTCCAGGGCTTCTGGCGGGCGGTCTCGCTCAGGAAGTCGTCGGCGGCGTGTTCCAGCAGCGCCGTGCGGCCCACGATCCAGGGCGCCTTGATGGGCGGCAGGCCGGGCACTTCGGGCAGGCCGGCGGTCATACGCGCCAGCCCGGGAAGCCCTCGATGGCGACCAGCGTCGGGCGCGGGATGCGCGAGCCGGGCCTGGCCCCGAAGGAACTGGTGAGCTTGTCGAGGCTCTCGCTGTCCTCGCCGGGGTGCTGGATGGACACGAACAGCGTCTTGCCGTCGGGCGACCACACCGGGCCGGTCATTTCGGCGTCCACCGGGCCGATGGCGAAGCGGTGCGCCTTGCCGGCGTTGGGCCCCTCGGTGGCGAAGAAGAACATGGCGTTGTTGCCGTGGTACGCCTTGATGGGATTGGTCGAGAGGTCGGAGTTGTCGGTGACCATCCACAGGTTGCCGTAGGGGTCGAAGACGAGGTTGTCGGGGCTGGAAAAGCCGCTCTGGGGGCCGCCCACCGCGAACACGTCCCACAGGAAGGTCTGGGCGGTCCAGTCGTCGCCGGTCTCGCGGAACTTGATGATCTGGCCGAAGTAGTTGCCGTGCTTGGCGTTGTTGGTCAGCGAGGCGTAGACCTCGCCGGTACGCGGGTGAATCTCGATGTCCTCGGGGCGGTCCACCGGGGTGCCCCCCACCGCCAGGGCCGAGGCGCGGGCGTCGGCCAGCACGTCGGCCTGATTGGCGAACAGCGCCTTGCCGTCGGCGGCGCGGGCTTCTTGCAGCTTCTTGTTCTTGGCGTAATCGAGCAGCACCCACGACCCGTTGCCGAAGTTGGCGACGTACAGGTCGCCGTCGGCCAGCAGGTCGCGGTTGGCGGCGCGGTTGGCGGGGTCGTACCTGCCCCGACTCACGAACTTGTAGATGCAGGCGTCCTGCATGTCGTCGCCCATGTACACGACCATACGGCCGTCCTTGGCGACGGTCACGGCGGCGTTCTCATGGCGGAAGCGGCCCATCGCAGTGCGCTTCTTGGGCATCCAGGCGGGATCGAAGGGGTCGATCTCGGTCACCCAGCCTTGGTGCATGGCGTCGTAGCCGGTGCCGGGCCACGCCTTGGTATAGCCGTCCACGTTCTCCTCGCAGGTCAGCAGGGTGCCCCAGGGGGTCTGCCCGCCCGAGCAGTTGCCGATGGTGCCGCGCACGGTCGTCGCGCCCTTCACGGCGGCGCTGCCCCGCGCCGGGCCGGTCAGCTCGATCTCGGTCATGGCGTCGATGCGGCGGTTGCGGGCGTCGGGCACGATGCGCCACTCGCGGCCTTCCTTGCGCACGCGCACCACGCTCACGCCCATCGCGCGCATCTCGGCCTCGATCTGGGCCCCGGTGCGCTCCTTGGTGTCGCCGCCCACGAACAGGGCGTTGACGTACTCGTGGTTGATGGTCAGCAGGGCGTCGGTGCTGCTGCTACCCCCTTCGAGCATGTCGATGGGAAAGTACCCGATGAAGTCGTGGTTGAACCCGATCTCGCGGCCGTCCGCCGTGAAGACCTCGCCCCAGGGGGCCAGCGTCTGGTAGCGGTAACCCTGCGGCAGCGTCATGGCGTCGGCCTTGCCCGCCGGCACGGGCCGGAAGGGGGGCAGGCTGCGCGGCGTGACCTTCTTGGGGTCCACGGTGGCGGGGCCGCCGTTGTTCACGGCCTCGGCGTCCGACAAGGTCAGGGGCAGCGTGGCCGCAGCTGTGGCGAGCGCCGCCGAACCGATGGCGCCCCGGCGGGTCAAGCGAGTGTCGAGCAGGCGGTGCCAGAAGCTCTGCTGAGCGGAGGAAGGGGCAGCTTCAGGATGATTCACGGTTATCACCTTGCCCGCGAGATGTCACTGGGGCTTCAGAGGAGCTTCAGGGCAGCGTCAGGCGGGCGGCTGCCGGTCAGCTTTTTTGTCAGACTTCCGTCATTGGGGGGCCTGGATGGCGGCGTTGCTGCCGGGTCGCCGGGCCGCTTACACTGAACCGCTGAGCGGCCCTGCCCTGTCCAGGGGCGGCCACAGGCCCAGCGGAGGAGAACCAGACCCGTGCCCCCCGAACAGCTTCGCGTTTCCGGCCAGTCCCGCCCCAACGCAGTCGCGGGCGCCATCGCGGCCCTGCTGCGCAGCCAGGGTCAGGTCGAGGTGCAGGCCATCGGCCCGGCCGCCGTCAATCAGGCCGTCAAGGCCATCGCCATCGCGCGCGGCTACCTGACGGGCAACCACCTCGACCTCACCGTGCAGCCGGCCTTCGTCAAGCTCGATCCGGCGGGCGCACCGGCTTCCGATACCCCAGCCCCCGAGGAACGCACGGCCCTGTGCCTGATGGTGTTCGCCTACCGTACCGACGCCTGAATCGCCAGTCGTCCCTCAACTCCCTTTGTGCTTCGCCTCATGGAACCTGAGTGCGGGGCGCTAAGATATGGGTGGAGGATTCCCGACTGCTATGGATATTCTTGGCCCCTATACCCCGCTGATCCTGCTGATCTTCGTCGCCTCGATGCTCATTCAGGCGGCCCTGACCCGCTCGTACCGCAAGTGGAGTGGGGTACGCAACGCCCGCAACCTGACCGGCGCGCAGGTCGCCCGCATGATGCTCGACGAGAACGGCCTGACCCACGTGCCGGTCAATGCCGTACCCGGCAATCTGTCGGACCACTACGACCCGCTGGGCAAGACCGTGAACCTTTCCGAAGGTGTGTACGGCGTGCCGAGCGTCGCGGCAATGGCCATCGCCGCCCACGAGGTCGGGCACGCCGTGCAGGACAAGGTGCGCATGCCCGCGCTGGTGCTGCGCGGCAAGATGGCCGTGCCGCTGAGCCTGGGCATGAACCTCGCGCCCTTCATGGTGCTGCTGGGGGCAGTGCTGCACTTCAGCGGCCTGCTGTGGGTCGGGGTGGTGCTGTTCGGCGCCGCGCTCGTCTTTCATCTCGTGACCCTGCCGGTCGAGTTCGACGCCAGCCGCCGGGCGCTGGCCTACCTCAACGGCCGTGGCCTGAGCGGCGGCGGCGAGGGCCAGAAGGGCGCCCAGGGCGTGCTGACCGCCGCCGCCCTGACCTATGTCGCCGGATTCGCGATGGCGCTGGCGCAGCTCCTGAACGTGCTGGGCATCGCCCGCAACAACGACTGACCGGAAGAGGGCGCAGGGGGAGGCGGGCCCGTCGCCCCCTCCCCCTGCGCCTACCGCCGCAGCCGCAGCCCGAGCAGCAGGCCCGCCCCGAACGCCCCCGCGAAAGGCAGGCGGTCGGTCAGGACCTTCAGGACGTTCTGCCACAGCTCGGGGGCGGCCCGGAACCACGGCCCCGAGAGCGTTTCGAGCCGCAGCCAGTCCACCGTCACGATGCCTGCCCAGGCGAGCAGTTGCACGGCGATGAAGAGCAGCCCCACGCTGATGAGCAGCGCCCGCCCGGCGGCCCGCAGCGCCATGCCGCAGGCCAGGCCCAGCACCGCACCCAGGCTCAGGTCGGGCAGCGCGGCCTGAGTGGCCGAGGCGAGGGAAGCGAGCGCGGCGGGTTCCGGCACGGCCCCCATGCTATCCCGGCGCGGGCCGCTTCGTGGCCTGTGCCACGTTTGTTCCGCCGCGCCCGGCTGCGGGCAGTATGTTAGGCAGGACGTGGATATCCCGACAGGTCTCCCCCCCCTCCCTGATTCCAGCGCCGCCGCGCCGGCCGGCGACGTGCTGAGCGCCGAGGCGCACGGTCAGCTGGCGGCGGGCGACGAGGCGGCGTGGCACGCCTTCATCACCGCCTACGAAGGCCGCATGTACGGTTACCTCTACCGTCTGGAGGGCAACAGCGAGGACGCCCTGGACCTGACGCAGGAGGTGTTCTACCGCGCGTGGCGCTCGATCCAGACCTTCCGGCCCGGCGAGCGGGTGCTGCCCTGGCTGTATCAGGTGGCGCGCAACACCCAGATCGAATCCCACCGCCGCAAGCAGCTCCAGCGCTTCTCGCTGGAGGAGGCGCGTGAAGACGTGGGCTTCGAGGTACCCAGCGCCGCGCGCACGCCGGTACAGGCCGCCGAGAGCGAGCAGGCCCAGGACCGCGTGCAGCGCGCGCTGATGCGCCTGCCCGAGGAGTACCGCGAGGCCGTGGTGCTGCGGTTCGTCGAGGACCTGCCCTATGAGGAGATCGCGCGCATTCAGGGCGTGGCGACCGGCACGGCCAAGAGCCGGGTGTTCCGGGCCAAGGAGCAGCTCGCGGACCTGCTCTCGGACGTGAACGACCTGCACTGAGCCGGCTCAGAAGGGGGTGGGAGGCACACCCAGGGTCAGGCGGGCGAGGGTGCCGCCGCCCGGCGCGTCCTCGAGGATCACGTCGCCGCCGTGGGCGCGGGCGTAGCGCCTCGCCAGCGACAGGCCCAGGCCCTCGCCCTCGATGAGGCCCTGCGGGCCGCGCTCGTAGGCCAGAAAGGCCCGCGCGCGCATCTCGGGACTCAGGCCCTCGCCGTGGTCGCGCACCAGAATCTGCGGGCGGCCCCCGACCTCCAGCAGCGACACCTCGACCGGTC
Source organism: Deinococcus gobiensis I-0 (assembly GCF_000252445.1). GTDB lineage: Bacteria > Deinococcota > Deinococci > Deinococcales > Deinococcaceae > Deinococcus > Deinococcus gobiensis. The sequence goes on along the minus strand of NC_017790.1, from coordinate 1,083,052 downwards.
CGGCCGTGTACTTCAGGGCGTTCTCGACCAGATTCTCGACCGTCTGGCGCAGGCGGTTGGCGTCCACCAGCCAGACCAGCGGGGCGGGCGGGACCTCGACCCCCACCCGCAGCCCGGCGAAGGCGCGCAGCAGGCTGCCCAGGTCGCGCGGCGCGAGACGCAGGTTCACGTCGAGGTACAGCTCGTTGAGGCGGGTCAGGTCGGCGCGGCTGGCGAGCTGGGTCACGCTGTCCTCGACCAGGGCCAGCAGGTGCTGGCGCTCGGCCACTGTTCCCGCCTGACGCAGCAGGTCGGTGGCGAGCAGCAGCTGCTGGAGGGGCCGGCGCAGCTCGTGGCTCGCCAGGCGCAGGGCCTCACGCTGCCGGGCCTCGCGGGCAGAGAGGCGGTCGCGCTCCTGCTGCCACAGCCACAGCGCCCGCACGATGAGCAGCACGCTCAGGAGACCGGTCAGGACCGCCGTCCAGATCAGGGCCTGGCGCAGCAGCGACACCAGTTCGATGTTCTGGCGGCTCAGGGCCGCCGCGTGCAGGGCCGCCTGCACGTTCAGCCCGATGGCTTCGGTGGCCGCCGCCGCGACCGAGGCGTCGGTGTCCCGGAGCAGCAGGGCGTCCACATGGTCGAGCCGCGCCTCGCCGTAACTCTGCACCGACGACAGCCGCCGGAACTGTTTCTGGTTGCCCGAACTCGACAGCGCCCGCTCGCGCACGTCCTCGCGCTCGGCGGCGCTCAGGCCGGGTTGCAGCCGGGCCACCTGATAGGCCTGCACGTCCTGCACCAGCCCCTGATAGGCGTAGGTCCAGGGCCGGACCACGAAGCGCTCGGGCCGGAAGGCCGGCAGATTGACGAGCACCAGCAGCGCCGCCGTGAGCATCAGCGGCAGCGCGGCCAGCAGCGCCTCGCGCAGGACCGCCGCGCGCGACACCCGGAAGCGCAGCAGCCGCCAGCGCAGGGCCGACGGCCCCCCGGCCACGTCCGCCTGCGGAGCCGGGGTCAGGGCCGCCTCGGCCCCGGCCCCACCGGAAGGCGGAACACGGCCCACGCTCGGCGCCCGGTCACTTGCCGCCCTGGGCCCCGGCCTGCACCGGGGTCAGGCGGTTGACGTACCACACCCACGCCCCCGAGTAGGCCAGGGTCCGGTAGCGCGCCGGCTCGGGGGGCAGGACGACCGTCAGCGGGCCCTTGTCGCGCACGCTGATGGCGTGACCGTCGGCCTCGTAGGCCACCATGATGGGCGCGTTCAGATAGTCGCGGGCACGGATCAGGGCGAGGTAACCGTTGCTGGCGTAGAGCCGCAGGTCCTGTCCGCCGAAGCCCCCGAGTTCGGCCAGGTCGCGCAGCGTCACGCCCCTGTAACTGAAGCTGCGCCGCAGCTGCGGCTGCTCGACCCGGTAGGTCACGCTGGGCAGCGCCCGGAGCTGTTCCAGGGTCAGGACGCGCGGGGACGTGCTCGGCCCCAGGGCCAGGATGGGAGCGGGGCGCGCCGCCGGAGGAACGGCCGCCGGCCCACTGCCGGCCGGCGCCGGCGCCGCCGTCACGTCCACCCCGCCCAGGCACAGCGCCCCCACCAGACCCCACACCTTCCACCCGGACTTCCTGCTGGCGACGCGACCGTTCACGCGGGACATTCTACCGGTCGGCCGGTCATTCGGGGCGGCCCTTTCGCCCAGGGCCCCGTCCCGCGCCGCCTGACGCCTAAATGAGAAAAAGGCCACCTTGCCTGAGCCGGGGCATCAGGCCCAGGTCAAGCGCGGACGGCATCCTACGGTCATGAAAAAGCTCCTGCCCCTGAGCATCGTCACTGCGGCCCTGGCCGCCACTGCCGGCGCCGCCCCGATCATCAGCGCCCAGAGCATCATCGTGAACCCGGTGCAGACCGCCCTGGACGTCCGGGTATGGACCGACCGCGACAGCAGCGGCACCCAGACCCCCAACTACGTGCCCGGCGAGCGCATCCGGCTCTACACCAGCGTCAATCAGGACGCCTACGTGTACCTGTTCAACGTGGACCCCCAGGGCCAGGTGGACCTGATCCTGCCCAACCGGTATGCCGGCGGCGCGAACTTCCTGAAGGCCAACACCACCAAGGTCTTCCCCGACGCCAACGACGGCTTCACCTTCGACATCGCCGCGCCCTACGGCCTGAACAAGGTGCTCGCGGTCGCCAGCCGCACTCCGCTGAACCTCGACCAGATCGCGACCTTCAAGTCCGGTCAGAACAGCTTCGCCAGCGTGAACGTGCAGGGCCAGCAGCAGCTCGCCCAGGCCCTGAGCATCGTGGTCAACCCCGTTCCCCAGGACACCTGGACCTCGGACACGGCCTACTACAACGTGGCCCAGCCCACCTCCGCCGCGCCGGTGCGCCCCGCGCCGGTCCAGCCCGTGCGTCCGGCGCCGGTGCGCCCCGCGCCCATGCAGCCCGCGCCGGTCCAGCCCAGCCTGCCCTGGCTCAACGACCGCAACTGGAACTACGAGTTCCAGCGCAGCGACACGCTGGCCCGCGTCCATGAGACCTACGCCTCGCAGCTGCGCTCGCAGGGCTACCAGCTCGTGGGCATCCGCCAGCAGGGCAACCAGATCCGCAGCGACTGGCGCCGGGGCCGCGACACGGCCCGCCTGGAAGTCAAGCAGCGCGGCGGCAGCTTCGCCGTCGAGATCGAGCGCCGCTGAGCCTCGAATAGAAAAGGGCCGGACCACCGCACAGGGGTCCGGCCCTTTTGCCGGTGATGGACCGCAGGTCAGGGTCCGGGCGTGCCCGCCGTCGCCGGAGCCGCGCCGCCGGGCACGTCGGGCAACGGCTGGGCCGACACCAGTTCGTTGCCGCGCACGAAGGCGTGCATGAACCGCCCGATGATCCGGGTCTGGGAGCGGTGGGCGTCCATGGCGCGCCGCTTGACCTGTTCTTCCTGCGGGGTCAGGTCCACCCGTTCCCAGGGCAGCCGGGTCGCCAGGGGCGGCACCGTCAGGGGCAGGCCGGGATGCAGGCCCTTGGGCACCGGCCACTCCAGCCCCCCGTGGATGACCCAGAAGCGCAGGCGGCTGCTCTGGCCACGCTCGGCCATCAGCCGCATGGCGATGTAGGAGACGGTGTGATGGTCGGGATGGAAGTCCTGCGGCGCGGGCACCAGCACCACGTCGGGCTTCACGCGGTCGAGCACCCGCCGCAGGTCGGCTTCCAGCGCCTCGCCGGTGAAGGGCGCGCCGGGGGTCAGGGCGCCCCGGACGTATACCGCCGAGGCGCCGGTATGCACCGAGCGGTAGGGCGTGACGTAGTTGGTCGTGTAGAGCCGCAGCAGGCCACCGTCGGGGTAACCCAGCATGAAGGTGTGGTCGCCGGGCACCCCCAGCACGCGGGCCGCCGCCAGGGCCTCGGCCGAGCGCTGCTGGCCCAGGTTGCGCATGCTCGGGCCGCGTGGGCGCAGGGCATGTTCGGTCAGGACACCGTCGAGTTCGAAGCCGTCGCCCGGGGTGATCCAGGCGACGTACACCTGCGCGCCCGCCGCGCGGGCCTGCTGGAGCATGCCCCCGCAGCACAGCGACTCGTCGTCGGGGTGCGGCGAGAGCATCAGGAGGCGCTGCCCGGCGGTGACCAGGGGCGCGGCGGCGGGCAGGGTGGCGACCCGCGCGGCGCTGCCCGGAAAGACCCGGCCGAAGGTGGGCAGATTGATCCAGGCCGACAGCGCCACGATGGCGGCCAGGGCCACCCAGATCAGGACGCGGTTGCGGCGGGAGCGGGAAGTGAGTGTCGTCAAGAACCGTCCTCCAGAGGGCCGGTCCAGGGGCGGCCCGGCGCCCAGCCTACGCGCCGGATAGGCTTCCGGTCAGCCCGGATGCCCCTGGACCCGGTTCAGGGTGACGGGGGGGGATCAGGCCCATATGAATGGCCCGCGGTTCAGGTCCCCGGAACCGTCGCCAGCGGGGCGTAGGCCTCGGCCCCCACACTGAGCGGGCTGGGCGCGCGCCCGGCCGTGATGGCGGCGGCCCCCGACAGGGCGATCATGGCCCCATTGTCGGTGTTCAGGCCCGGCCCGGGAAAGACCACCCGCAGCCCGGTCTGCCCGAAGGCGGCCCGCAGGGCGCGGTTGGCCGCCACACCGCCCGACACCACGACCGTCTGGCGGCCGGTGGCCTGGGCGGCGCGCACGGTCGTCTCGACCAGGGTGCGCACGGCGGCCTGCTGGAAACTGGCGGCGAGGTCGTCGGGCTTCGCGCCCGCGCGGTGGGCCAGCAGGGCCGCCGTCTTGAGGCCGCTGAAGCTGAAGTCGAAGCCGCTCTGGCCCTTCAGCGGCGGCTTGAAGGCCACGGCGTCCGGGTCGCCGCGCGTGGCCGCCTCCCCGATGGCCGGGCCGCCGGGGTAGCCCAGCCCGACGAGGCGCGCGACCTTGTCGAAGGCCTCGCCCGCCGCGTCGTCGCGGGTGGCGCCCACCAGCCGGTAGTCGCCCGGCTCCAGCACGTCGAACAGGTGGGTATGCCCGCCCGAGACGACCAGCGCGAGGTAAGGGGCGTCCAGCTCGGCCTCGGCGGCGGCGGCGAAGATGTGGCCCTCCAGGTGGTGCGCGGCGTAGAAGGGCACGCCCAGCGCCTGCGCCAGCCCCTTGCCGTACATCAGCCCGACGAGCAGCGCCCCCACGAGGCCGGGACCGGAGGTGGCCGCGACCGCGTGGAGATCGCCCAGCGCGAGGCCCGCGTCAGCCAGCGCGCCCTCCAGCACGTCGTCGATGCGCTCGACGTGTTCGCGGCTGGCGAGTTCGGGCATCACGCCCCCGTACTGGGCGTGGACGGTCTGCGACCACACCCGATTGGCCCGCACCGCCGCCCCCCCGCCGGGCAGGAGTTCCACGATGCCGACGCCCGTGTCGTCGCAGGAGGTGTCGATGCCCAGGATGTAGCGCGCGTTCATGCACCCCGGAGCATAGCAAGGCGGGCCAACGGGAAGTGGGGTCGCTGTTCCCTACCAGTGCTTCGTGTCGCTCTCGGGTTCCTCGGCCAGCAGCCACAGCGCGCGCCCCTGCCCGGCGGCGTCCTTCTGGGCGTCGCACAGCACGCCCTCCAGCTCCCGGGCCAGCCCGGCGGTGCGGCGGCGGAACCGGGCGTAGTCGCACAGCATCAGCGCGAAGCGGGCCGGGCGCTGGCCGGGGTCGGTCAGCACGTCGTACAGCGCGTCCCAGTTGCGCCCGAAGTTCTGGGTCAGCCCCAGCCCGGACAGGAAGGCCAGCATCAGGGTCTCCTTGTCGCGCACCGCGCCGAAGTCCACCTCGCGCACCGCCACCTGATACCCGGCGGCCACCAGCCGGACGTCGTGCGGCGCGGCCTGTACCCCCTGGGGCGCGTCGGCGAAGGGATTGATCATGACCGGATCCTCCGGAAGGAGGCGTAGTGGTCGGCGGTGTAGTAGCACTCGGCGGTGCTCGTCTCGGGCTGGCCGCCGCACACGATGCGCCGCGCGCCCCGGTCGCTCTCGCCGGGGGTACGTACCGTGTACTCGCGGTAATACCCCCGCGTCTGCCGGGGCAGGAGGCCCTCGCGGTTGCCGAAGGTCACGCCGTCCTTGCTGTACCGGAAAGGACCGCCGCGCGCCACGAGCCCCAGCAACTGCTGGCCCTCGCGCGGCAGGGCGCTGGCGTCCACCCAGGCCAGGCCACTCTCGGGGTCGCGCCCGGCCGTACCGGTGGTCGGCGTCTGGCGTGCGGTGGTCTGGGGCTGAGAAGCCTGGGTCTGGCCCGTCTGGACGGAAGTGCCTTGGGCCTGACCGGGAGAGTTGCACCCGGCGAGCAGGCCGGCCGCCAGCAGCAGGGGCAACAGGGTGCGCATGATCACGCTGCCAGTGTAGGGCGCGCGTCCTGACCGCCGCATGAAAAGGGCCGGAAGGGCCACTGGGGCACCTTCCGGCCACGCGTTTCCCTGCTCAGGCCAGCGAGCCGTTGGTCATGACGCCCGTGGCGATCAGGAGCAGGATCAGCGCTCCGACCACCACGCGGTACACCGCGAAGCCCTTGAAGTTGTTGGTCGAGACGAAGCGCAGCAGCCAGCCGATGGCGAGGTAGGCCACCACGAAACTCACGGCCGCGCCCAGCACGACGTTCACGATGCCGATCTGGCCCAGGATCTCGCGGCTCTTGATGAAGTCCAGCAGCGCCGCGCCGCCCAGCGTGGGCACCCCCAGGTAAAAGCTGAACTTGGTGGCGGTGGGACGATCGAGCCCCAGCACCATGCCGCCCAGGATGCTGCTCGCGCTGCGCGAGAAGCCCGGCCACAGCAGCGCGAGGCACTGCACGGCCCCGATGAGCAGCGAGCGGCCCACGCCGATGGTTTCGATGTCGTGGACCTTGGGCGTGGCGCGCCGGCTCTCGACGAGCCACATGATGACCCCGCCGACGATGAGCGCCCAGGCGACCACGCTGGGCCGGAACAGGTTCGCCTTGATCACGTCACCGAACAGCAGGCCCAGCACGACCGCCGGAATGCAGGCCACGACCACGCCCAGCCACAGCCGCTGCTGGCCCCGGTCGCTGCCGATGTGCCGGATCTTGAGAAAGTCGCGCCAGTAGTACGCCAGCACCGCCAGGATCGCGCCGCCCTGGATGACCACCTCGAAGGTGTCCTTGACCTCCTTGGGCCAGGGCACACCCATGAGGTTGCCCGCGAGGATGAGGTGACCGGTGGAACTGATGGGCAAAAACTCGGTGATGCCCTCCACGATTCCGTATACGATGGCGTAGAACCAGTCCATAATCTCCGCCGAGTGTAACCCGCCCCACGCTACGGGCCGCATCCTCCGAAAGGTGCAGACTGGGCAGGTGTTCACGCCCTGGCTGCGCCGCTGGAACCTGACCCCGGACGGTCCACCCCGGCGCACCCCCAGCAGCGACCTGCTGCCGGTGCGCGCCGGGGGCCGCCCCGCCATGTTGAAGCTCGCCCACAGCGCCGAGGAACAGACCGGTCACCGCCTGATGGTCTGGCTGGACGGCGGGGGCGCGGCGCGGGTGTATGCCCACAGCGGCCCGGCCCTGCTGATGGAAACCCTGCCCGGCGGGGACCTGACCGGCCTGCCCCCGGCGGGCGACGACGACGGGGCCACCCGCGTGCTGTGCGCCGTCGCTGCCCGGCTCCACCGGCCCCGCCCGCAGCCCTGGCCGGCACTGCCCTCCCTGCGCACCCGGTTCCGGAGTCTGGAAGCCGCCGCGCCGCAGGGCGGCCTGTACGCGCGGGCCTGGGAGCGTGCCCAGGCGCTGCTGGGCACGCCGCAGGACCTGCGCCCGCTGCACGGCGACCTGCACCACGGCAACGTGCGGCGCGGGGCCGGAGGCGAGTGGCGGGTCATCGACCCCAAGGGCCTGATCGGCGAGCGGGGCTTCGACTACGCCAACATCTTCTGCAATCCGGACCTCGACTTCGCCGCGCGGCCCGGCCGCCTCACCCGGCAGGCGGCGCTGGTGGCCGACCTCGCGGGGCTGGAGCGCTCCCGGCTGCTGGCCTGGGCCCTGGCCTACGCCGCCCTGTCGGCGGCGTGGCACCGCGAAGACGGCGACCCGGCCAGCGCCGCCCGGACGCTGGAGATCGCGGCGCTGGCCGAGGCCGGGCTCTAGAGCTTGAGGACCGCCGCGCGCCTGGTCATCCCCCCGCCCACACCCACACCGCCGCCCCGACTCCACCCCCGGCCCGCCTATCCCCGAAACTACGGCCATGAACGACAAGACCCGCCTCTGGCTGCGCCGCTGGCTTCCCCTGCTCCTGTTCGTGGTGATCGGCCTGCTGACCCTGGCCCAGGCCTGGCTGAGCGTCCATCCTGGCTAGGCGGCCCCCGCCCGGCCGCGCCGCGCGACGGTGAAGGCCGACCGTCTCTGCCCTCTCTGTCTGGCCCCTCTCTGTCTCGTTTGGGCGGCCCGCGTACAATCCTCGGGTGACGGTCGCCGCGCCCAACCTTTCCAAACTGCTGCCCCCGGCCCCGGCCGGCAATCTGCTGCAACTGCCGCAGGTCGCCCGCGCCGCGCTGTTCGCGGCCTTCCCCGGTCCCGCCGTGCTGCTGTGTACCCCCGAGCGCGCGGCGACCTACGCCTCGGCCGGCGCGCTGGGGGCGCCCGTGAGCGTGAATCCGGGCCTGCGCGACTGGGACACCCGGCACGAACACGTCGTGCTGGACGTGAACACGGCGCTCGACCTCTTTCCCTCGCGCCCCGAGGACCATGCCCTGACGCTGGCGGTGGGCCGCAGCCTGCCGCGCGAGGAGCTGCTGAGCCGCCTGGAGAAACTGGGCTACGAGCGCGGTGAGGAACCGGGCTTCGAGCTGCGCGGCGACACGCTGGAGCTGCGCCTGGAGCCGGGCGCGGGCCTGCCTCAGAATGCCGAGGAGGGCCTATGGATCCGCGCCGAGTTCTTCGGGGACGAGGTGGACACCCTGCGCCAGCTCGCGCCCGGTGAGCTGACCGGCGAGAAGATCGGGCACTTCACGCTGGAGCCCACCACCGACTACCTCAGCGAGGTCCGGTGGGACGCCACCCGGCTCGACCTCCTGCCGGGGCGCGTCTTTCTCGACTCGCCGGAGTTCTTCGCGTCGGCGCTGGGGGTCCTGACCGATACGCTGTGGCCGCGCCTGGAGGGCCGCGAGGTCACGGTGTTCGGCCGCTCGCCGCTGGAACTGCCCGACCTCGACACCGGCCTCCAGACCCTGCCCTTCTACCGCGCCCGCCTGACCGACCTGGAACGCGACGTGACCGAGTGGCGCGGCGCGGGCTACCGCGTGCTGATCCTGGTGCGTCACGACCGCACCGCCGCCTACCTGGCCGACAAGCTGCTCGGCACCCACGAGATTCCCTGGCTGAACATTCCGCGTGTGCAGGAGGGCGGCCTGGGCTTCCTGCGGGCGGGCGGCGAGGGCGGCTTCGTCATTCCCGAGCACAAGACGGTGGTGCTCACCGAAGACCTGATCTACGGCTTCCAGGGCGGCTCGGCGCTGCGCGGCAAGAAGCTCGGGGGCAAGCCGGTCACCGACGCGCTGGGCTTGCAGGTGGGCGACTACCTCATTCATCCCGAGCACGGCATCGGGCAGTTCCAGGGGCTGGAGACGCGCAAGGTGCTGGGGGTCACGCGCGACTACCTGAACCTCGAATACCGGGGCGGCGCGCGCCTGAGCGTGCCCATCGAGCAGCTGCCGGTACTGCGGCGCCACCCCGGCACCACCGACGACCCGCCGGTCCTGAGCAGCTTCGACAAGAAGGACTGGGCCAAGGCCAAGGAAAAGGCCCGCAAGAACGCCGAGGCGGTCGCCGCCAAACTGCTCGTGCAGTACGCCGCGCGGCAGGTCACGCCGGGCAACAGCTTCGGGGCGCAGCCCGAGTGGGACAGGCAGATCGAGGAGAATTTCGCCTTCGAGCTGACGGCCGACCAGAAAACCGCCCTCAAGGAGACCTTCAAGGACCTGGAGGCCGCCAACCCCGCCGACCGCCTGATCTCGGGCGACGTGGGCTTCGGCAAGACCGAGGTGGCGCTGCGGGCCGCACACCGCGTCGTCGGGCACGGCAAGCAGGTCGCCATCCTGGTGCCGACCACGCTGCTGGCCGAGCAGCACACCTCGACCTTCGTCGAACGCTTCCGGGGCCTGCCGGTGCGCGTCGAGGGCCTGTCGCGCTTCACGAGCGACAAGCAGTCGCGCGCCATCCTGGGCGACCTCGCGCAGGGCAAGGTGGACATCCTGATCGGCACGCACCGCCTGCTCTCGGGCGACATCACCTTCAAGGACCTGGGCCTGATCATCGTGGACGAGGAACACCGCTTCGGGGTATCGCAGAAGGAAAAGCTGCGGGCGCTGCGCGGCCTGCCCGACACGGCGGGCGGCAAACTGGAAGTGCCGGGAGACGTGACGGCGGTGGACACGCTGGCCCTCTCGGCCACGCCCATTCCGCGCACGCTGTACATGAGCATGGTGGGCCTGCGCGACATGAGCAGCATCCAGACGCCGCCCAAGGGCCGCCGGCCCATCCAGACGGTCCTGACGCCGTTTGACCCCGTCACCGTGCGCGACGCGATCATGACCGAGATCGGGCGCGGCGGGAAGGTCTTCTACATCCACGACCGCATCGCCTCCATCGGCGCCCGCAGCCTGTACCTGCGCAACCTCGTGCCCGAGGCGCGCATCGGGGTGGCGCACGGCCGCATGAACGAGGAGGAACTCGAAGAGATCATGATGGGCTTCGAGCAGGGGGCCTTCGACGTGCTGCTCTCGACGACCATCGTCGAGACGGGCCTGGACATCCCCGAGGCGAACACCATCCTGATCGAGCGGGCCGACCGCCTGGGTCTCGCGCAGCTCTATCAGCTCCGGGGGCGCGTGGGGCGCCGGGCGCAGACGGCCTACGCCTACCTGTTCTACCCGCCGCGCATGACCGAGAACGCGCAGCGGCGGCTGTGGGCCATCGCGGACCTGCAAGACCTCGGCTCCGGGCACCTGCTGGCCGAGAAGGACATGGAGATCCGCGGTGTGGGCAACATCCTGGGCGAGGAGCAGCACGGGCACGTGCAGGCCGTGAGCATCGACGTGTACACCGAGCTGCTGGCCGAAGCGGTCGCGCGCCTCAAGGGCGAGCCGGTGCAGGCTCCGCCCAGCGTGTCCATCAACCTGCCGGTGGACGCGCGGCTCTCGCCCGAATATTTCGCCGGACCCGACGGCCGCGAGGACGAGGAGGCGCGCATCGCCACCTACGGCCGACTCTCCGAGGCGCGGACCCTCCAGGCCGTCTCGCGCGTCGAGCGCGACCTGCGCAAGAAGTACGGGCCGCCCACCCCGGAGGTCCAGAATTTCATCGACCTCGCCAAGCTGCGCATGACGGCCGTCGCCCGGCGCGTGCTGGAGATCGGCGAGACGATGACGCAGCTCCAGATCACCTTCGCGTACAAGAAGCTCGACTACGACGCGGCGGGCCTCAAGCGCTTCCCGCACAAGACCGAGGTGGCGACCTTCCCGCCCTCGGTGAAGCTGGAGAAGCGCGGCATCAAACCCGACGACTACGCCCGCACCCTGATCGACCTGCTGGGGTATTTCGGGTAAGCGGCGGGGCGTCCCGCCCAGACCGCCTACCTCACCGTCACCCGCAGCGGCTGGGCGGGCACCTTCACGCGCAGGTCGTCGGCGAAGCCCGTGAGCCAGCCCTCGACCATGTACTCGCCGGCCGGCAAGTCCAGCGTGCGGGTGTAGGTCAGCGTCTCGCCCGCGCCCAGCGTGTCGCTGCGCAGGTCCTGGGCACACAGCCTGGGCTCGGCGCCCAGGGGGGGGTACACGACCTCGCGGGTACCCACCCGCAGCACGCGCACGGTCGGGGCGGTCACGCAGTTCTGGTCGTTGTCGCGCGGCACGCTCAGGGCGACCGGGGCGCTGCGCCCGCTGCGCAGGGTCAGGGTGAGGTTCAGGGGACCGGCGGCGCTGCGCGGCGCGCTCAGGGCCGCGCGCACGCCCTCCAGCGCGGCGGGCGCGGTCGCGGCCGGAACCGCCGGGGCCGTCTGGACCGGCCCGGCCGGGGCGGGCGAGAGGGGCGGCAGTTCCTGGGCCAGGGCGGGAACCAGGGTTCCCAGCGCGAGGGCCAGCGCGAGCAGCGTGCGTCGGGGCATGCCCCAGCCTAGGCGCGCGGCGTGACGCGAGTCTGAGGGCCAGGGCCGGCGGGGTCTCCCCTCCCCGGAGTCTGCTGGCGCTGGACCAGCAGCGGTCCGGATCAGTTTCCGGGCTTGAGTTCCAGGGTCACCACGCCCCAGGGCACCGGCTTTCTGGCGGCCCCGCCCGGCCAGTTCAGGTAGTTGCCGACCGCCTCGGCGTTCAGGGGCTTGTCGCGGTAGGACACGGGCGCCCAGCGCGCCTCGCCCGCCTCGGCGTCGGCAAAGGCGAGCAGGCCCCCCCGGCCCAGCAGGTCGGCCAGCTTGGCCCTGGGCGCGTAGCCGTCCGAGCACAGGAAGGTCACGGTGTAGCCCGCCGCCGCCAGCCGCGCCAGGTCGGCCACGTTGCGTCCCAGCACGTCGTCGAGGCGGTAGGCCTGTACCCGCACGTCGCGTTTGTAGAGCTGATCGGCCGGAAAGACGCCGGTCGTGACGGGCACCCCCCGCAGCGTCTCGGCATTCAGTGGAATGCTCAGGGCGGGCGCCTCCTGGGCGGCGGCGACACTGGCGAGGCCCAGGGCGGGCAGCAGAAGCAGGGCGAGGCGGCGCATCGGGACCAGTGTGCCGCAAGAAGAACGGGCGCGGGCACAAAGTCGCCCGGCGTCACTCCTCCGGCTCGCCCCGGTATTTGCCGTTCAGGTATCGGCCGTGGGCCCCCAGCATGCGCTGACGCTGCGCCGCGCGGCGGGCCCCGACTTCCTGCACCCGCGTCTCGATGAGGCGCAACTGTTCCAGCAGCTGATCGTCCGAGGCGCGGCTGGCGGGCACGGCGCGGTAGGCGGCCATCAGCTCGGGCAGGTCCTCGCGGGCCGCCTGCTGCACGTCGTAGGTGTCGCGCGACAGGGTCGGCTCGTCCTCCGCGAGCCGCAGCGCGTCGCGGGTGGCGAGCAGCGTGCGGCGAAAGGCGCTGCGGGCCGGGCCGTTCAGCGCGCCCTCGTGCTGGCGCAGCAGCCGCAGCAGCCCGGCCTCGTCGGCCACGGCGGGCGCAGGACCCGCGCGGTCCACGTCGGGGGGCAGGGTGCGCCCCGCCCGCAACAGGTTCAGGGCGCGCCGGCCGGTCCAGAAGGTGCCCAGCAGCCCCAGCAGCAGCGTGAAGGCCAGCAGCCACCCCGCGACCGCGCTGCCCGACGCCGCCCCGATGCCCAGCAACACCGCGACCGTGCCCAGCACCGAGGTGCCCAGCAGCGCCAGCACGAGCAGCACGCCCAGCCCCAGGCCGCGCCGGGCCACACTCGCTCCGCGCCGCAACCGGGCCGGGGCCCGGGCCTCCAACCAGGGGTCCTGCCCGTTGACGGACAAATCGAGGGCGGCGCGGCGCGCGGGGCGGATCAGGTAGCGCACCACGCCTGCGCCGGCGCGCGCCACGGTCAGCACAGTGGTGACATGCGGAGCCATACGTCTTCAGGGTACGCGGCGGGGGTGAGCCGGGTTCCCGGCGCGGAGCAAGCGGCGTTCATGCTCGGCCACCGGAAAGGTCCGGGTCCGGGCGCGGCTCACTTCGCGCGCAGCTTCTTGCGTTCCTGCACCGCCAGCACGTCCACCCGCTCGTTCTCGCCGTGCCCGGCGTGGCCCTTGACCCACACGAAGGTCAGGGCGTGCTTGCCCGCCTGGGCGATCAGCTCGTCCCACAGGTCGCGGTTTTTCACCGGGTCGCCGCCCGCCGTCTTCCAGCCGTTGCGCTGCCACTTGAGAATCCAGCCGTCGGTGAAGGCCTTGCGCAGATACTGGCTGTCGGTGACCACGCGCACCTGACAGGGCCGCTTGAGGGTCAGCAGGCCTTCGAGCAGGCCGCGCAGCTCCATGCGGTTGTTGGTGGTGTCCTCCTCGTTGCCGCTCAGCACGAGCTCGCGCTCGCCGTAGCGCAGGATGGTCGCCCAGCCACCGTGGCCCTTGGTGGTATCGCAGGCCCCGTCGCTGTACAGCTCGACCTCCTCGCCTGCGATGGGCACGGCGGGCTGGATGCCGGCCTTGAGGGGCAGCAGGTCGCGCGCCGCGTCCGTCTTCTTGCGGGCATAGGGAGGCTTGCTGGGGCGCGACATAGGCCGGCAACTCTAGCCTATCCGCGCCCGGCGGGTCTAGCGCCCCGGCGCCAGCGGCGGCAGTTCGGGCAGCTGGTCCTCGGTCGGGCGCTCGCCCGAGAAGTTGTCCGGAGCAGCGGCCGGCGCGGGGGTCTCGGGGCCGGGCTGCTGGGAACCGGGCTGCTGGGACTCCGGCGACGCGGCACCGGGCTGGGCCGCGCCGCTCTGGTCGTCACTGTCGCCCGGCGCGCCCTGGGCACTGCCCGGGTCCGTGAAGGCTGGGGCCGGTGCCGTCTGGCCGGCGCCGGTCTGCTCGGTTCCCGTGCCCGCCGGGTCGCCGGTCCACGTGCCCTCCTGGGTCTGCTGCGGGGGCAGGGCGGGCACGGCCGTCTGCGGGTCCTGGGACGGCAGGGCCGGAGTCGCCCCCGCCTGGGCGTCCCCCGGGCTGAGCCGGAACGGGCGGCGCGGCCGGTTCGGGGTCCGGGCGGACCACCTGCACCGGGGCGCTGCGGCGGCTGCCGTCGCGCGCCACCGGCTCCTGATCGGCCTCGGTCTCACGGAAGGCCATGTTCACCTGACGCACCACCCGGTAGGTGATGCCCGCCGGCTCGGCGAAGGTGGTGCGGCTGCGCCCCGCGAGCGTGCCCGCGACCGCCTGTTGCCACACCGGCGTCGGCACGTCGCCCGAATAGGCCCACGACGGCAGCGACCCGCCCTCCTGACGCCCGACCCACACCGCGCCCGCCACGCCCGGCGCGACCCCGGCGAACCACAGGTCCTTGATCTCGTTGGTGGTGCCGGTCTTGCCGCCGACCTCCCAGCCGGAAATCTGCGCCTTGGTCGCCAGCCCACCCTGATAGGGGGTCAGGTCGTTCACGACGCCGCGCAGCATGTCCAGCCCCAGCCACGCGGTCTGGGCGTCCCACACCCGCACGCCGGTCGGGGCCGGGCGCACGTACACGGCCGCGCCGCTCTTGTCCTCGAAACGCCGCACGAGGCTGGGCGCGTGGTACACCCCCCCGTTGGCGAAGGCGGCGTAGGCGGCGGCCATCTGGAGGGGACTGGCCTCCAGCGTGCCGATGCTCAGGCTCAGGCCCCCCTGTGCCGGCGGCGTCAGCCCGAGCTGGCGCAGCTTGGCCTCGAAGGTGTCGATCCCCACCTCCTGCCCGATGCGCACGGTAGGCAGGTTCAGGCTGTGGTCCAGGGCGTAGCGCATGGTCACGAAACGGCCCGTCCAGCGCCCGTCGTAGTTCTGCGGCTGGTAGTCGCCCTGTATGGGCGAGTCGAGCACCGTGTCGCTCTGTTTCCAGCCCTGCGACAGCGCCAGGGTATAGAGCAGCGGCTTGATGCTGCTGCCCACCTGCCGCCGCGCCTGCACGGCGTTGTTCCAGTCGCCGGGGCGGTCGCCGGTCAGCTTCTGGCCCACCAGCGCCAGGGCCTCGCCGTTGGCCGGGTTGACCAGCGCGACGCCCAGGGTCGCGCCGTCGGGCAGCCGGGCGTTCAGGCTGGCGCGCTCGGCCGACTGCTGCGCCTGGATGTCCATGCCGGTGAAGATCTTGCCGCCGCCGTACAGCGCCCGGCGGCCCACCTTGGGCAGCAGTTCCTTCTCGACGGCCTGGAGGTACGACTGGTACTCGTAACGGCTGGCGGTGCGCTGCTCGGTGGCCTCCAGGTTCTGGCGCAGGCGGTCGGCATTTTCCAGCACGGCGCTGCGCACGGTGCCGTCGGCATTCCAGCCGATGCGCCACCCGGCCGGGTAGATGGGCGTCTTCCAGGCCTCGTTGGCCTGCGCGCGGGTCACGCGGCCGTCCTCCACCATGCGGTCGAGCAGGCTGCGCATCAGGGGCCGGTACGCCGCGAAGTCGCGGTAGCGGCTGTTGGGCGCCGGGATCAGGGTGGCGAGGTAGGCGCTCTCGGCCAGCGTGAGCTGCGAGGCGTCCTTGCGGAAGTAGGCCCGCGCCGCGCTCTGCACGCCCACGATGTCGCGCGGGCCGCCGTCGCCCCAGTACACGATGTTGAGGTAGGCGTTCAGGATCTTGTTCTTGTCGAAGTCGCGATCGAGCTGGTAGGCCAGCAGGGCCTCCTTGAACTTGCGCTCGACGGTGCGCGCCTGGTTGTAGTCGGACAGCAGCGTGTTCTTGACCACCTGCTGGGTGATGGAGCTGCCGCCCTCCAGGTCGTTGCGCAGCAGGCCCTTGAGCAGCCCGCGCGCGATGCCCAGGTAGTCCACGCCGTGGTGCTCGTAGAAACGCCGGTCCTCGCTGGTCACGACCGCCTTGCGCAGCGGCTGGCTGATCTGCGAGAGGGGCAGCAGGTCGCGGTTCACGCTGTTGCCGCTGCCCAGGCTGGGGGTCAGCGTACCCACCAGTTGCCCGGTCCGGTCGTAGACCCGCGTCTGGCCGCTGTATTCCAGCACGTCGAGGTCGGCCACGCTGGGCAGGTCCCGGCCCCAGGCGTAGTACATGCCCCCGGCCGCCGCCGCGCCCAGCAGCAGCAGCGTGCCCGCTCCCCGGAACACCCAGGTCAGGCAACCGGCGGGCCGCCGGGGCGGTGGGGGCCGGGTGGCCCGCGCCGCGCGTCCCGGCGATTTGCGGGAGGCCCGGGTCGTGGTCGGACCGGCACCGGAGGGGGGGGTGCCAGGCGACCCGCTCGCCGGAAGCTTGGAGGGGGCCGGTGATTTGGTACCCGGCCGGGAACGGCGACTCATATCCCCCAGGATAAGCGCCGCTCCGGTGAGGAATCGTCACCCAATGGATGGACGGCCCGCCGGGGGGCGCTAGCATGGCTCCGGACCGGGCCTGCGCCCGCTTTTCGCCATGACCCAGGACCCTGCCCCGCCCGCCCCCGCTGCCCCTTCCCCCCCCTTCTCCCCTGCCGAGCGCAGCCGCCTGCTCGCGCCGATCATCCGGCTCGCCGGGCAGGCGGTCAGCGACTACCGCATGATCGAGGAGGGCGACCGCGTGATGGTCTGCCTCTCGGGCGGCAAGGACAGCTACACCCTGCTGGACACGCTGCTGCACCTGCAACGCCGCGCGCCGGTCCGTTTCGGGTTGGTGGCCCTGAACCTCGACCAGGGGCAGCCGGGCTTTCCGAAGGACGTGCTGCCGCGTTACCTCGCGGCGCTGGGGGTCGAGCACGAACTCGTGTATCAGGACACCTACAGCGTCGTGAAGGCCAAGACCCCGGCGGGCAAGACCACCTGCGCGCTGTGCAGCCGCCTGCGCCGGGGCGCGCTGTACGCCCATGCCCGGCGGCTGGGCGCCACCAAGATCGCGCTGGGGCACCACCGCGACGATATCCTCGAGACGCTGTTCATGAACCTGTTCTTCGGCGCGCGGCTCAAGGCCATGCCGCCCAAGTTGCAGTCGGACGACGGCAGCAACGTGGTCATCCGGCCGCTGGCCTACGTGCCTGAAGCCGACATCGTGCGCTACGCGCAGGCCGCCCGTTTTCCGATCATCCCCTGCGACCTGTGCGGCTCGCAGGCCAACCTGCAACGCGAGGTCGTGGGCCGGATGCTGGCCGAGTGGGAGCGCGAGCACCCGGGGCGGCTGAACAACATCCTGCGCGCGCTGACCCGCGTGACCCCCAGCCACCTCCTCGACCGCGACCTGTACGACTTCGCCGGGCTGGGCACCGCCCCGCCCGAGGGCGACCGCGCCTTCGACCCCGAGGACCTGCCGGCACGCGAATTCCTGGCGGGGCTGGAGGAGCTGTAGGCGGGCGGCGGGCGGGAAGGGGAAACAGGAGCAGGCCCCCGGCGCAATCTGGCGGCGGGGGCCTGCTCCTGAATGGTCCTGTACCTACGCGGCCGGGTGGGCACTGAGGTCAGGCCGTTTCCACGGCCCACACCCCACTTTCCCCTTCCCGTTTACCCCTTCACGCTTCCGGCCAGCAGACCGCGCACGAAGTAGCGGCCCAGCAGGATGTAGACGAGCAGGGTGGGCAGCGCGGCCAGGATCGCCCCGGCCATCGGCAGGTTCCACGACACGGCCTGCCCGCCCGCGAGCTGCGACAGGGCGTAGGTCACCGGCTGCGAGGTCGTGTTCGTCAGGGTGGCGGCGAACAGGAACTCGTTCCAGACCTGGGTGAATTCCCAGATGATGACCACCACGAAGCCCGGAATGCTGATCGGGAAGATCACGCGGCTGTAGATCTGCCAGAAGCCCGCGCCGTCGATGGTCGCGGCCTCGACCAGCGCGTCGGGCACGTCGGCGTAGAAGTTGCGGAAGATCAGGGTGGTGATGGGCAGGCCGTACACGACGTGCGCCAGCACCAGCCCCCACACGCTGCCGTACAGACCCAGCGACTTGATGAACTGGAACAGCGGAATCAGGATCGCCTGATAGGGAATGAACATCCCGAAGAGCATCAGCGCGAACAGCGTGTTGGCGCCCCTGAACTTCCATTTGGCGAGCGCGTAGCCGTTCAGGCTGCCCAGGATGGCCGCGAGCAGCGTGGAGACCACGGCCAGGAACAGGCTGTTGCCCATGTTCCCGCCGATCTTGGCCCAGGCGTCGGAGAAGCTCGCCCAGTTCAGGGCCGAGGGCCAGTGCCAGGCCGTCGCCAGGTTGATGGCGTCGGGGCTCTTGAAGGCGGTGGCGAACAGCAGGTAGATCGGCACCAGGAAAAACAGCGTGGCGAGCAGCAGCAGCAGGTACATGCCCGCGCGGCCGAGGCCGGGACGCTCGGTGGAGGATGCGGGGGCGCTCATGCGTGGCCCTCCTCGGTACGGAAGGAACTGCTCAGGTACGGCACGATCACGAAGGCCACCAAGATCAGCAGGATGGTGCCGATGGCCGCGCCGAGCGCGAACTGGTTCTGACGGAAGCTGGTGAGGTACATGTTCAGCGCCGGAACGCTGGTGAAGGTGTTGTCGGGACCGGCCATCGCGTACACGAGGTCGAAGATCTTGAGGCTGATGTGCCCCAGGATGATCATGGCCGACAGGGTGATGGGGGCGAGCAGCGGGAAGATCACGCGGCCGTACATCTGCCACTCGGTCGCGCCGTCCACGCGCGCCGCCTCACGCAATTCCTCGGGAATGCCGCGCAGGCCCGCGAGGTACAGCGCCATGGTGTAGCCGCTCATCTGCCACACGGCCGCGATCACGATGCCGATGAGGGCGAGGTTGAAGCCGTGCAGTTCGGGCGCGGCGAGCAGCTTCACGTTCGGCCCGACGAACAGCGCCCAGCCGAACAGCAGCGCGGCGCAGGCCGTGGCGACGAGGGCGCGCGTGCGTTCCCCCGACGAGAAGGCGCGGAAGGCGATGACCGCCAGCACGACCCCCACGACCGCCGCCGTGATCAGGGGCAGCTTGTTCCAGTCGAACTTCCAGATGGCGTCGGTGCTGCTCAGCCAGCCGAAGGTGGAGGACGGGGCACCGAACAGCGTCGGGGCCTGGTTCACCCCGCCCTGCGGCTGGAGCATCCAGCGCCAGATGGTGCCGGTCACGATGAAGCTCAGGCTCATGGGGAACAGGAAGATGGTGCGCCACAGCCCCTCGCCCTTGGGGTTGCGGTCGAGGACCAGCGCGAGGCCCAGGCCCAGCCCCAGGCAGCCCAGAATGAAAAAGAGCGTGAAGAACACGGTACTCACGAGTTCCTGCCGGAAACGGCCCTGAAGGAACCCGGTAAACAGCTCGCGGTAGTTGTCCAGACCCGTCCAGCGGATGATCGGGTTGGCGGCCAGGGCCTGCGCGGGGTCGTTGCCCCAGTCGGTCATGCTCACGTACACCGTGCGGCCGATGAAGCCGTACACGAAGATGCCGACCAGAATCAGGCTGGGCAGCAATACGGCCAGGGCCCACAGGCGGTCTTTGGTCAAACCTTTCAAAGGGGACCTCCTCGGAACCACGGCTCCGGAAAAAGGGATCCCGGCCGGAGACGCCGGGCCGGAAGGAAGAGGCGGAGGTGCGGCCTGGGGGCTGGAGCCGCTTCCAGACGCACGCGGCGAAGCGGTACGTGGTGCGCGGACCGCCTCTCGCCGTCCGCGCCTCACGTACCGCGCCGGCCGGCCGCCCGGTCAGGGGCGGTGGGGGCCGGAAGGGGGCTTACTTGCCGATGCCGGCCTTGTCGGCGAGCTGCTGCGACGCGGCGGCCGCGCCCTTGCTGTCCTTGCCCGCCACGAACTGGTCGATGATCGCCCCGAACGCGCTGGTGAAGCTTTCGGGGGCCACCGCGCCGTGCGCCATGCTGCCCACGATGCGGCTGTTCTTCCAGTCGGTCGCGGCGCTCTTGGAGTAGGTGTTGTACTTGCTCAGGTCGCTGTCGAGGCGCGCGGCGATGCTGCCCTTGAGGGGGTTGAAGGTGTCCTGGCCCTGCTTGCTGCCCAGCAGCTTGAGCCAGTTGATGGCCTCGGCGCGGTCCTTGGCGCCCTTGGGCAGCCCGAAGGAGTCGGCCAGCATCACGAAGACCTTGGTGGTGCCGGGGGCGGCGGCCCAGCCGAAGCCGGTGCCGGGGGCGAGCTTCTTGGTGGTCGTGAAGTAGCCGGCGGCCCAGTCGCCCATCAGGTTGAAGGCGCTCGTACCGTCGATCACGCGGTCACTGGCCTGCTGCCAGCTCAGGCCCGAGGCGTCCTTGTTGGTGCAGTCCATGACCTTGCCGAAGGTCGTGAACGCCCCCACCACCTTGGGGTCCGTGAACTTGAGCTTGCCGCTCCACAGGTTGTTCCAGCCGTCCGCACCCAGCGTACCGACCATCACGTTTTCCCAGAGCTGCTGCTGGGTCCAGTTCTCGCCCACGACCAGCGGCGCAGCCACGCCCTTGGCCTTGAGGGCCGTGCAGGTCGTCAGGAACTCCGGCCAGGTCTTGGGCACGGTGACGCCCCACGCCTTGAGCTTGGCCGGGTTGTACCAGAACACGTTGGAACGGTGGACGTTGACGGGAACACTCCAGATGCCGCCCTTGCTGGAGATGAGCTTGACGACGTCGGCGGGGAAGGCCTTGGTCCAGCCCTCAGACTTGAACAGGCTGCTGAGGTCTTCCATGCGGTTGGCGACGACCCAGGTACCGATGAGTTCCTGGCCGGCGTGCGCCTGGAACGAGTCGGGGGGCGTGCCGCCCAGCATGCGGGTCTTGAGCACCGCCTTGGCGTTCGTCCCCGCGCCGCCCGAGACGGTCGCGTTGTCCACGGTCACGCTGGGGTACTTCTGCTTGTAGAGCTTGACGAGCGCGTCGAGGGCGGGGCCTTCGTCGCCGGACCACCAGGAGAAGATTTCGAGCTTGCCGGCCGCCGAGGCGCTCGACACGGTGGCGAGGGCGAGGGCCAGCATCAGGGCTTTTTTGGGGGTACGCACGGTGGAGCCTCCAGAACAGGGAAAAGAGGGGCGGAAAAACGCGGGGCGGCACGAGAAGCGGATACGGAGTGGGAAGTGGTCAGGAAGGAGAGGGAGGGGCCGTGGGCGGGGCCGGTCCGGCCAGGGCGCCCGCGCTGGGGGGACCGGTGGACCGTGCGGCGGGGGCCGGGGCACTGCCCAGCGCCACCGACGCCGCGAGGACCGGGGCGGGCGCACCGGCCCCCGCGCACTGCGGCTGGGCCGCGCGCCGCGCCGAGACGGCGTACAGGTGCGGCAGCCCGGCCGGGGTCAGCAGGTGCCCGAGCAGCATGGCCCCGGCCCCCAGCACGCCCACGTTCTCGCCCAGGGTGGTCAGGCTCAGGCGCACGCCCCCGGCATTGATGCGCAGGGTGCGGGCCAGCGCGGTGTCGCGCACGGCCTCCAGAAACACCTCGCCCGCCAGCGCGAGCCGGCCGCCGATCACGACCGCCGACGGATTGAAGAGGTTGAGGACCGTGCTGATCGCCACGCCCACGTGGTGCCCGGCCGCCTGCCAGACGTCGCGGGCCACGGCGTCGCTGCTGGAGAGCCGGGTCAGGTCGGCCAGGGTGGGGACGGCGGGCAGGGCGCTCGGGCGGCCCTCGCGCAGCTCGGCGGCCAGGGCGAGCAGCACCTGGGCGGCGGCGTAGCTCTCCAGGCTGCCGGGGTTGCCGCTGCGGCCCACCGGCCCGCGCTCGTTGATGCTGATATGCCCGATCTCGCCGGCCCCGCCGCGCACGCCCCGGTGCAGCCGCCCGCCCAGCAGGATGCCCGCGCCGATCCCGGTCGCCGCCTTGACGTAGATCAGGTCGCTCGCGCCCCGGTGCGCTCCGAAGCGGGCCTCGGCCAGCGCGCCCAGGTTGGCGTCGTTGTCCACCAGCACGCCGTACCCCAGGGCCTCGCGCAGGGCTTCACCGACATTCTCGCCGTCCCAGCCGGGCATGTTGGGGGGCTGCACGACCCGGCCCGTGGCGTAGTCCACCGGCCCCGGCACACCGACACCGACCAGCGCGACCTCGCCCGCCGCCACACCCGCCTCGGCCAGCACCAGTCCGCACAGCCGCGCCAGCAGACCGTAGGTGGCCGCCGGGCCGCTGAGGATGTCGTGGGGCACGGTGCGGGTCGCCAGGGTGCGGCAGCGCAGGTCCAGCAGGTCCACGCGGGCGTGGCTGGCCCCCAGGTCCACGGCCAGCAGCGCGGCGGCGCGCACGTTCAGGGTCAGCATGGTCGCCCGGCGGCCCGAGCGGCTGCCGCTGCGGGTGCCGAGTTCCTGCACGAGCCCCACCGCCATGAGTTCGGAGACGATGGAACTCACCGCGCTGCGCGACAGCCCCAGTTCCTGCGCGAGGTCCACCCGCGCCCGGTCGCCGTCCCACAGCCGCCGGAGCAGCAGCGCCGTGTGCCGCGCGCGGATGGCCGCGAGGTCCAGGGTCGCGGGCCGCTCCGGGGCGGTCAGGCGGTGCAGGGGGTCGGTGTCGGGCAACATGGGCAGGCTCCGTGAGGCAGGGCAGGGGCGCGAAAGGCGGGCGGCACCGGCGGGGGGCGACGCGCGCCCCGGATGGACGGACGAAGCCGGAAACCGTCCCGGCAGACCAGGACTGAGGGAAGTGAGTTGGACTTATGCTGCTCTTCATCTCATTGGTTTGTCAACCGAACGAACGAATGGAAGCGGTTCCTCTCCGTCCGCTTCCGGGGGGGGTCCCTGGGGGCAGTGACGTGGCACACCGGAGGGCCGTTTCTAGCCCTGCTTCCTTTCGGCCGGGCGGAGCCGCCTATCCTGTCGGGCATGAGGCTCAGGCCATGAACAACGACATTCCGGTGCGCGAGATCGGGCCGCAGGGCGAGGTCATGGCACATGCGGTCGACGCCTGCGTCCACTGCGGGTTCTGCCTGCCCGCCTGCCCCACCTACGCGCTGCTGGGCGACGAGATGGACAGCCCGCGCGGCCGCATCGTCCTGATGAAGGAGGTGCTCGAAGGCGGCCTGGAGCTGGAGCTGGCCGCGCCGCACCTCGACCGCTGCCTGGGCTGCCAGGCCTGCGTGACCGCCTGCCCCAGCGGCGTGCCCTACGGCGAACTCATCACCAGTTTCCGGGGCTGGAGCGAGCCGCAGCGCCGGCGCTCGGCCTTTGACCGGGCCAAACGCTTCGCCATCCTGAAGGCCCTGCCCGCGCCGAAGCTGTTCAGCGTGGCGGCCCGCTTCGGGCAGTACGCCAAGCCGCTCGCGCCCGCGCTGCCCGCCGCCCTGCGCTCACCGCTAGACCTGCTGCCCGAGCACGTCCCGGTGATGGAGCCCAGCGCCGAGTTCACGCCCGCGCGCGGCCAGCGCCGGGGCCGGGTGGCCTTTCTGGTCGGCTGCGCGCAGCAGGCGCTGGCGCCGAACTTCAACGCGGCGACGCTGCGGGTGCTGAGCCGCAACGGCATCGAGGTCGTGATTCCGGAGGGCCAGGGCTGCTGCGGGGCCGCCGCGCTGCACACGGGCGCGCGCAATGAGGCCCTGCGGCTGGTGCGCGCCAATCTCGCGGCCTTCGACCCGGACGAGTACGACGCCATCCTGAGCAACGCGGCCGGCTGCGGCGCGGGCCTCAAGGAGTACCCGGCGGTCCTGCACGGCCTGGAGGACGAGGCGCAGGCCCGCGCCTTCGCGGCCAAGGTGCGCGACGTGTCGGAGTACCTCGCCGAACTGCTGGCCTCGGGCGACCTCCAGCCGCCGCTGCCGGCCTCGCGGCCGCTGACGGTCGCCTACCACGACGCCTGCCACCTCGCCCACGCGCAGGGCGTGCGCCTCGCGCCCCGGCAACTGCTGAAGGCCATTCCCGGCGTCACGGTCGCGGAGGTGCCCGAGGGTGACCTGTGCTGCGGCTCGGCCGGCACCTACAACCTCGAGCAGCCGGAACTGGCCGGGCAGCTGGGCGCCCGCAAGGCGAAAAATATCCTCTCGACCGCGCCCGACCTGATCGCCAGCGGCAACATCGGCTGCCACACCCAGATCCAGAGCCACGTGCGCCGCTCGGGCAGCCCCGTGCCGGTGATGCACACCGTCGAGGTGCTGGACCTCGCCTACCGGGGGGAACTGTGAGCCTCAAATTACCCCGCCTGCCCGAAAAGTGGGCGCTGACCACCACCTCGCGCGCCCGCAAGCCCGCCTCGCCGGGCACGCCCGACAACGCGCTGGCCGCCGAGCTGACCCGGCTGCTGGGGGACCGCAAGGTGCTGAGCAGCCTGCCCGAGCGGCGCAACTACCGCTACGACGCCATCGCGTTCGGTGAGACGCCGCTGGCGGTCGTGCTGCCCGAGAGCACCGCCGACGTGGTGACGGCCGTGCGTGCGGCGCGGGCGGCGGGCGTGCCCATCGTGGGGCGCGGGGCGGCCAGCGGCCTGAGCGGCGGCGTGGTGCCGCTGCAAGAAGGGCTGGTCATCTCGTTCACACGCATGACGCGGCTCGACATCTTCCCCGAGCGGCGCGAGGCGCGGGCGCAGGCGGGCGTGGTCACGCTGAAGGTCACCGAGGCCGCGCGCCCGCACGGACTGGTGTACCCGCCCGACCCGGCCAGTTTCCGGACGAGCACCATCGGCGGCAACCTCGGCGAGAACGCCGGGGGGCCGACCTGTTTCAAGTACGGCGTGACCGGCGACTACGTGCAGGCCCTGGAATTCGTGGACGAGGCGGGCGAGGTCCACGAGCTGACGCGCGGGGCCTACGACCTCGCCGGGCTGCTGATCGGCTCGGAGGGCACGCTCGGCCTGATCACCGAGGCGACGCTGCGCCTCACGCCGCCGCCCCGCCACGTGCGCACGCTGATGGCCCACTTCGCGGAGGTCGGGCAGGCCGCCGAGGCGGTGAGCCGCGCCATCGCGGCCGGCGCGGTGCCGAGCAAGCTGGAATTCATGGACACGGCTTGCGTGGGCGCGGTCGAGGACTACCTGCACCTGGGGCTGCCGCGTGAGGCGGGCGCCGTACTGCTGGTGGACACCGACGGCGACGACCTGGAGACCGTGGAGGCCGAGCGCGCCCTTGTCGAGACGGCCTGCCTGGAGGCTGGAGGCGAGGTGCGCCGCGCGGCCACCGACGCCGAGGGCGACGCCCTGTGGCGCGCCCGGCGCAGCGTCTCCCCCGCCCTGGGGCGCATCCGGCCGCAGCGCATGAACGAGGACATCGTGGTGCCGCGCAGCGTGCTGCCCGAGGTCGTGCGCGAGATCCGCGCGCTGGGCGACGCCAGCCCCTTTCCGGTCGTGCAGTTCGGGCACATCGGGGACGGCAACCTGCACCCCAACATCCTGTTCGACCCGCGCACCGAGTCGGAGGAAGCCGTGCACCACCTCGCCCACCAGATCGCCCTGGTCGCCATCCGGCACGGCGGCGTGCTGAGCGGCGAGCACGGCATCGGCACCATGAAACGCGACTTCATGCGCGACGCGGTGGACCCGGAGTCGCTGGACGTGCTGCGCAGCGTCAAGCGGGCGCTCGACCCCCAGGACCGCCTCAACCCCGGCAAGATCCTGCCCGGCGAGCTGGAGGCCCCCCATGCCCATCCTTGACCTCTCGCCCGGCGACCAGACACTGACCCTGACCGGCGACGTGACACTGGCCGAGGTCTACGCGGCGCTGCCGCCGGGCCTGTACCCCCCGTTCGCGCCGGTCGAGTTGCCAGGCGGGGTGGGCGGACTGGTGTCGCGCGGGGGCTTCGGGCAGACCTTCTTCTTCGGGGCGGAGGTGCT
The DNA here is from genome assembly GCF_000252445.1 of Deinococcus gobiensis I-0. Classification (GTDB taxonomy): domain Bacteria; phylum Deinococcota; class Deinococci; order Deinococcales; family Deinococcaceae; genus Deinococcus; species Deinococcus gobiensis. Next base: position 1,057,367 of record NC_017790.1, on the reverse strand, counting down.
GGGCGTGGCCTTGCGCACCCGCTCGGGCCGGGTGGTGCGCGCCGGGGGCCGCACGGTGAAGAACGTGCAGGGCTACGACCTCACGCGGCCCTTCGTCGGCAGTTTCGGGGCGCTGGGCGAGGCCCTGGAGCTCACCCTGCGCCTGCGTCCCGGCCTGAGCGCGCGCCACGTCGCCGGGCCAGGCACGCTGGCGCAGCTGCCCGCCCACGCGCCGCGCTTCGCCTGGGAGCAGGAGGGCGAGCTGCACCTGTGGCACTTCGGGCACGCCCGCGAGGTCGAGGCCCTGACCGGCGAGCTGCTGGCCCGGCCCGGCGCGCGGATCGTGGAGGGTCTGGGCGACCTCTCGCCGCTGTTTCCCGGCGGGCTGGGGGTGGGCGAGGACGGCCCGGCGCGTGACCGCCGCTTCGGGTGGGTTCCCGGCGGGGCCACGCCCCCGGTGCCCGCGCTGTTCGAGCGGCTGGCGGCCTCCCTGTAGGCCCTGGCCGTGGGCGTTCAGGGCGTCCGGACACGACCCTGACCACGGTTCTGGGCAGGCGGCGTATTCTGCGGGGCGTGAAGAAAACTTTCATGTTGATGACGGCCCTGCTGGCAACGGCCGCCGGGGCCCAGACCGTCGACCTGCGCATCCTGGAAACGACCGACCTGCACACCAACGCGCTGGGCTACGACTACTACCAGGACAAGCCCACCGGCGAGTTCGGCTTCGAGTACACCGCCACGCTGATCCAGAACGCGCGCAAGGAAAAGCGCAACACGCTGCTGTACGACAACGGCGACCTCATCCAGGGCACGCCGCTGGGCGACTACGTGGCGAAGGTCCGCCCCCTCCAGCCGGGGCAGCTCCACCCCATGCACGCCGCCATGAAGCTGCTGAAGTACGACGCGGGCAACCTGGGCAACCACGAGTTCAACTACGGCCTGCCCTTCTTGCAACAGGTCGTGGCCGCCGCCCCCATGCCCATCGTGAGCGCCAACACCTACAAGGACAACGGCAGCGGCCAGCCGGGCGACAACGCCTTCACGCCCTACCTGATCCAGCGCCGGACGGTCTACGACACCCAGGGCCGCCCCTACGTCATCAACGTGGGCGTGATCGGCCTGCTGCCCCCCCAGATCGTGGAGTGGGACAAGGCCAACCTCGACGGCAAGATCGTGACCGCCGACATCGTGGAAACCGCCCGCAAGTTCGTGCCCCAGATGAAGGCCCAAGGCGCGGACATCATCGTGGCGGTGGCGCACAGCGGCATCAACGCCGACTACAAGCCCGGCCAGGAGAACGTGGCGACTGAGCTGACCAAGGTGCCGGGCATCGACGTGGTCCTGAGCGGCCACAGCCACCAGGAATTCCCTGGGCCGGTGTACAAGGACATTCCCGGCGCGGACATCAAGAACGGCACCATCAACGGCAAGCCGGTCGTGATGGCGGGTTTTTGGGGCAACGATCTGGGCATCGTGGACCTGAAGCTGAACTATGACCGCAAGGCCCAGAAGTGGAGCATCCAAACCGGCGCGGCGAGCATCCGGCCCATCTGGGACAAGACGGCCAAGAAGAGCCTCGTCACGCCCGACCCCCGTATTGCCGCCGCCGTCAAGGCCGCCCACGAGGGTACGCTGGCCTACGTGCGCGGCAAGGTGGCCGACCTCTCGGCGCCCATCACCTCCTACTGGGCACTCGTGCAGGACGACCCCAGCGTGCAGCTCGTGAGCAACGCCCAGACCGACTACGTGAAAAAGGCCCTGGCGGGTACCCAGTACAAGGACCTGCCGGTGCTGAGCGCCGCCGCGCCCTTCAAGGCCGGGGGCCGCTCGGGCCCGAGCTACTACACCGACATTCCGGCCGGCACCCTGGCGATCAAGAACGTCGCCGACCTGTACGTGTACCCCAACACCGTGCAGGCCGTGCAGGTCACGGGCGCGCAGGTGCAGGAGTGGCTGGAGCGCTCGGCCGGGCAGTTCAACCAGATCGACCCGGCCAAGACCGAGCCGCAGGCCCTGGTCAACGAGGCCTTCCCGACCTACAACTTCGACGTGATCGACGGCGTGAGCTACGAGATCGACGTGACCCAGCCCAGCCGCTACAACACGGCCGGCGACCTGGTGAACGCGGGCGCCCACCGCATCAAGAACCTGAGCTACCAGGGCAAGCCCATCGACCCGGCGCAGCAGTTCATCGTGGCGACCAACAACTACCGCGCCTCGGGCGGCGGTAAGTTCCCCGCGCTGACGGGCAAGAACATCGTGCTTCAGGCCCCGGACGAGACCCGTCAGGCCCTCATCGGCTTCTTCCAGGCGCAGAAGACGGTCAACCCGGCCGCCGACGGCAACTGGAAGCTCACCCCGATTCCCGGCGCGACCCTGCTGGTCACGAGCAGCCCCAACGCCCAGAAGACGCTGCCGGCCGGCGCGGCCCTCGTGCGCACCCGCGACGACGGCTTCGCGGAGTACACCCTGAAGTTCTGAATTCGGAACAGGCCGGCCGGGGGCACTGTCCTCCGGCCGGCTTTTCTTTGCACCCTGGCACGCCCGCAGGTCTGGACCAAAGAAAAACCCCCGCGCAGGACGGGGAATTTCTGGTGGGTCGCCTGGGACTCGAACCCAGAACCCGCTGATTAAAAGTCAGCTGCTCTACCATTGAGCTAACAACCCTTGGGGGCGGCAGCCTCTCGGCAGCGAGCAGGAAGATAGCACCGCTTTGCCGGACGTTCATGAGAGCGGACCGGAGCGCGCGGGCTACAATGGCCCCATGACCTCTTCTCCCGCATTGCCCCCGGACCTGGCGCGTCAACTCGAAGCCCTGGGCGGACAGCTGGTCTGGCGCATCGGGAAGGACGAACTCAGCGACAACGTGGTCGTGCGCCTGGGTTACGCCTCGGCCACACCGCGCTTTTCGCATCTGCCCCGGCTGCGCAGCGCCGGCGACCAGGAGTTGCAGGACGCCGCCCAGAACGGCCGCCTGGTGATCGAATGGGTGGACTGACCCGCCGCGCCCCGGAGGCCACCTCTTGATCCTGCTGGCCCACCAGCAGTTCACGCTGCGTCACCCCGGCGGCGCGGGGGCGGCGCTGGCCTTCGTGCGCGACCCGGCGCGCGCCCTGGCCGCCGTGGATTTCCTGCGCGGTCTACACGCCGATACCTGGCAGGTGCGCGGCGAGCTGGTCGTGGCCGTGCCCCTGCTGGGCGAGGTGGACCTGCCCTTTTGCAGCCAGCTGCACGTCACGCCGGACGGCGCGGAATTGCTTCCCCAGGCCCTGGACCAAGAACGCGCCTGGGTCGAGGTCGGAGGAGTCGCCCGGACGGACGCGCAGGGCGACATGGCCTTCGGCTTCGAGTTCCGCGCGCATCTCAGCGTGCCCGAGGGAGCGGGGTGGGGCGGCGCGGCCTTCGAGAAGATGGCCCGCTCCGCCGCCGAGCGCACCCTCGAGCGCCTTGCCCGGACACTGCCTGCCAGCATCGCGGCAGCCCTAATACAGGATTAAGACCTCTGCCTCAGGACGTGCCCTCCTGAGGACCGAGCAAGAGCGAATGAATCCGAAGGGCGCCGCGGGCAGCATGACCGCCTCAAGGCAGCGACCCCCATGCTGCCCGCGGGTCTACGGCCGAGCAGCCAACGTCTGCACGGCGCGCAGCATCAGCGCGCCCTCGACGGCCTGCACGCGGGCCTTGAGGGCCGGCAGGGTGTCGCCGGGCAGCACCGGCACGCGCGCCTGCGCCAGCACCGGCCCCTCGTCGATGCCGGCCGTGACCAGATGCACCGTCGCTCCCGATTCGGCGTCGCCGCTCGCCAGCACCGACTCGTGCACGCGGTCGCCGTACAGGCCGTGCCCGCCGTGGCGAGGCAGCAGGCTGGGGTGGATGTTCAGCAACCGCCCCGCGAAGGCCTCCAGCACCTGCGGTCCCAGCGCCTTCATGTAGCCGCTCAGGACCAGCGTGTCGGCCCCGCTGCCTACCAGGAAATCGCGCAGCGCCGCGTCGAGGGCCGCCGGGTCGGGGTAGCGTGCCGCGCTGAGGTGCGCGGCCGCCAGACCCTCCTCCCGCGCCCAGGCCAGGGCCGGCGAGCGACTGTTGTTGCTCGCCAGGGCCAGGGGCGTGGCATGCAGCTCTCCACTGCGGCACGCCGCGACGAGGTGGCGCGCCGCGCTGCCCCCGTGCGAGGCCAGGAAGGCGAGCTTCACCGGCGCTCCAGCTTCACTTGCCCAGCTCTTCGAGCAGGTAGGCGCTCGTCAGGATGCCGTTGTGGTAGTCCTGCACGGCGAAGCTCTCGTTGGGGCTGTGGGGGGCGTCCTCGTTCAGGCCGAAGTCCACGAACAGCACCGGGGCCTTCAGGATCTCGGTGAAGGCCGCCACGATGGGAATGCTGCCCCCGGTACGCGCGAACACGGCCGGCTTGCCGTACACCCGCTCCAGCGCCCGGTCAGCGGCGCGGATGTAGGGGCTGTCGGTGCTGAGCTTGACCGGCTGCCCGCCGTGGTGGTCGAGGACCTCCACCGTCACGCCCGCCGGGGCGATCTGGGGCACGTACTCCTGAATCAGGCGGGTGATGCGCGCGGGGTCCTGCCCCGGCACGAGGCGCATGGAGACCTTGGCGCCGGCCTTCGCGGCGATGACAGTCTTGCTGCCCTCGCCCTGGTATCCGCCCCAGATGCCGTTCACGTCCAGCGTCGGGCGGCCCCAAATGCGCTCCAGGGTCGTGTACCCCGCCTCGCCGGGCAGCGCCGAGACGCCGATGCTCGCGGCGAAGGCCTCGTCGCTGTGGGGCAGGCCCGCCCACATCTCGCGCTCCTCGTCCGTGAGGGGCTCGATGCCGTCGTAGAAGCCGGGGATGGTCACGCGGCCCTGGTCGTCCTTGAGGCGGGCGATGATCTCGCACAGCGCGTTGATGGGGTTGGGCGCCGCGCCGCCGTAGCTGCCGCTGTGCAGGTCGCGGTTGGCTCCCTGCACGTGCAGCTCGACGTAGCTCAGGCCGCGCACGCCGTAGGTGATGGTCGGCACGTCCGGCGCGAAGCGGCTGCCGTCCGAGATCACGATGACGTCGGCGGCCAGCTCCGCGGCGTTTTCGCGCAGGTAGGTATCGAGGTTGGGGCTGCCGACCTCCTCCTCGCCCTCCAGCAGGAACTTCACGTTCACGGGCAGTTCGCCGCGCGAAAGCAGCAGCTCGGCACCCTTGACATGCGCGTAGGCCTGCCCCTTGTCGTCGGTGCTGCCGCGCGCGTAGATGCGCCCGTCGCGCACGGTCGGTTCGAAGGGGGGGGTGGTCCATTCTTCCAGCGGGGCCTCGGGCTGCACGTCGTAGTGCCCGTAGATCAGGACGGTGGGCCGCCCCGGCGCCTGGAGGCGCTCGGCGTACACGACCGGATGCCCGGCGGTCGCCTCCACGCGGGCCGCGAAGCCCAGCTTGCCGAGCTTGGCGCGCAGGAACTCGGCGGTGCGGGCCATGTCGGCCGCGCGCGTGGGGTCGGCGCTCACCGAGGGAATGCGCAGCAGCTCGAACAGCTCGGCGTTGGCCTGCTCGCGGTCCAGGGCACCCGAAAGGTCTGATGGGATCATGCCCCGGATGATAGCGGCCCGCCCCGCCGCAGCCGTCCGGCCACGCGGGCCAGCGGCCTCCGGCCAGGTCCGCTTCCCTTCAGCCCTCCCCCGGCCTGCCCATCCCGAGCTGCCGCTCCAGCGCCGCGAGGTCCTCCGGCCGGTTGACGTTGGAGAACACCCCTCCGGGAAGCCCCGCGACGGTGGCGGTAGCTTCCGGAGGCGCGGCGAGACGCAGCCGACGCTCGCCGCCATCCAGCATCGCCGTCAGACGGAGCCGTAGGGCCGTGTGGTACAGCGCGGCCAGGGGTTGCGCCCGCCCCTGGGGATCGAGGGCCTGCACCGCCAGGGTGCCGGGCACCGCCCGCGCTGCCCACAACGCCGCCCAGTAGGCCGGGGTCAGGGCCGGCTGGTCCACGCCGCACAGCGCGACCCAGCCCGCGCCGCGCCGTGCGGCCACCTCCGCCAGGGCCGCTTCCAGCCCGGCCAGCGGTCCCTCGCCCGGACGGGTATCGGGCACCCCCAGCCAGCCCGGCAGGACGTAACGGCCCGGCGGCGCCACCAGCAGGCGCAGGCCGGCGCCCTCCAGGCTGCCTGCCGCCCGCTCCAGCAGGGTCAGGCCTCCGAGCTTCGCCAGGGCCTTGTCCTGCCCGAAGCGGCTGGAGCGCCCTCCGGCCGTCAGCGCCGCGCTCAGTTCGGGCGGAAGGCTCACAGGCGCGGAGCGGGCCCGCAGACACATGAGAAGAGCCGCTTCATGGGAAACCCGCGTCGGATTCTCATGCCCGGCCCCCAGATACACGGTAAGAGCATCAAAAACCCTCTTCCAGGCCCCTGTTCCGCAGCTTGCCCATTTCTGATTCCTCGCTTTACGTTCATCCAACAAAGTTGCTCGCCTTACACTTGGCGACCCTGTTCTTGGGAAGGATCATCTCATATTTCCAAGGGGGAACATCATGAAGAAACTTGCTCTGATCATTCCGGCCATCTCCATCGCTCTCGCCTCCTGCGGGGTCGCCGGCCCCACCATGAGCTCCTACACCCTGTCCCGCCCGGCCACGGTGCAGTCGCTCGCCCCGACCTACAGCCCGGCCGGCACGGTGTCCATCGGTCAGGTGCCCGGCGTGACGCGCACCACCATCACCCTGACCGGTCTGGCCCCTTACGCCATCTACACGGCCCGGTACTTTACCCCCGGCACGGGTGCGACGACCACCACGACCACTTCAACCGCCACGGCTGCTCCTGCCGGCGCTGCCGCGAGCACTACCGTGACCAACCCGGCAACCGCCACGGCCGGGACTTCGGCAGGCGGCGCAATCGCGGGTGGCGCGCTGGCCCAGACGCAGGCCACCGGCACGACCTCGACCACCGACATGGCCGCCGTGGGCACCATGACCACCACGACCACCGTCGCCACCTCGGGCAGCGTGTGCAGCGGCGGCATGGCCATCGCGACCAGCCGCCTCACCGGCCAGGCCGACAAGGACGGCAAGCTGAGCCTCGACGGCTTCATCCCCACGGCGGCCCTGAGCGGCGCGGCGTACCTGAACGTGCAGGGCGCCAGCGACTTTGCCGGGACGCCCTCGGACAGCGGCGTGCTGTGCACGGCCGTCAGCCTCAACTGAGATCAAATATCCACATGAAGGCCGGAGCCGTGCGCTCCGGCTTTTTTTGGCGCTACGCTGCGGCCGATGAAGGACACGCGATGAGGTATCGGCCATGAGCCTGCGGATTCTGGGCGGAAGCGCCAAGGGCCGCTCCCTGCAGGTGCCCGAAAGTGCGCGGCCCAGCGGCGCGCGCATCCGCAAGAGTCTGTTCGACCTGCTCGCCTCGCGCGCGCCCGCCGCGCAGTTCCCGGGCTTCCTGGACCTGCATGGGGGCAGCGGAGCCATCGGCCTGGAGGCGGCCAGCCGGGGCTACGCCGTGACGCTGACCGAGGTGGACCTGCGGGCGGTCAAGGCGCTGGAAGCCAATGCCCGCGCGCTGGACCTGCCTGCCCGGATCGTGCGCGGCGACGCCCTGTCGCTGCTGCCCCGATTGGGCCAGTTCGACGTGGTGTTCAGCGACCCGCCCTACGAGGCCGACATTCCTTCGGTGACGCGCAGCCTCTTCCGTGCGGGGGTCGTGCGGCCCGGCGGCGTGCTGATCTGCCAGCACCCTGACCGCACGGCGCTGCCCGAGGCCGAGGGCTACGAGCGCGAGGTGCGCGAGTACGGCAGCAACTCCCTGACCCTCTACTGGCGGGCCGCGCCGATGCCGGACGAGGCTTCGGCTGAGCTAAGGTAGACGCGCCATGAACGCGGTCTTTCCCGGCTCCTTCGATCCCATCACCAGCGGCCATATGGACGTGCTCACGCGCGCCAGCCGCATCTTCGAGCAGGTCACGGTGACGGTGATGCACAACGCCCGCAAGCAGGGCCGCCACCTCTTCGACCTCGACGAGCGCCTCGACATCCTGCGGGGCGCGACCGCCCACCTGGGCAACGTCAGCGTGGACAGCTTCGGCGGGCTGCTCGTGGACTACATGGCCCAGCAGCAGAAGGGCATCATCATTCGGGGGCTGCGCGCAGTGAGCGACTACGAGTACGAACTCCAGATCGCGCACCTCAACCGCCAGATCGGTGAGGTCGAGACGGTGTTCATCATGGCGGCGACCCGCTGGAGCTTCGTGAGCAGTTCGATGGTGCGCGAAATCGCCAGCTACGGCGGCGACGTCTCCGAGATGGTGCCGCGCGCCAGCGCCGAGGCCCTGCGCCGCAAGTTCGACGTGGCCTACGCCGAGCGCGCCGCTGGGCAACTCGAACGCCGCTGAGGGCGGTTCTCAGTTGCGCGGAAGGGGCAACCGCGCGCCCCTCCACTCCACCGCTGGCCCCTGGCATCTCAGGTACGCGATTCAGAGGGACTGAGGAAAACCCTCGATCCCTCTGAATACTGCTCTGAGGGCCACAGCAGAGGGCCGGGGAACTATGCTCACCCCGGCCTTCTCCCTTACCTGAATTCGGTCCTGCTCAGCCCTGGGCGGCCCGGCGCAGCGCGTCGGCCTTGTCGGTCTGTTCCCAGGGGAACTCGGGGCGGCCGAAGTGCCCGTAGGCCGCCGTCTGGGCGTAGATGGGGCGCTGGAGGTCCAGCTCGGCGACGATGGCCTGGGGCCGGGCGTCGAAGTGCGCGGCGACCAGTTCGGCCAGTTTCTCGTCGCTCAGGGTGCCGGTGCCGTAGGTGTCCACCCGCAGGCTGACCGGGCTGGCGCGGCCGATGGCGTAGGCCACCTCGACCAGGGCGCGCTTCGCCAGCCCCGCCGCGACGAGGTTCTTGGCGATGTAGCGCGCGTAGTAGGCCGCGCTGCGGTCCACCTTGGTCGGGTCCTTGCCCGAGAAGGCCCCGCCGCCGTGCGGCACCGCGCCGCCGTAGGTGTCCACGATGATCTTGCGGCCCGTCAGGCCGGTGTCGCCGTGCGGCCCGCCGATGACGAAGCGCCCGCTGGGGTTGATGAAGTACTTCGTCTCACCGGTGAGCAGCTCGGCCGGGATGACCGCGCGCACCACGTGCTCGAGCAGGTCGGCGCGGATCTGCTCCTGCGTCACGTCCTCGCTGTGCTGCGCCGAGATGACGATGGTGTCCACGAAGGTTTCGGTCGCCTCGTGCGGCTCGCCGTCGCGCACGACCGTCACCTGGGCCTTGGCGTCGGGGCGCAGGTAGGGCAGCGTGCCGTTCTTGCGCAGCTCGGCCAGGCGGCGCGTCAGCGCGTGCGCCAGCGCGATGGGCAGCGGCATGAGCTCGGGGGTCTCGTCGGTCGCGTACCCGAACATGAGGCCCTGGTCGCCCGCCCCGATCACCGAGTAGGCGTTGGCGGGGTCGGCGCGCTCGGCTTCGGACATGCCTCGCCATTCCTCGCTGTGGTTGACCCCGCCCGCGATCTCGGGCGACTGTTCGTGCAGCGACACCAGCACCGCGCTGTACTCGGCGTCGAAGCCGTAGTTGGCGCGGGTGTACCCCACGCGCTGCACGGCCTCGCGCACGGTGCGCTGCACGTCCACGTGGGCCTGATGCGCCGTGACCTCGCCGGCCACGACCGCCATGCCGGTGGTCAGCAGTGTCTCGACCGCCACGCGGCTGCCGGGTTCCTGGCGCAGGAACTCGTCGAGGATGCTGTCCGAGATGTAGTCGGCCAGCTTGTCCGGGTGGCCTTCGGAAACCGATTCCGACGTATAGAACTTCCGCATGATCTTCGCTCCTTGCACATGCCGGGGGGCGTCTCACAGAACCGCCTGGAGAGGGATGTCGCTGCGGTCCCGGGCATGACCGGCGGCGCCCGCGCGCCGTGGTTGCCGCAGCCTACTCCACCCGGCGCGGGACATGGCACCCGGCCCGCCGCCCTGGACATCTCCCAGATGACCAGCGGGTCATCTGCGCCTTAAGAAAAGCCATCCTCTGCCTTGTATGAGTTGAGTGTGAAGACAGGCTTTAGCGTCGCCGGGTCCTCGCCCGAGCTGACCGGGAGCTGACTTCACCCCCGCCCGCCCCACAGGAGACTCCATGCCCAGACTTTCTGCCCGCGCCGCCCTGACCGGTGCCCTGCTGCTGACCGGCAGCGCCCTGGCCGCCTCGCCCCGCGACACCCTCGTCGTCCAGTCGAGCAGCGACATCCCGACCCTGGACCCCGGCGGCACCTACGACACGGCGTCGGGGGCCATCGTCGAGAACCTCTACGAGACGCTGCTGACCTACCGGGGCAACAGCCTGACGCGCCTGGAACCCCTGCTGGCGACCAAGTGGGCCGTGAGCAACAGCGGCAAGACCTATACCTTCGACCTGCGGCCCGGCGTGAAGTTCCACAGCGGGGCCACGATGACCTGCGCCGATGCCGAGTACACCTTCCGGCGCAATATCGTGACGAACAACAGCAGCAACGGCAACTGGTTCATGGCCGAGAGCCTGCTGGGCACCCAGAGCAACGCCTACGAGGACAAGAGCATCACCTGGGCGCGTATCACGGCGGCCGTCAAGTGCAACGCCGCCGGGCAACTGGTGTTCACGCTGCCCAAGGTGGACCCGGCCTTCCTGGCGAAGCTGGCCTACTCGGGGCAGTCGGTCATTGAGCGTGCCTACAGCGCCCGCCTGGGCGAGTGGAGCGGCACCGAGGCCGACTGGAAGGCCTGGATCGGCAAGGACCTTTCCGAGACCAAGCTCAGCCGCGCGCCCAACGGCACCGGGGCCTACCGCTTCTCCCGGCAGGACGCCAACACCTTCGTGGCGCAGGCCTTCGACGGCTACTGGGGCCAGAAGCCGGCCATCCGCAACGTGGTGCAGCAGAAGGTCTCCGAACTCGCCTCGCGCCAGCAGGCCTTCTTGCGCGGCGACGCCGACCTGATCGACGGCGGCGGGCGCGCCCCCGACGAGACGCAGCTGCGCGGCCGGCCCGGGGTGACGTGGCTCGACAACCTGCCCAACGTCACGGCCGGGGCCATCGTCATGAACCAGACCATCAAGGCGGGCGGGCTGCTGGGCAGCGGCAAGCTCGACGGCAAGGGCATTCCGCGCGACTTCTTCTCGGACGACGACGTGCGCCGGGCCTTTTCGTACTCGTTCAACTACGCGCAGTACATCAGCGACGTGCTGCGCGGCAAGGGCACGCAGCGCACCATGCTGCTGCCCGACGTGTTCCCCGGCTACGACGCCTCGGGGCGCACCTACCGCTTCGACCCCGCGCAGGCCCGCAGCGCCTTCCAGCGCGCCTGGGGCGGGCAGGTCTGGAAAAACGGCTTCGTCCTGACGGCCAACTACCGCGCGGGCAGCGTCACCGCCCAGACCGCGATGGAAATCCTGAAGAAGAACGTCGAGGCCCTCAACCCCAAATTCAAGGTGAACATCCAGCCCAAGCAGTGGAGCGACATGCTCGACGCCTCGGGCCGGGGCGAGGAAGCCATGATCATCCTGAACTGGGCCCCCGACTACGCCGACCCCGACAACTTCATGTACACCTACTACGCCTCGGACGGCTACTACGCCCCGCGCAGCAACTACCGCGACGAGCGCGCCGACGGCTGGCTGCGCGCCGCCCGCCAGACCGTGAACATGTCCGAGCGCACCCGCCTGTACTCGCGCGTGGCCGCCCGCACCTACGACCTCGCGCCGTACATCAACCTGCCCGCCGCCGTGAACTACATCTTCTACCGCAGCAACCTCGGCGGAATCTCGGCCGACACCTACAACCCCATGGTCAGCTTCATGACCGGCACGAATTGGAAGGACCTGCGCAAGAACTGAGCGGCGGGAGCCGCGGCTCCGCTCCTCGCTCGGGACCGCCCGGGCTCCGCTACGCTACACGCATGAAACACAAACGCGCCAGTCGCCGGGGCTGGCACCGGGTCGCCCGAGAGGACGAGACGGTGCTGGCCCTGCCCCACGGAACCCTGGTGGACTATGTCGCGCACGAGGTCACGGCCCCGCTGGTCGTCCGCTTCCTGGGCCGTGACCTGCGGATTCTGGACAACGGCTACCGCTGGGTACACTACTCGCCCACCGGGCACAACCACGCGCTGACCGTGCAGCTCGGTCCCTCGGGCGTGCCCGTGCAGCTCTACGTGGACGTGGGCGACGGCGTGGGTGTGGACGAGGACGGCGCGCCCTACATCAACGACCTGTACCTCGACGTGCTGGCGGCGTGCGAGGTGCAGCCCGGCGGCACCTGGCGCGTGACCGACACCGAGATCATCGACGTGGAGGAGCTGGACGCCGCCCTCCAGGCAGGCCTGGTCAGCGCCCGGCAGTACGACCTGGCCTGGGCCGAAGCCCGCGCCGCCGAGGCCGCCCTGCGCGCAGGCACCTTCGCCCCGTTGGAGGTCGTGCGGGGCTACCTCAGCGATCCCTATACCTGAAGCGGACCTGCGTTTGACCTGCGGCCCGGAAGCCGCTAGTCTGCTCTGCGCTGGAACGGTGTCCGAGTGGTTGAAGGAGCACGCCTGGAAAGCGTGTATAGGTGCAAGCTTATCGAGGGTTCGAATCCCTCCCGTTCCGCCAGAACAGCTGCGGGCCACCCTCTTCAGGAAGGTGGCCCGCCCGCTTTGAAAAGCGGCCCCGGCACGTGTTCCTACCGCTGCCCGGCCCGCCACGCGGCCAGCAGCGGCAGCAGCGAGAGCGCCCCGCACACCCCCGCCAGCGTACCGAAGCCCGCGCGGGCGATGACCAGTCCACCCAGGAAGGTGCCCAGGCCCGCCGCGACGTAACCCAGGCCGTCGGTCGCGCCCTGCGCGGCGGGAAAGCGGGTCATGGCCTTGCTGCCGCTGAGGTTCACGAGGTTCCAGCCCAGGCCCAGCACGAACATGCTGACCCCCAGCCACGCGGTGCCGGACAGGGTCGCGCTCAGGGCCGCCGCGACCAGCAGCCCCGCCCCCGCCGCGTACCCGAAGCGCAGGCCCAGGCGGTCGAGCAGCGGCCCCGTGAACCAGCCGAAGCCGAACATGCCCAGGATGTGCCCGCTGATCAGGGCGGCGACCCCCGCGTGGTCCATGCCCATGTGGTGGGCGCGCAGCGGCGTGAGGCTCATCAGCGTGACCATCACGCCCTGGGCGGTGGCGAGGGCCAGCGCCGTGCTGCGGACCCCCGGCTGCGCGAAGGTCAGGCGCCAGTGGGGGGCCGGGGGCCGGGCCGCCGCCGTCGCCGGCACGCGTGGCCCCCAGCCCAGCACGAGCAGCGCCGCGATCCCCAGCAGCGCGCCGCCCACCAGCCAGCCCGCGACCTCGGGCGAGGTGCCCAGGGCCGTCCCCAGCGCCTCGACAGGCCGGGCGAAGCCGGTCATGACGAAGGACCCCGCCACGCTCATGAGCATCAGGAGGCCCAGGGCGCGGCCCCGGCGGGCGGGCGGCACGTTCTCGGCGACCGCGTAGCGCGCCTGCTGGTATCCGCCCTGCGCGCCGCCCATCATGGCCGCGCCGAGCAGGAACAGCGGCACCAGCCCCAGCCGCGCGCCCAGAAAGCCCAGCCCAGCCCCCAGCGCCCCGAGCGCGAAGGCCAGCCCCAGCCCCAGCCGGCGGCCCCGGCGCAGCATGTACGCCCCGAAAGCCCCGGCCGACAGCGCCGCCGAGAGGCTGATGAGGGTGCTGGGCAGCCCCGAGAGCTGCCCCTGCCCCAGCCCCCCCATGATGATGCTCGCCAGGATGGTACTGACCGTGGTGGCCCCGGTCGCCAGCGCCTGCGAGACGTACAGCGCCGCGAGGCCGGAGGCGGGCACGCGCCCGGCCGGCGCCGGGACGGAGGCGGGAGCGGGCAGCGCCGCGCCTGGTTTCACGGGCGCCTAGGCCCCGGCCTGGGTCTGCCAGCGCTGGGCGACGGCCTCACGCAGGTAGGTGGCGGCGTCCTCGGTGCTGGCCCCCGGCGTGAACACGCGGCCCACCCCCAACTCGGCGAGCACCGGCAGGTCCTGGTCGGGGATGATGCCGCCCCCGAACACGATGATGTCCTGCGCGCCCTTCTCGCGCAGCAGTTCCATGACCTCGCGGAAATAGTGCAGGTGCGCCCCCGAAAGCACGCTCAGGCCGATGGCGTCCACGTCCTCTTGCAGGGCAGCGTTCACGATCATCTCGGCGGTCTGGCGCAGGCCGGTATACACGACCTCCATCCCCGCGTCGCGCAGGGCGCGGGCGACCACCTTGGCGCCCCGGTCGTGGCCGTCCATGCCCGGCTTGGCAATCAGGATGCGGATACGGCGGTCTTCCATGAGCAGGCTCCTTGCGGCGGGCACGGCGAGCGGCCTGCCCGTGGGAAAAAGTCGAAACGGCGTTGGGTTGAAGGTCCGGCGTGTGCGGGCATTCTACGCGCCTGCGCGCCCCGGCCGCCCCCGCCCCGTCCCAGACTGCGGGTCGCCAAAGCGCGGCCCGCGTCAGCGCGGGGTCACGGGGAGACGGTAAAACGGACCCACCATGTCCCTGCTCTCTGTCCTGACCCTGCTGGCCGTCGCCGGTGGCCCCGTCTCCGACCCCGCCCTGACCGGCACGGGCTGGACCCTGCGCACCCTGGTCCCCGACGGCGTGACCCGGCTGGACCTCGCGCCCGACGGGCCCTCCGCGCCCACCCTGCGGGTCGCCCCCGGCGGGCAGGTCAGTGGGCATACCGGCTGCAACCTCCTCTCGGGTACGGCCACCCTGGAAGGCAGCCGGGTGCAGCTGGGCCGCCTGGGCGTGACCCGGCGGGCCTGCCCCGGCGTGGCGGGCACGGTCGAGACCGCGTACCTGCGCGTGCTGTCGCAGGTGGTCCGCTACCGCGTGCAGGGCCAGACCCTCACGCTGTACGCGCGTGGGGCGCAGCGCCTCGTGTTCCAGGCGAACGGCGCCGCGCCGCTGCCCCCGGCCGTCCAGCCCCCCGCCGCGCCCTCCACGGCCCTGCGCCCCGCCCAGCTCGCCGGCGAGTGGCAGGTGCAGGCCGTGACGCTGGGCACGCAGACCTCGCGCGTTCCCGGGGAGGCGGCCCTGACCCTGACCCCGGACGGCACGGCCACCGGCCTGCGGCTCTCGGGCCGGGCGGGGGGCTGCAACGCCATGAACGGGCAGGCCGAATTGCGCGGCGACGTGCTGCACTTCAGCGGGGTGGCGACCACCCGGATGCTGTGCCCGGACATGGCGGCCGAGAACGCCCTGTACCGCCTGCTGGGTACGCCGCTGCGCGCCGAGGTGCAGGCCGGGCCGGGCGGCGACACGCTGGTCTGGACGGGCAGCCTGGGCCGCGTGACCCTGAAGCGGCGTTAAGCTCGCCGCAGCCCGGACGCGCGGGCGCAGGGGGTACACTCCGGCCATGCTGCCGCCCCTCGTCAAGCAGGTGCTCGACAATTTCAATTTCGATGTGGACCCTGGCCTGAGCCAGGAAGAGAATGTCGAGGAGGTCATCAAGAGCGCCGCGCTGCTCTCGGGGGCCATCGCCGTCGAGCCGATCCCCTTCGCCGACATTCTCCTGATCACGCCGGTGCAGGCCAAGATGGTGCTGCACATCGGCAAGATCTACGGCTTCGAGGTCAGTGGGGCCCGCGCCGCCGAGATCGCCCGCGAACTGGGCGCGACCGTCGCCTACGGCTTCGCGGCCCGGCAGGTCATGCGCGGGGTCGCCAAGATGGCGCTGCCCCTCATCGGCGGCCTGATCACCGCGCCCGCCGTCTATGGCTGGACCTTCGCGCTCGGGCGCCTCGCCCAGAACTACTTCGAGCGCCGCCGCGCCGGCCTGCCCCCCGCCGAACGTGGCGAGCGCGCCCAGGTCGTGCAGGAGGCCAAGACCCAGACCCGGCAGGCCCTGCCCAGCGCCCGCGACTTTTCCGATCTCGCCAGCGAGCTGCGCCGCCGCGCCGAGGAAAAGGAGAAGGGCAGCCGCAGCGACCTGAACTGAGCCCCCCCGCGTCCCCGGCTTGACCCCCTCCCCCGCCCTGGCGCAGACTGGGGCCCAGGTCATGATCCGCAGGAGTAGCGGCGCACGTACCCAGGAGCGAGCCCGAGACGGTGAGAGTCGGGCGGGTGGCGGGCCGCGAAGGGCAGCGGGGAGCCGAGCAGAAACAAAGGGCCGGTGGTCTGGGGAAACCAGCGCCGGAACTGGGGTGGAACCGCGCAGCCTTGTCTGCGTCCCCAGGCGGCCATGTGCCCGCCTGGGGCGCATTGCTGTGGGCAGAAGGCGCGAATACGCCCTCTGCCCGAAAGGAGCCACAGATGCCCGCAACCTCGATGGAAGAACTCGTCAGCCTGTGCAAGCGCCGGGGCTTTATTTTTCAGGGCAGTGAGATCTACGGCGGCCTGCAGGGCTTCTACGACTACGGCCCCCTGGGCGTGGAACTGAAGAACAACATCAAGGCCGCGTGGTGGCGCACCAACGTCTACGAGCGCGACGACATGGAGGGCCTGGACGCCTCCATCATCATGCACCGCATGGTGCTGCGCCACTCGGGCCACGAAGCGACCTTCAGCGACCCGATGGTGGACAACAAGAAGAACAACAAGCGCTACCGCCTCGACCACCTCGTGAAAGACCAGAAGGCCGACGTGATCGCCCGCGTGGCGGCGGCGATGGGTGTGGACGCCGAGAACTTCCCGGCCCTGATCGCCGCGCTGAACGCCGACCCCGCCAAGGCGAGCGAGGCCCTGCGCGCGGCGGGCGTGCGCGACGCCTTTTCCGGCGAGGTGGGCGAGTGGACCGAGCCCAAGCCCTTCAACATGATGTTCAAGACGACCATCGGCCCGGTCGCCGACGACGAGAGCTACGGCTACCTGCGCCCCGAGACCGCGCAGGGCATCTTCACCAACTTCAAGAACGTGGTGGACAGCACGAGCCGCCGCCTGCCCTTCGGTATCGCGCAGATCGGCAAGGCGTTCCGCAACGAGATCACGCCGCGCAACTTCATCTTCCGGGTGCGGGAACTCGAACAGATGGAAATCGAGTTCTTCTGCACGCCCGGCACCGACGAGGACTGGCACGCGCACTGGCTGGAAAAGCGCCTGAGCTGGTGGGAAGCCCAGGGCGTGCCGCGCAGCAAGATCGAGATCCTGGACGTGCCCAAGGAAGACCTCGCGCACTACTCCAAGCGCACCTACGACCTCATGTACGACTACCCCACCCTGGGGCACGAGGAAATCGAGGGCATCGCCAACCGCAGCGACTACGACCTGGGCTCGCACACCAAGAACCAGAGCGAACTGGGACTGGTGGCCCGGGTCGAGGAGAACAGCGACAGCGTCGCCAAGCTGACCATCCCCCACCCCGAGACGAACAAGCCGGTCGTGCCCTTCGTGATCGAGCCGTCGGCGGGCGTGGACCGCGCGATGCTGGCGGTGCTGTCCGAGGCCTTCACCAAGGAGACGCTGGAGAACGGCAACGAGCGCATCGTCCTCAAGCTGCGGCCGCACCTCGCGCCCATCAAGGTGGCGGTCATTCCGCTGGCGCGCAACAAGCCCGAACTCGTCGATCTGGCCCGCACCATCAAGGGCGAGTTGCAGGGCCTGGGCCTGGGCCGCGTGCTGCTCGAAGACAGCGGCAACATCGGCAAGGCCTACCGCCGCCACGACGAGGTGGGCACGCCCTACTGCGTGACCGTGGACTTCGACACCGTGGGCAAGGGCGAGGACCCCGGCCTGACCGACACCGTGACCGTGCGCGACCGCGACACGCTGGCCCAGGAACGCGTGAAGATCAGCGAGCTGAGCAGCTGGATTCAGGCCAAGCTGCGCTGAGGCCGGGGCGGCGGGGCGCTTAGTGAGACGCCCCGCACCTTTTTGGCATCGGCTCCAGCCTCCTCCTACCGCGCCTGGGCCGCGTAGTAGGCCGCGATGCCCCCGGCGATGGCCTGGGCGAAGCGTTCGCGGCCGTCTGCGCTGCTCAGGGCGCGCAGGTTACCGGGGTCGGTGAGGTAAGCCGTCTCGACGAGCAGGCTGGGCTGGGTGCTCGGGCGCGTCAGGGCGAGGTCGGCCCCCGGCATCAGGCCCCGGCCCGCGCCGAGTTCGGGCAGCCGGGCGCGCAGCGCGGCGAGGATGGCCCCGGCCACTCCCTGCGCCTGCGGGTGCGTGAAGTACACCTCCGGCCCCCGGATGCCGCGCGGGTCGCGCCCGTCGGGAAGGGCGTTGGCGTGGATGCTGACGAGCAGGTCGGCGCGCGCGGCCTCGGCCTGCTGACCCCGGTCGTAGAGGCCCAGGGTCACGTCGGCGGTGCGGGTCAGCACGACCGTGGCCCCCTGGGCACGCAGCAGCTCGGCGGCGCGCAGGGCGATGGGCAGCACCAGCCCCTTCTCGGGCACGCCGAAGCTGCCCGCCCCCCCGTTCTGCGTGCCCCCGTGCCCCGGATCAAGGGTAACGACCCGCCCCGCCAGCGGCCGCGCCGGGTCCAGCGTGGGGGGCCGCCGCACCGCGAGCACGAGGTCGCCGTCCTCGTAGCCCGCCGTGAAGCCCCAGAGCTGCGCCGCGCGCAGGTTCACGGCGAGTTGCGTGACCCCCGTGGCGGGCGAGGTGACGGCCACCCCCGCCAGCAGCGGGTCGCTCAGGGCCCCCAGGGCCGGCGGCGAGGCGAGGCCGTACAGCGTCAGCACGAGCTGGTCCGGGCGCGGCTGCGCGAGGGTGAAGGGCACCCGCACGCCCCCCAGCGGCAGCCGCAGCCGGAGGTCGCCTGTCGCGGCCGGAAGGCCCGGAACCAGCGGCGCGGACGGCGGAGCCGGAACCGCCAGGGGCGTCAGCTCGGGCAGGGACGGCGTGGGAGCCGCGTCCGGGGTGGCGGGCAGCCAGGCCGGACCAGGGACTGTCTGTGCCATTCCTGGCCCCTCGGCAGTGAGCGGAGCCGCCGGGGTCTGGGCAGCGGCCACGCCGTCCACCTCCAGCGGCCCGGCCAGCGCCAGCGTCGGTCCTCCGGGAGTCAGCGCCACCCCCCTGGCCGGGGCGAGTACGCTCAGGCCCGGCGCGAGGCGCACGCGCAGATCGTCACCCTGCCGCCCGACCACCGTGAAGGTCATGCCGCCGCGCGGATACAGCAAGGGGCGGCCCGACGGGTCCTTGAGCACCGTCTCGGCGCTGTTCAGGCCCAGGCCGGGGGACGCTGCCGGGACGCTGGGTGCCCGGTCCTGGCGCCCGCCGCTGCCGGGGCCAGGACGCTCAGGCGGCCCGGCGCAGCGCGGGTCACGCGGCGGCCGTCCTGGCCGGTCAGAGCAAAACCCACCTCGGCGCGGGTCAGCGGGGTCTGGGGCGAGACCACCACGTCCGCGCTGTAGGTGCCGGCCGGGCCTTCTTGCAGGGGCTGGGGTGCGCCGCCGCCGATCTGCACGGTGGCCCGGCCCCCCGGCGCGCCCCGGAAGCCCACACGCACGCGCCGCTCGGCCGGAGTATCGCCCGCCGCGTCCCAGAACTCCACATCGGCCGCCGGCAGCAGGTCGCCCGGCGCGATGGCGGTGGGCCGGGCAGGGAGGGGACCAGGCACGCTGCGGGTCACACGCAGGCTGCGGCCGGCGCTCTGGCCCGCGCGGGTGGCGACCAGCCGCAGGTCGTTGACTCCGTTTTTCAGCGGCCACCACAGCATGAACAGGCCGTCGGCCCCCACCGCCACACTCTGGCCGCCGATCTTCAGGGCCGCGCCGGGGGTCACGCTGCCCTCCAGGATGACGTGGTCGGCCGTGACCCGGTGGTCGGGCGGCGGGTAGGCGACGTACACGGTGGGCGCAGCCAGGGCAGCGGAAGGCAGCGAGGCGAGCAGCAGCGCGTTCAGACCTCGCCGGAGGGGGGCAGGGGGCATAGCGAGGTCTAGCACGGCCGGGGGCGGCAGGTGGGGGCGGCGGTTCACACAAGGGCGGCGGCCGGGGAGCAGCGGCGGGCCTATCATGAACCATGACCGACCTCTCCGCGCCACAGCGCAGCACGCCCGAGCGGATGGTCAGCGACTACCAGACCTGGCGCGCGCAGTACGAGGCCCTGCGCGACGCCGCCGTGGCCCAGATGGGGCGGCTGGTGCGCGGCGCGGGCCTGAACATCCACCACGTCACCGGGCGGGTCAAGCAGCCCCTGAGTCTGGCCGACAAGCTGCGGCGCAAGCCGGGGCGCTACGCCCGGCTGGGCGACGTGACCGACCTCGTGGCGGTGCGGGTCATCACCTACTTCGAGTCGGACGTGCAGGTGGTCGCCGGACTGGTCGAGGCGGGGTACGTGGTGGACTGGGACCATTCGGTGGACAAGTCCAAGATGCACGACCCCGACCGGTTCGGGTATCTGGGCGTGCATTACGTGGTGTACCCGCCCGCCCGCGAGCCGGAATTCGCCGGGCTGGGCATGGAGAAGATGCGCTTCGAGATCCAGATCCGCAGCATCCTGCAACACGCCTGGGCCGAGATCGAACACGACCTGGGCTACAAGAACCGCGACGCCGTGCCGCGTGAGGTCCGGCGGCGCTTCTACCGCCTCGCGGGGCTGCTGGAGATGGCCGACGAGGAATTCATGGCCCTGGCGCGCATGAACCGCGACTACGCCGCCAACCTGCCCGTCCGTGTGGCCGAGGAACCCGAGGGCGTGTTCGTGGACGTGCAGAGCGTGACCTATCTGCTGGACGTGGCCCCGGTCCGCCTGCTCGACGAGGCGGTGGCCGACGCCCTGAACGTGACCCTGCTGGTGGGCTGGCCCGACCCCGAGCGCCCGCAGCGCCTGACCAGCCTGCTGCACTACATCGGCGTGCGTTCGGTGGGGCAGCTCCAGAAGGAACTCGCGCGCCACGAGACCGACATCCTGCGCTTCGCCGCCGCGCTGATGCCCCGGCTGCGTGAGGCCTGGACCCCGGCGGGCGGCGCGCGCCCCGGGACCAGCCTGGTGCACTACGCCCTGCTGCGCGCCTGCACCAATCCCGGTCTGGACCCCGCCTATATCGTCAGCCTGCTCGACCTGACGAGCGAGAGCGGGCTCCAGATGGCCGGAACGGTACGCGAGGTGTACGAGAGCGTCATCGGCCGCCCGGCCTCCAGCTGATCCGGACGTGGCCTAGCGGTCGTCGGTGCGGCGCAGGCGGTAGGCGACCGCCAGCAGGGCGAGCGCCGCCGCCAGACTCAGGACCCCCCAGCCCAGCGCCCGCACCGCCGCGTAGGCCGTGATGCTCAGGGCCAGCTGAAATCCCCCGCCCAGCAGCGTGTTGACCAGCGGGCGCCCCTCGCGTTGCCGGAAGGCGTCGGCGCGGCGCACCGGCAGTGGCCGCCACAGCACGGTCAGGGCCGCGCCGCCCGTGCCGAGCAGGGTCAGGGCCAGCAGCGCCGGGGCACTGAGCGGATGGACGGCGAACACGCCGCGCGCGCCCATCACCCCCAGGGCCAGCAGCCCCAGCAGGGCGGCGGGCAGGGCGGCGGCCAGCCACTTCTCGCGGCGCAGGGCCGCCGGGCTGCGCGGAGCCGTGACCAGCAGGTCCGGGGCGTCCTCGGCGTCCAGGGTCAGGCGGGCCAGGGCCGAGGCGAGACTGGCCGTGAGCAGCACCACCCCCCCACCCGCCGCCCCGGTCCCCCCGTCCCGGCCCACCGCCGCGAGCAGCGGCACCAGATATACCAGTTGCAGCAGCGTGCGCGACAGCAGTTCGGGGTCGCGCAGCAGCAGCCGCCATTCCTTGAGCAGCGTGGCGCGCGGTCCGCTGGCAAAACGCAGGCCGGCACGGCCAGGACCGGCACGCCGGACCGCCTGCGGCGTACCCTCTTGCACCCCCAGCGTGAACTGCCGGGTCAGGGCCAGCACGGTCAGGACGAATGCGCCCGCCGACAGCAGCAGCACCGCCAGCAGCGGGCCGGGTTCGAGCCACATCGCCCGTGCGGGCCACCACAGCGCGGCTTCCCGGCCCGGCCAGCCGCCCACCCCCGGCGCGAAACCCAGTAGCGCGGCCGGCAGTCCCGCCGCGTCCTGCCCCGTGACCGTGCGCCACTGCGAGGCCAGAAACAGGCTGCCCCCCACCAGCGCCCCGACCACCGAGGCCACCACGCGCGCCCGGCGCACCCCCAGCACCCGCACCAGCCCCAGCGTGAGCCACAGCCCGGCGCTGGCCGACCCCAGCGCGGCCGCCGCCCACCAGCCCAGCAGGCCCAGCCCGCGCCACGCCCCCAGCGTGAGCAGCACCAGCAGTACCGGCCCCAGCAGCAGCGCCCCGCCGGCCGCCCCCGACAGCGCCACCCCCAGCGCCCTCGCCGCGAGCACCGTGCGCGCGGGCAGCGGCGAGTGCAGCAGCAGGTCCAGGTCGCCGCGCGTGAACAGCGCCTCCAGCGAGGCCCGGACCGCCGCCGAGACCATCAGCGTGAACAGGAAGGTCTGGGCCAGCAGCGCCGGCCCCAGCGCGGCGTCGGGCAGCGGCCCACCCAGCCGCAGATCGCCCAGCAGGCCGCGCAGCATGAAGTACAGCACGGCCGTTCCGATCACCACGAAGGCCAGCAGGAACAGCAGCCCCCCGCGTCCCCGGCGACTCAGGGCGCGCCACTGCCAGCGCACCTGCTGCCCAAGCAGCCAGCGCAGGCTGCCCGGCGCGCTCATGCGCCCCCGTCCGGCAGGGGGGCGGCCTGCCCGGTCAGGGCTAGGAATGCGTCTTCTAGGGTGGCGGTGCCGGTGCGGGCCAGCAGCTCGGCCGGGGTGCCCTCGGCCACCAGCTGCCCGGCCGCGATAATGCCGATGCGGTCGGCGAGGCGCTCGGCCACCTCCAGGATGTGCGTCGTGAGGACCACCGCGCCGCCCCCCGCCACGAAGGCCCGCAGCGCGTCCTTGACCTGCCGCGAAGCCGCCGCGTCCAGCCCGGTGAGCGGCTCGTCGAGCAGCATCAGGCGCGGGGCGTGGATCAGGGCGCCGGCCAGCGCGAGTTTCTGTTTCATGCCGCGCGAGAAGCCCTCGGTGCGCTCGGCGCGGTGGTCCCACAGGTTCAGCCAGCGCAGCAGCCGCTCGGCCTCGCGGGCTGCCGCCGGGGCGTCCATGCCCCACAGCCCGGCCACGAACTCCAGATACTCGGGCGGCGTGAGCTTGCCGTACAGCAGGGGGTCGTCGGGCAGGTAGGCCAGCAGCGCCTTGGCCTCGCGTGCCCGCGTGCCCAGGTCGTGCCCGCCGATGCGCACCGAGCCCTGGTCGGGCCGGGTCAGGCCCGCGATCATGCGGATGGTGGTCGTCTTGCCCGCGCCGTTCGGCCCCAGCAGGGCGTACAGCTCGCCGGGCGCCACACTCAGGCTCAGGCCCGCGACCGCCTCGCGCGCCCCGAAGCGCCGCCGCAGGTCCCGCAGCTCCAGGGCGGGCACGGCCGGAGAGGATTCGGGGGCAGGAAGAGGACCGGCGGGCGACGACATGCCGCCCAGTACGCGCCCGGCACGGCCGGAGTTGCCCGCTACGGGCGCAGCCAGCGCGCCGCCGCGCGCGTCGCCAGCGGCATGAAGGCGTAGGTCATGGCGGGCACGATGACCAGCGACTGCGCCAGCGCCCGCAGCGGCAGCGGCCAGGACAGCAGGTGCGGGGCGAGCAGCAGCGTCACCGACAGGCTCACCGGATACAGCACGCCGATGGTCAGCAGGGTCATCTTCCAGCGGGGGGGCTGGCGCAGGGTGGGGGCGGCGGCGGGCGTGAACCAGAATTCCAGGCCCGGCTGCTTCTCGAAACTCACGTGTTCGTCCACCAGCGGGCCGATGTGTTCGAGCCACAGCGCCCGCTCGGGCGAAAGTTCCCAGGCGGCGGCGCTGGCGAAGGAATCGAAGCGCGCGATCATGGTGTACACGCCCGCCTCGCCCGGCGGGGGCCGCAGGATGCCGGTGCCGATGTGTCCCGGCAGCCGGGCGAGCTGCGCCGAGGCCTCCGAGAGCCGCGCCTCGTACTGGGCTTCGGCCCCCCGGCGGATGCGGCGGCGCACGACGAGGCTCACGGGGTCTCCCCCCGGAGCTTCGGGCAGGGTGGCCGAGGGCGGTGCGGGGTGGGTCATAGGTCGCCGAGGTCCCCCGGAGCGCCCACCACGCCCGCCAGTCCCGGCACGCTGACACCCGGCACGGCCGCGTCGGTCCCGGCGTCCCCGTCGGCCGGGTGCAGGCGGCTCTCGACCGCCCGCGCGTGGGCTTCGAGGCCCTCGGCGCGGGCGAGCGCGGCGGCGGCCGGGCCGATGCGCCGCAGCGCTGACTCGTTCACGCCCACCACGCTGATGATGTTCTGGAAGTCGCGCACGTTGACCGGACTCATGAAACGGGCCGTGCCCCCGGTCGGCATGACGTGGCTCGGCCCGGCCACATAGTCGCCCAGCGCCTCCATGCTCGCCTCGCCCACGAACACGCCCCCGGCCCGCCGCACCCGGCCCAGCAGGCTCCAGGGGTCGCGGGTCAGCAGGCACAGGTGCTCGGGCGCGTAGAGGTTCGACAGTTCCAGCGCCTCGTCGAGCGACGCCGCCAGGATCACTTTCATGCGCGCCGAGACGCTGTCGCGCGCCCAGCCCCGGTTGGGTTCGGGCAGCGCTTCGAGCTGGCCCATGAGTTCGCCCTGCACGGTCAGCAGCAGCTCGCGGCTCGTCGAGACGAGCACCGGCTCGGCCCCGTTGTGCTCGGCCTGCGCCAGCAGGTCGGCGGCCACGAAGCGGGGATCGGCGCTGTCGTCGGCCACCACCAGCGTCTCGGTCGGGCCGGGCAGGCTCTCGATGCCCACCTGGCCGTACACCATGCGCTTGGCGATCACCACGAACAGGTTGCCCGGTCCCGCCACCTTGTCCACCGCCGGAATGCTGGCCGTGCCGTAGGCGAGCGCCCCGATGGCCTGCGCGCCGCCCACCCGGAACACCCGGGCGATGCCCAGTTCGCGCGCCGCGACCAGGATCGCGGGGTGGACCCGGCCTTCGCGGTCCGGCGGGGTCGTCACGACGATCTCCTCTACCCCGGCCACCTGCGCGGGCACGGCGGTGTGGATCAGGGTGGAGATCAGCGGCGCGAGGCCGCCGGGCACGTACACCCCGACGCGCGAGAGCGGGCGCACGAGCTGCCCCAGCGCGCCGTCGGGACCGTGTTCCAGAAAGCCGTGCGCGGGCTGCGCGGCGTAGAAGGCCCGCACCCGCGAGATCGCCAGCCGCAGGGCCGCGTGCAGGTCGTCGTCCACGCGGGCCGCCGCCAGTTCTCCGGCCGAGACTTCCAGCGCCTCCGGACGCGCGCCGTCGAGCTTCTCGGTCCAGTCGCGCAGGGCGTCGTCGCCGCGCGCGCGCACGTCGCTCAGGATGCGCTCCACGACCTGTTCGGGGCTCAGCGGCTCTCCGAAGGTCTGTTCGATGCGCCGGGCCACCGCCTCCGGCACCGGAATCTGGTCGAAGGTCCGGGTCAGGGCGGTGCGGGCCTGTTCACCTTGCAGCACTTGCATGGGCACAGTGTAGGGACCACGCGCCCCGGCACGCTCAGCTGCTGTAACGGTCCCGGTAGTCGTCGTAGGCCTGGGCCTCCAGCGGGCGCACGAAGGGCAGCAGCTCGGCGTCGATGCGCGCGGCCCAGGCGTCGTCGAGGCGCAGCTGCGCCCCGGCGGGGTGGCTCAGGACCACCTGGAGGCGGTCGGCGGTCGGGGGATGCGTGGCGCTGAGCTGCGTGCGCTGGGCCGCGCGCTCGTCACGGCGCATCTGGCGCTGCTCCTCGGGCACGGTGTCCCACATGTGGCGCAGCTCCGCGAAGGCGTGGGGGCGCTCAGGGTCATGCCGCTGCTTGTGCAGGGCGCTCTCGAGCAGGTGCGAGAGGTGCAGCCGGTCGAGCGCGGTCGCCACCGCCGGGGTCCCCGCCACGCCCGCCGCCAGCAGGTCGGCGCGGAACTCGGCGCGCTGGTGGTCGGCCCCGATCAGCTCCAGCAGCAGCCGGTACAGCCCGAGCGGAATCCAGGCCAGCAGCGCCATCCCGGCGTTGCCGATCAGCTCCAGGATGGTCGGGTTGAAGCGCATCACGCTGTCGGGCTGCATGACCGTGTAGGCCTGCGCGAGCATGTGCAGCGCCGCGCCGATCAGTCCGGTCCGCGCCGGGTCGCCGCTGCGGTCATGGGCGAGTTCGTGCGCGAGGACGGCGACCCGCTCCTGAGGCGGCAGGCCGTACCACAGCGGCAGGCCCAGGCCCAGCGTCGGCCGGGGCGGCAAGCCGCCGTGACCCATGAAGGCGTTGACCTCGGGGATCAGGACCAGGCGCGCGGGCCGGGCCGCCCCCAGCACCCGCGCCACCTCGCGGACCAGCCGGTGCAGTTCGGGGGCCTGCGCCTCCGTGACCTCGGTGCCCGGTAGCGGCCCGAACCGTGGGCGGGCCTGCCACGCATACCCCAGCAGCGCCGCCGCCACGAATCCCAACAGCACGCGGGAAACCGGATGCAGGCCGGGCCCCGGCCCGAAGACCGGCACGAGCAGCCCCAGTCCGGCCAGCAGCAGCGCGGCGTACCCCAGCACCACAGCGCCCGCCAGCGCGTAGGCCACCCGGGACCGGGCCGCCGGGGGCACGTCGGCCCGGCGCACGAAGGCGTCGCGCAGCCGCGCCGCTTCCCGGTCGGCCAGCCGTTGCCAGGCCTAGTCCAGTGCGCCCTGCGCCCCGCCGCCGCCCTGATTCGGAGCTGCCGTCATGGGGGCAGGATAGCCCGGCCCCGGACGCCCCGCCCCCGCAGAGGCTAGCGCCGGCTGCGCCGCCGTTCGGGCCGGGCCGCGCGCGCCGCCGGCAGGCTCAGGCTGGCCTCGACCGGACCGAAATCGGTAGGCTGGATCAGGTGCAGCAGCCGCCAGGGGGCCGCCTGCTCGGCGTACACGTAGGCCCCGCCCGGCCGCAGGAAATAGGCGTGGGCCGCCACCCCGGCCACTTCGGTGTCCGGCAGGCGCTGGACCAGGGCGCGCCCCCCGGCGAGGGGCGCGGTGAACTGCGTGCGTGCATCGCCCCCCAGGGTGCGCAGCCACAGCAGCAGGCTCACGGGGTCGTGGTGGTCGGTGGTCAGGGGGGCGCTGGCCTCGTCGCGGCCCTGGCGCAGCGTGACCAGCCCCGTCTTGCGGTCGAAGGCCGTCTCGAAGGCGGCGCGCCCCCGGCCGTCGCCCTCGGCGTAGTGGAGACTCGCCAGGGTGCGCGGGTTCATCCGGCTCGTCTGGAGCCGGCGCAGCTCGGGCAGCACGCCCCCGAAGTCGGTCTGCACCCGCGCCACCAGTTGCCCACGCTCGGGATGGACGGTCCACTCCTGCCCCCCGGCGTAGCGGCCCCCCAGCGTCAGGGTCAGGCTGAAGGCCTCGGGGCCGTCCAGGAAGGCGGTAGCCGGTCCCGGGGCCGTCTCCTCCGGCGCGCCCTCTCCAGCCTGGGCCGCCGCGTTCAGGTCCGGCGCCTGTTCGTCAGGCGCTTTCAGGTCAGAAGCGTCCAGAAGCTCTCACCCGGCCCGGTCCACTGCGCCCCCAGGGCCTCGGCGGCCGTCGCGCCCACATCGGCGAAGGTGGCGCGCTCGCCCAGGTCTACCGCGCCGATGCCGGGGCGGTAGGCCAGCAGCATCCCGTACTCGCGGGTGTGGTCGCTGCCGCGCCAGGTGGGGTCGTTGCCGTGGTCCGACAGGATCAGCAGCGCGCCGCCTTCCGGCACGGCCGCGAGCAGCTCGGGCAGCGCGGCGTCGAACTCGGCCAGCGCGCCGCTGTACCCGGCCGGGTCGCGGCGGTGGCCGAACTTGGCGTCGAAGTCCACGAGGTTGGTGAAGATCAGTCCCGACTCGTCCGCCTGCGCGGCCCGGCGCATCCGCGCGAGGGTCTTGGCGATGCCGTCGGCGTTGTTGTCGGTGTGGATGCTCTCGGTGATGCCCCGGTCGGCGTAGATGTCGGGAATCTTGCCGATGCCCACGACCGAGCGGCCCGCGTCCTCGATGGCGTTCAGGACGGTCGGCGGCGGCACGAGCGAGAAGTCGCGGCGGTGCTCGTTGGCCCGCTCGAAGGGGAACACCCCCCGGAAGGGCCGGGCGATCACGCGCGCCACGGCGAACTCGCCCTGGAGGATCTCGCGGGCGGCGGCGCACCACGCGTACAGGGTATCGAGCGGCACCACGTCCTCGTGGGCGGCGATCTGGAACACGCTGTCGGCGCTCGTGTACACGATGGGCGCGCCGGTTTCCAGGTGCTCGGGGCCGAAATCGCGGATCACGTCGGTGCCGCTGTAGGGCCGGTTGCACAGGTGGCCGCGCCCGGTCGCCGCGTCGAAACGGTCCATGACGGCGGGCGGAAAGCCCTCGGGAAACACCTGGAAAGGATGCTGGAGCTGCACGCCCATGAACTCCCAGTGGCCGGTCGAGGTGTCCTTGCCGGGGCTGACCTCGCGCATCCGGCCGTAGCCGCCGCGCACCTCCGGAGTTTCGGGGAGCCCCCCCGGCGAGGTCTGCACGGTCGGCACGCGGCCCAGGCCCAGCGCGGCGAGGTTCGGCAGCGCGGCGGGCGCGGCGGCCAGGGTGTGGTTCAGGGTGTGGGCACCCGTGTCCCCGAAAGCGGCGGCGTCGGGCAGCTCGCCCACCCCCACGGAGTCCAGCACGATGATGGTCAGGAGCATATGCGGCCAGTCTACCCCCGCCCCGCGCCGGGCGTGAGAAGGCTCACGGACAGCTAAAACAGGCGTGATACGCTCCTGAACGTGACTTCTCCCGCCCCCAGCGCCCCGCCCCCCGCCCCGGTGCCTTCCCTGTCTGCGGGCGCGGCGGAGCCGGCGGCCCTGCGTGGCCGGCCGGAGCTGGTGGCCTCGGGCCTGAGCAAACGCTACGGCAAGCGCGAGGTCGTGCGCGGCGTGGACTTCACGGTGCGGCCCGGCGAGATCGTGGCGCTGTTCGGCCCCAACGGCGCGGGCAAGACCACCTCGTTCTACATGCTGGTGGGCTTCGTGCGTCCCGGCGGCGGCCGCATCGCCCTGGGCGAGCGCGACGTGACCCGCCTGCCCATGCACGAGCGCGCCCGACTGGGCCTGGGCTACCTGCCGCAGGAACCCAGCGCCTTTCGCAAGCTCTCGGCGCGCGACAACCTGCTGGCGATCCTGGAATACCAGAACCTCCCGCGCGCCGAACAGGAAGCCCGCGCCGACGCGCTGCTGGCCGAGTTCGGGCTGACGCACCTGGCGAACAGCCTCGCCTACCAGCTCTCGGGCGGCGAGCGTCGGCGCCTGGAACTGGCGCGCGCCCTGACCACCGACCCCGACTACCTGCTGCTCGACGAGCCGTTTACCGGCGTGGACCCCAAGAGCATCCGCGAGATCCAGCGCCTGATCCGCGAGCTGCGTGACCGCCGGGGCATCGGGGTGTTCATCACCGACCACAACGTGCGCGAGACCATCGCGCTGTGTGACCGGGTGTACCTGATGTTCGACGGCACCGTGAAGTTCGACGGCACCCCCCAGGAGTTCGCGCGCGACGAGGACGCCCGGCAGTACTACCTGGGCGAAGACTTCGAGCTGTAGGCCGGAGAACGCCGATGCTGTGGCTGTTCCTGCCCTTCGTGGTCCTGCTCTCCGGCGTGGTGGCCTACGCCGCCGACACCATCGCCAAGAAGGTGGGCCGCAAACACCTGCGCTGGTTCGGGCTGCGGCCCAAGCAGACGGCGCTGGTGGTGGCGGTGCTCTCGGGCATGGGCATCAGCCTGGCGAGCCTCGCGGCCTTTCTGGTCCTGAACCGCAACGCCGTGCAGACCATCGCGCAGGCCGACCAGCTCCGGCCGCAGATCGAGTCGCTGCGCCGCGAGGTCGGCTCGGTGCAAGCCGACCTGAACGCCGCCCAGCTGGAGCGTGACGCCGCCCAGGCCGGGGCCGAGCGCCTGCGCCGCGAACGCGCCCAGGCCCTGAGCGAGGTGGGGGCCGCCCGCGCCGACCTCACGGCCGCGCGCGCCGCGCAGTCGGACCTGGAAGCCCAGCGCCGTGCGTTGCAGACCCGCGTGACCGAGCTCTCGGCGCTGCAACGCAGTCTCGAGGCCCAGGCGCAGGCCAGCCGCGCCCGCTTGGCGCAGTCGCAGTCGGCGCTGGACGCCAGCCGCGCGCGCGCCCAGGCCCTCGACGCGCAGGTGCTCGACCTCTCGCTGCGCAGCGCCCAGGCCGAGCAGGATGCCCAGAGTGCCCAGGCCCGCGCCGATCAGGCCCAGGTGCAGAGCGAGCAGGCCCAGGCCCGCGCCCGGGCCGAGCAGACCCAGGCCCGCGCCGCCCAGACCCGCGCCGAGGTGGCCCGGCAGGCCGCCCAGACGGCGCAGCGCGACGCCCAGGCGCAGGTCAGTGCCCTGAACACCCAGCTCGCGGCGCTGCGGCAGGCGGCGGCCACGGCGACCCAGGCCCGCACCCAGGCCCAGGCTCAGGCCCAGGCGGCGCAGGCGCAGTCTCAGCAGGCCCAGGCCCAGGCCCGGCAGGCGCAGGCACAGCAGCTTCAGGCGCAGCAGGCCCGCGACCGGCTGGCGGGCGAGCGCGACGCCCTGGTGGCGCAGCGCACCCAGGCCACCCAGGAGCGCGACCGCGTGCGCCAGGACCTCACGGCGCTGCGCAGCCAGCAGACCCAGCTGCGGGCCAGCAACGGCGCGCTCGCCACGCAGCTCGCCAGCGCGCAGGCCAGCCTGGGCCAGCTTCAGGACGAGTATTCCAGCGCCCGCACCGAGCTGAGCGCCAGCCGCAACGCCGTGCTGGCCTACCCCAAGAACGACCTCGTATACGCGGGGCTGGTGCCCAGCGTGCGCAACCTCGACACCTTCTTTACGCTGGCGGCGAGCGCGGCGCAGGCGCAGGGAGCACGCGGCAACGACGGTGGCCCCGCCGCGCGCCTGAACGCCAGCAGCCGCAGCGCCCTGGAAACCAAGCTGCGCGGCCTGAACACCAGCAGCTTCGTGCAGTGCTGGGCCGCCCAGAACAGCCCGGCCGGGTTTCCGGTGGACCTGAGCTGCGACGCGCGCCCCAACAACGTGCTCTACCGCGCGGGCACGCCCATCCGGCGCGTGACCGTGCGCTTGGGCGACGCGCGCGCCGTGCAGGCCCAGCTCAGCGAACTCGTGCAGGATACGGTGCTGGACCTGACCACGCGCGGCGTGCCGGGCGACGCCATCAGCAACCAGGGGCTGGAGGTCAGCGACTTCGTGAACCTGCTCGCGCGCCTGAGCACCCAGGGCAGCGGCGACGTGACGGTGGGCATCGCGGCGCGCGACGACGTGAAGCCCGCCTCGCGGGTGGACCTGTACGCCGTTTTTCCCTGAGGGGCCGCGCGGGTCCGCCCACACGCCTCATGAGGCCCGGCTAGACTGGAGACTATGCCACCACGAGTTCCCTGCCGCCCGGCGCGGTACGCGGCGCTGGCGCTGCCCCTGGTTCTGGGCGCGGCGCTGCTCAGCGGCTGCGGCGCGACGACCACCGGCACCAGCAGCGGCCTGTCGGCGCGCACCGACGCCCTGACCTTCTCGGCGGCGTCCCTGCCCGCCGCCTACGTGAACGAGCCGTTCAGCGTCACCCTGGCGGTGTCGGGGGGCGTGGGGCCGTACGGCTACCGGGTCGCGGGCGGCACGCTGCCGCCGGGCCTGCGCTTCTCGGGGGGCACGCTCTCGGGCACGCCCAGCGCGCGCGGGGCCTTTCAGTTCACGGTGGAGGCCAGCGACGCCAACCTGAGCAACAAGGTGCAGACCTACACCCTGAACGTGAACGACCTGCCGCCCCTGTCGCTGGAACCCACGTTGCCGACGGGTGAGATTCGCGGCGAGACGCGCGTGCCGGTCATGATCAAGGCCCCACGCAGCGCCCGCGCCGCCCGCGTCACCTGGGACCTGGGGCCGGACGTGCAGGTCACGCGCGTGCAGGCCACCGACGGTGGCAATCCCGTGTTCTGGCGGCAACAGGGGCAGGTGCTCTCCCTGGACCTGGGCTTCAAGAGCGTGCCGCGCGCCGATACCCGCGTCGCCCTGATCACCGTCAAGCCCTCCAAGCCCGTCACCCTGAGCAGCGGCAAGTTCTGGTACGAGTCGCGCGACGGCTCCGGCAAGGTGCTGGGCGAGAAGCGGCCCCCCGCCCCGGCCCAGACGACGCCGGCCACCTCGACCGCGCCCGGTGCAGGCGCAGCGGCCGGCACAGGGACGGGAGCAGGGACAGGGGCAGGAACGGGCACCACCTCCACCCAGACCACGCCCACGCCCACGCCCCAGACTACGCCCGCCACCTCGCCGGAGGGCTCCTCCACGCTGCCCTCGCCCACCACGGCGCCGACACCGACCCCCACCACCGACCCGGCGACCGGCACGCAGACCACGCCGGGCACACCCGTGCCGACCGGCCCCGCCACGGCCCCGGTCGCCCCCACCAATCCGACCACGCCGCCCAGCGGAGGCCAGCCGTGAGACGGGCGCTGCTGGCCGGAGCCGCCGCGCTGTCCCTGTGGGGGACCGGAGCCGGCGCGACCGCCGTCACGCCCCTGACCCTGGCGCAGCAGGCCCAGAAGGCCGAGGTGATCGTGCGCGCGACCCTGGGCACACCCACCACGGCCAAGGAGGGCGACGTGACCTACACGGTCTATCCGCTGAGCGTCACCGAGACGATCGCCGGCGACGCGGCCAGCCTGCCGCAGCACATGGGCAAGCCGGCCCTGTTCTTTCTACAGGGGGTGCAGGACCTGCCGGCCCTGAGCGGCGGCCAGGAAGTCTTCGCGCTGCTCTATGCCCGCAAGGCCGACAGCCCGCTGGTGGGCTTCAACCAGGGCCTGTACCCGGTGGTCAACGGGGCGGTGTCGGTGTCGCCGGCAGGCAGCGCCGCGACCGGCGCGGGTTCCGCCACCGGTACAGAGGTCGCCGCCCCAAGCGGTGCGGCGACGGCCCCGGCGACGGGGACCACCATCACCACCCCCACGGCCCTGCGCGACGCCATCCGTGCGGCGCGGGAGAACCGCTGATGCGCCGCGTCAGGTGGTCCGGCGCGCTGCTCGGGGCGGCCCTGCTGGCACAGGCCGGGCTGGGCGGCGCGGACGCGGTGGCCCTCAAGCTGCGGCCTCAGGGGGACGCGGTCCGTCAGGCGACCCTGGCGGCCCTGGCCGCCCTCTCGACGCGCGAGGTGCCCTTCACGCTCGACGACAGTTCGGGACCGACCCTGACCCTGGGGGGCGTGGGGGTCAGCGCCGCGCCCTTCAATCCCGACGTCTCGGCACGGGTGGTCGTGGTGGGCGGCGAGCGGCGGCTCGAGTTCAATCCGCAGGGTCCGGTCGCGCTGGCCGAGGCGGTCCGGCGGCAGCTTCAGGACGAGTTCAAGCTCACGGCCTGGACCCCCGAGGCGGCCCAGAAGCGTTTCGGCGGCGCGGACCTCAATGGCGACGGCGTCATCGACCTCAGCGACCTCGCCATCCTGATGGAGAATTTCGGCAAGGCCTCCCCGCAGTCCGGCGACCTGAACCAGGACCGCAAGGTGGACGACACCGACCTGCGGCTGTTCAGCGCCCAGTACACCGCGGCCCTGAATACGGCTCCCGCTCCGGCCCAGCCGGCTCCGGCCCAGGCCACCCCGACGGCGACCCCGGCTTCTCCGGCTCCGGCAGCTGCACCTGCCGCCGCCCCGGCGACCACGCCTACCGCACCGACGCCGGCCCCCACGCCGACGCCGGCCTCCGGAGCCACCCCTGCACCCACCCCCACCCCGGCCCCAACCACACCCTGAGCGGCATGCCCCTGCTACGCTGGCCGGCATGACCCGTTATGCCGATACCCCCGACGACGCCGACACCATCGACCTGCAAAGTTTCCTGAAGCTGCGCGGGCTGGTGGAAACCGGCGGCGAGGCCAAATTCCGCGTCCAGGGCGGCGAGGTCCGTCTCAACGGCGACATTGAGACCCGGCGGCGCAAGAAACTGCGCCGGGGCGACGTGGTGGAATACGCCGGACAGCGCGTGGAGGTGGACTGGTGAGCGTCCCGGAGACGGGCGACCTGTATGCCGGAGCCATCACCGAATTCCGGCGGCGCAAGGACGAGCATTTCGCGTCCGGGCGCGGGCCGGTGCAGGGCGAGGCGCTGCGGACCTTCCGGGGCCTGAGTTACTACGCCCCCGACGAGGCCTGGGCGCTGAGCGCCCCGCTGGAAGCCCCCGGCATGCACGACGCGGGCGAATTCACGCTGGACACCAATACCGGACAGCCCCGCCAGATGGCGCTCATCGGGCGGGTGCGGGTGCCGCTGCCCGATGGCGAGCGGCCGCTCAGCGTGTTCGGGCCGCTGGGTGAGGCGGCCCCGGCGCGCGTATTCATTCCCTTCCGCGACGCCACCAGCGGCCCCGAAACCTACGGCGCGGGCCGTTATCTCGACGCGCCGGTGTCCCGTGGCTCCGGCGGCGAGGCGCTGGTACAGCTCGACTTCAACCTCGCCTATCACCCCTACTGCGCCTACGGCGACGGCTGGACCTGCCCGCTGCCCCCCGCCGAGAACCGGCTGGACGTGGCCGTGCGGGCCGGCGAGCGCCTGCCCCAGACGGCGCAGTAGCGCGGCGGGCGGCAGCCTACTCGGCCTCCGGGGCGCGCACCGGCGTGCTGGGCGCGGCGGCCGCCACCAGCGTCTGGACCGGCACCGCTTCGGCGCGGACGGCCTCGGGGGCGGGGGTACGCGTGGCCTCTGCGAAATCCTCGGCCAGGCCATGTGTTCCCTGGCGGAAACTGCGGATCGCGCCGCCCAGGCTCTTGCCCAGTTCGGGCAGGCGGCGGGGGCCGAACACCACCAGCGCGGCGAGCAGGATGAGTATCAGGTGGCCGGGTTCGATCAGTCCGAGCATGCGCTTCTCCTCCGGCTGGGGCACCGGTCAGCGGTCCTCAGCACCCTACAGGTCTGCGCCCCGGAGTTAAGGGCCGCCTGAACTGCCCCCCACTGTCCTGCCCGGACGCGGGTTCAGCGCGCCACCACCGCGTAACGCAGCTCGCGCGGCCCGGCGGCCAGCAGCGCGTCGCGGCAGGCCAGCAGGGTGCTGCCGGTGGTCGCCACATCGTCCACCAGCAGCACCGTGCCGGGCGGCAGGGGTGCGCACACCCGGAAGGCCCCGGCGAGGTTGGCCTGCCGGGCCGCCGCGTGTTGCCGGGCCTGCTGGGCAGTGGCGCGGGTACGCTCCAGCGCGCAGACGCACGGCACGCCCAGGCCGCGCGCGGTGGCCCGTGCCAGCAGCTCGGCCTGGTTGTAGCCGCGCTCGCGCTGCCGCGCCGGGTGCAGCGGCACCGGCACCACCGCCGCCACCTGCCAGTCGGGGGGCACGGCGGCGGCCAGCAACTCGCCCAGCGGCGCGGCCACCTCGCGCGCGCCGCCGTATTTCAGGGCGCGTACGCTGCGCCGGGCCACGCCCTGGTACGGTCCGCAACTCAGCAGGTGCGGAGTCACGCGAGTGCTTAGGGGCGAGTGGCTCTCGGCCCGCACGCGCAGCGCGGCACGGCACACCCCGCACAGCCCCGCCGCCGCCCCGAGCTGCGCGCCGCAGCCGGGGCAGGGGCGCGGCAGCAGGGCGCGCAGCCAGCCGCCGAGGGTGGGGCGGGGGTCCGGGGGCATCAGGGCCTCACGGCGCCTGAAAGGGCCACACCAGCGGAATCACCAGCATGGACACCACGAAGGTCAGGAGGGTCAGGCCCAGCCCCACCCGCACGAAATCGAGGAAGGTGTAGCGGCCCGGGCCGTACACGAGCATGCACGACGGCTCCAGCGGCGTGATGAAGGAGTTGCTGGCCGCGATGGTGATGCCCACCACGAAGGGCCGGGGGTCGTAGCCCAGCGCCTGCGCGGTGCCGATGGCGAGCGGCAGCATGACCAGGGCGGCGGCCTGGTTGCTCATGGGCTGGGTCAGGGCCACCGTCACCGCGAACAGCCCCCCCAGCAACCCGTAGGGGCCCAGCGGGGCCAGCACGCCCGAGAGCGCCCCGGTGAGGAGCTTCGCCGCGCCCGTGTCCTCGAACGCGCCCCCGAAGGCCAGCATGCAGGCCACCAGCACGATCACCGGCCACTCGACGCTGCGGTAGGCCTCCTCGGGCGAGATCAGGCGCAGGGCCAGCGCGAGGGCGACGGCCACCACCACCGCAACCCCCAGTGGCAGCAGCCCGGCCGCGCCCGCCACCACCGCGCCCAGGAACAGCAGCAGGGCCATGGGCGCGCGGCGCAGGTCGCGCTGCTGCTCGGTCAGGTCGCCCAGCACGGCCAGCGACTCGCCCAGGGCCGCCACACGCTCGGCCGGTCCCTGCAACAGCAGCACGTCGCCCACCTGCACGCGCACCCGGCCCAGGTGGGCCTCAGTGCGTGAGCGGCGGTGCAGGGCCAGCACGCTGCACCCGTAGCGTTCGCGAAAACGCGACTCGCGCAGCGTGCGCCCCAGCAGCGGCGAGCCGGGCAGCACGACCACCTCGAACAGCCGGGCGTCTCCGGGCCGGGCCTCGTCCGGGCGCTCCTCCTGCAACTTCTGCTCGCTGCGGCTCACCATGCCCAGGTGCGTGCG
Source organism: Deinococcus gobiensis I-0 (assembly GCF_000252445.1). Classification (GTDB taxonomy): domain Bacteria; phylum Deinococcota; class Deinococci; order Deinococcales; family Deinococcaceae; genus Deinococcus; species Deinococcus gobiensis. The sequence goes on along the minus strand of NC_017790.1, from coordinate 1,021,005 downwards.
GCCCGCCAGGATGCGCTCGCTGGGTCCCTCGGCGGCCAGGCGGTCACCCTCCTCAAGCCGGAAGTCGGCCCCCGGCGCGTAGATCATCTGCCCGGCGCGGCCCACCGACACCACGGTCAGGCCGTGGTCGCGGCCCAGGTTACTCCCGCGCAGCGTCTGCCCGATCAGCGGGCTGCCGGGGGCCACCGTGAGGTCGGCGAGGTAGGGCCGCAGCGTGTCCTCGATGGCGGCGTCCCGCGCGGGCAGCAGCCTGGGCGCGACGAAAAACAGGTACAGCAGCCCGGCGACCGCCACCGGCACGCCGACCCAGGCCAGCTCAAAAAACTCCAGGGGCCGCAGCCCGCTGGCCGGCAGCGCGCCCGACACCACGAGGTTGGTGCTCGTGCCGATCACGGTGACGGTGCCCCCCAGGATGCTGGCAAAGGCCAGCGGCATGAGCACGCGGCTGGCCGGCAGCCCCGCGCGGCGCGAGACCCCCGAGACGACCGGCAGGAAGACGGCCGTGGTCGCCGTGTTGCTGGTAAAGGCGCTGATGCCCGCCACCGTGCCCAGCATGGCCCGCAGCAGGCGCGGCGCGCTGCGCACCCGCCGGGTCAGGGCCGCCCCGATCCACTCGATGACGCCCGCGCGCAGCAGCACCTGCGTGAGGATGAACAGGCTCGCCAGCGTGAGGACCGTGTCGCTGCCGAAGCCCGCGAAGGCCTCGGCGGGCGTCAGCAGCCCCAGCAGCAGCAGCGCGCCCAGCAGGCACAGCGCCGTCACGTCCACTGGCAGCCACTCGGTCGCGAACAGCACCAGCGCGGCGACGAACAGGATGAGCAAGAGCAGGGCGGGGGTCACGCGAGGGGGCCGCCCACTTCAGCTCGGGTCGGTGGGCGGCGAGGGCTGGGCCGACAGGGACCGGGCCGGCAACGTCCCGGCCAGCCGGGTCAGGGCGTCGGTCAGGACCGCCACCGCGCGGTCGTACTCGTCCAGCGACAGCCGCTCTTCGGGGGTGTGGTCCAGCGCGCTGTCGCCGGGGCCGTAGGCGGCCGTGGGCACCGGCCAGTGCGGCGCGACCACGTTCATGTCGCTCGTGCCGGTCTTGACCTTGAAGGTCGGCGTGCCCCCCGCAGCGCGGATGGCGACCCGCAGCGCCCGCGTCAGCGCGTTGTCGCGGGGGTGGCGCACCGCGTGCTCGTGGCCCAGCAGCGTCACCTCGGCCCCCAGGTCCGCGAAGGCGGCGCGGATCGCCTCGCCGGCCTCGTCGGGCGAGAGTTCCGGCGGCAGGCGCAGGCCGATGGTCGCCCAGGCCCGCTGCCGCAGGCCGTCGACGCTGGAGCCCAGGTCCTGCAAGGTCGCCTGCACCCGCGCGAAGATGCCCGACTCCGGCCCGCCCACCCCCGCCGCCCAGGCCCGCACCCGGAACCAACCCTCGGTGAGGTCGTCGGCGGCGCTGCTGCCCTCGCCGGCCGTATGGAAGTTGTCCTTCTCGATGCGCACGCGGGCCACCAGCCGGCCCTTGTAGCCCAGCGTCAGGGCGTCCCAGCCGCTCGGCTCGCCGATGAACACGGCGTCGGGCGCGTACGCCGTCAGGGCGTGGCGCGCGCCCCGGCTGCTGGGGGCCTCCTCCTCGGTCGCGCCGATCACCACGAAACGGGCCGCCGCCAGCGCCTCCGGGGGCAGGGCCGCCACTGCCGCCGCGAAGGTGCACAGGCTGCCCTTGGCGTCCACGCTGCCGCGTCCGTGCAGCACGCCCTGGTCGTCCACCCGCACCGGAATCTCGCCGGGCACGGTGTCCATGTGGCCCAGCAACACGACCGTCAGGGGGCCGTCGCCCCGGACGCCCACCGCGTTGCCGACCTCGTCGAGGTGCGCCGCGAAGCCGTGGTCCGCCATCCAGCCGCGCAGGAACTCGGCCACCGCCGCCTCCTCACCCGAGAGCGAGGGGGTCGCTACGGCGCCGATCAGGAGGTCGTGGTGGGCCGGCCTACCCGTCACCGTTCTCCCGCGCTCCGACGACCTGCGCCATCGTGGCGAGCAGGCGCGTCAGCGAGGCGAGGACCGTCAACGCGACCGCGCCTACCCCGCCGGCGATGATGACCCACAGGGCGTTCAGGGGCTGCGGCGTCTCGGCCGTGTACAGGAAGTAGGCCAGCCCCAGCGCCGCGAGCATCAGGATCACGGCCAGCAGCCGCAGCCGCCCGCCCAGACCCGCCACCGCGCCCGCCTGGGCCAGCAGGTCGGCCCGCGCTCCGGTCAGTGTGGGGACCGGAAGGGCCGGGGTTTCCGGGGCAGCGGGCGACTCGGAGGCCGCGCCAGCGACCGGAGTCGGGACTGCGGCCGTCACGACGACCGGAGCCGGGCCGCTGGGCACCGGCAGGGGACTGGACGGCGCGGCTCCCGCCTTGCCCGGCGACCCGGAAGCCGGGGCCGCCGAGGGCTGAGGCGCAGCGGGGCGCGGCGCGGGGGGCTTCTGGCCGCCCTGCTTCTGAGCCGCAGGCTGGGATGCCGGCGACGGGCCCCCGGCAGACTGACTCCCCGTGGGCTGGGCGGCCGGAGCCGCACTGGCCTGCCGGCGGGGCGGCGGGGGCGGCGTGGCCGCCGGCTTGGTGGCCGCAGGAAAGGCCGGCCCGGTGACCGTCTGGGGCCGCTCGGCAGGGGCGGGATCGGCGGGTTTGGCCAGGCTGGGGGCCGGCGTCGGCGCAGGGGCGGGGCGGGGCGCAGGGGCGGGGGGGGTGGCCGGTGCAGGGCGGGCCTCGCTGGCCGAGGGGGCCGGCGCGGCGGCGGCAGGGGCAGCGGCGGCAGGGGTGGGGGCCACGCTGGCCGGCACGGACGCGGCCGGTCCCTGCTTGGCCTGGGCAGTCACGTCGCGCACCTGCCGGAAAAAGGTCTGGACCTCGGCGGGATCGAAGCCCACCAGGCTGGCGCTCAGGGCGGTCCCGGCGGGCGTCTCGACGCGCAGCGTCCCTTCCTGGTCGCTGTGGATGCGCGCGAGGTCGCGCAGGGTCACGCGCCGGGTGCCGGACTCGTCGTGGTACAGCAGGGTCGAGGCCGTCAGGACGAACAGGGCGTCGCCGCGTTCCAGGACCGCCAGGGACGGGTCCGGCAGGCCGCTGGACTTCAGGATCTGGTCGCTGCGTTCACTCATGGCTGGACCCCTCGGCGCGGGCAAATGGACCGGAAAACGGAACCTTCATCTGCCTGCCAGCATAGCGAGTCCGGGCGGCGGGCCGCGCGTGAAGGCCGCGCGGGCCATGAAGGCGCGCGTACCCTCCCCTCACGCAAGGCAGCGGCCGGTTTTTCACACTGGAAGGCATGACCGACAATTCGAACCGCTACGGCAACGAGCCGCTGGGCAAGAGTGTGGAAGAAGTCGAACAGGAAAGCGGCAACGTGGTCAACTCGCCGGTCGAGGGCGAAGTGAGGCGCGCGAACGAGGAGACTTTCGTGCCCGTGATCGCCAACGCCAATGCGACCGGCGTTCCCGGCGCGATCTTTAACGGCAGCGCGATGGTGGACCGCACCGGCACCGCCGACGACGGCTCCACTTCCCGTACCCGCGACGCCGACGAGAGCAGCGAGTCCTGAGCAGACAAGGCGGCGCGGCACCCCAAATCCGGGTGCCGCGCCGCCTTGCCGCTTCAGGCCGGGGTCGGGGCCGACTCGGTCTCCCGGAATTGCAACTCATAGAGGTCGCGGTACAGGCCGCCAGCCGCCAGCAGGGCCTCGTGCGTGCCGTCCGCCACGATCTGGCCGCCGTCCATGACCAGGATGCGGTGGGCATTGCGGATGGTGCTCAGGCGGTGGGCGATGACGAAGGTGGTGCGCCCGACCATCAGGCGGTCGAGCGCCGCCTGCACCAGCACCTCGGACTCGTTGTCGAGGGCCGAGGTCGCCTCGTCGAGAATCAGGATGCGCGGGTCCTTGAGGATCGCGCGGGCGATGGCCACGCGCTGACGCTGCCCCCCGCTGAGTTTGACGCCGCGCTCGCCGACCACCGTGCCGTAGCCCTCCGGCAGCGCCGTGATGAACCCGTGGGCGTTGGCGGCCTGGGCGGCGGCCTCGACCTCGGCCGCCGAGGCGTCGGGGCGCCCGTACAGGATGTTCTCGGCCACCGTGCCGGAAAACAGCAGCGTCTCCTGCGGCACGAGGCCGGTCTGGGCACGCAGGTCCGCGAGGGCGTAGTCGCGCACGTCCCGGCCGTCGATGCTCAGCGTGCCCGCAGTCACGTCCCAGAAGCGCGGAATGAGGTTGACCAGCGTGCTCTTGCCCGCACCGCTGGGGCCGACGAGCGCCACGACCTGCCCGGCCGGCACATCCAGATTCACGCCGCGCAGCACCGGCTGGCCGCCGTAGCGGAAATCCACGGCCCTGAAGGCCACGCGGCCCTCGGCGCGCCCGAGCGGTGCGGGGGTGGCGGGCTGGGGCAGGTCGCTGCGCTCGTCCAGCAGCTCGAAGATCCGGCCCGATGCCCCCAGCGCCTCCTGAAACTGGTTGAACACGCCGGTCAGGGCCGCCACCGTACCCGCCACCTGCGCGGCGTAGAACAGGAACGTGACGAGCGCGCCGGGGGTCAGCGCCCCCGACATGACCTGCCGCCCGCCGTACCACAGCACCAGCGCCAGCGACCCGAAGGCCAGGAAGCTCATGGTGCCCGACATCAGGGCCTGGAGCTGCGCGCGGCGCAGGGCCGCCAGGAAGCTGCGGGTCACGCCCTGACCGTAGCGCCCGCGCTCCTGCGCCTCGGCAGTGAAGCTCTGCACGACGCGCACGCCGCTGATGGCCTCCTCGGCGCTGGCGTTGGCCCCGGCGACGGCGTCCTGCACCTCGCGGCTCACGCGGCGGATGCGGCGGCCGATGACGATGGCGGTGCCGATGACCAGCGGAATGATCGCCAGGGTCAGCAGACTCAGACGGGCGCTCGTGAGGATGAGCAGCACGACCGCGCCGATCAGGCTGACCGACTGCGCGGCGAGCTGCGCCAGGGCCGTGCTGGTCACGGTCTGGACCGTGCCCACGTCGGAGGTCAGGCGGCTGGTGAGATCGCCGGTCTTGTGGTCCCCGAAAAAGCGTGGCGAGAGGGTCAGGAGGTGCCCGAACAGGGCGCGGCGCAGGTCGGCGACCACGCCCGCCCCGACCCGTGCCAGCAGGTAGGCCTGCGCCGCCCCGAAGCAGGCCGAGAGGGCGAAGATGCCCAGCAGCCCCAGGACCGTGCGGTCCAGCGGCCCGGTGTCCTGGCTGCCCACCCGCAGGAAGGACGCGTCGATGAGACGGCCGAACAGGGCCGGAAAGACCAGATTCAGGCCGCTGGAGATCAGTGTGGCGACCAGCCCCAGCACGAACAGCAGGCGGTAGGGCCGCGCGAAGGCCAGCAGCCGCACGAGCTGCCGGGGATCGCGCCGGGGCGGCGGTCCCCCCTGCCCGTCGGGACCGGAAAGGGCGGCAGAAGGACGGCCAGGACGCGCGAACATGCCGGCAGCTTACGCCTGTCGCCCAGCCCTCCAGTCTCGCCATACAGATGAGAATCATGTGCCACGGCCGATGACGAAAACGGCACATTTGCGCGGCCCACAGCGTGTCACAACCACCGGCCACTTTATGAGTGATGAGGATTCTAAGTTCATCGTCAAGAAACCAAAGGGCGCTCTACTGTGGCCATGCCCCTGACCGTTTCCGCCCCCCGCCGTCTGCTCGCCCTGCCCTTCCTGCTGCTCCTGGCCGCCTGTAGCCAGAACGCGACGCCCAGCACCGGCACCGCCGCCGACACGGCCCCCAGCGTGGAAACCGGCAGCGACCTGCTGAGCGCCCAGGCCACCGCCTCCGCCATGACCCTGACGGTCGGCCAGACCGTACAGGTCAACGTGCAGGTCGGCGGCAAGGCCCCCACCGCCGGGCAGCTCGTGTGGACCACCAGCAACGGCAACGTGGCGACCGTGAGCCAGAGCGGCCTGATCACCGCGCGCGCGGCGGGCAGCGCGACCGTGCGCACGGCGCTGGCGAACAACCCCTCGGCTTTCATCGACTTTCCGGTGACGGTGCAGGGCGCGGCGACCACCCCTACGCCGACCCCGACCCCCACGCCGGCACCCACCACCCCCAGCGGCGACTTCGCCGCGCGCGTGCTCGCCCTGACCAACGCCGCGCGTGCCCAGGGCCAGACCTGCGGCACCACCGCCTTCCCCGCCGTGGGCGCACTGACCTACAACGCCCAGCTCGAACAGGCCGCGCAGGGCCACGCCGCCGACATGGCCGCCAAGAACTACTTCAGCCACACCAGCCAGGACGGCCGCGACTTCAGCCAGCGCATCACGGCGACCGGATACCCGTGGTACACCATCGGCGAGAACATCGCCGCCGGGCAGACCACCCCCGAGACCGTCGTGGCAGGCTGGCTGAAGAGCGAGGGCCACTGCCGGAACATCATGAACGGCAATTTCAAGGAACTCGGCGTGGGCTACGCCGCCAACAGCGCCACCACCTACCGCACCTACTGGGTGCAGGACTTCGGCGCGCGCTGAGGCCGGAACCCGAAAAGAGGGCGGGTGGGGCAGTCCCCACCCGCCTCTCTTTTACGGTCCGGCGATCAGCGGAACATCGGGGCATACTCGCCGTAGCCCTCGGCTTCGAGCTGGCCCGCCGGGACGAAGCGCAGCGACGCCGAGTTGATGCAGTAGCGCAGTCCGCCCTCTTCCTGGGGGCCGTCGGGGAACACGTGGCCCAGGTGCGAGTCCACGCCCCGCGAGCGGACCTCGGTACGGGCATACCCGATCTTGTAGTCGGTGTTCTCGGTCAGCGACACGTCCTTCAGGGGCCGCGTGAAGCTGGGCCAGCCGCAGCCCGCGTCGTACTTGTCCTTGCTGGAGAACAGCGGCTCACCCGACACCACGTCCACGTAGATGCCGTCCTCATCGGTGTCCCAGTACTCGCCGGTAAAGGCCCGCTCGGTGCCCTCGTGCTGCGTCACCTGGTACTGGATGGGCGACAGGCGCTCACGCAGTTCGCTGTCGCTGGGCTTGCTGTAGGTCTTTTTGGGAGGAGACTGGGTCATGCCCCGACCATAGCTCCGGCGGCGGCGAGAAGGCTGGGCCGCAGCTCAAGGAACGGCCATGAAAAGGTGCGCCGCCCACCCTCGCCGGCCGGGACGAGGGCGGGCGAGGGGCAACCCCTCCAGGCAGGATTTACAGCGGAATGTTGCCGTGCTTCTTGTAGGGACGGATTTCCTGTTTGTCCCGCAGCATCTCGAAGGACTGGATCAGGATGCGGCGGGTGTCCTCCATCGGAATCACGTCGTCGATGTAGCCCTTGCCCGCCGCCACGTAGGGGTTGTCGAAGGCGTCCTTGTAGTCCGCGATCTTCTGGGCACGCATGGCCCCGGGATTCTCGGCGTTCCCGATTTCGCGGCGGTACACGATGTTGGCGGCCCCCTCGGCCCCCATCACGGCCACGGCGGCGGTCGGCCAGGCGTACACGGCGTCGGCGCCCATGTCGCGGCTGTTCATGGCGAGGTAGGCCCCGCCGTAGCTCTTGCGCGTAATCAGCGTGACCTTGGGGACCGTCGCCTCGGCGTAGGCGTACAGCATCTTGGCCCCGTGGCGGATGATGCCCGCGTGTTCCTGCGCCACGCCGGGCAGGAAGCCGGTCACGTCCACCAGCGTCAGCACCGGCACGTTGTAGCAGTCGCAGGTACGGATGAAGCGCGCGGCCTTGTCCGAGGCGTCGATGTTCAGCGTGCCCGCCATGACGCGCGGATTGTTGGCGACGATGCCCACGCTGTGGCCCCCCAGCCGCGCGAAGCCGCACAGGATGTTCCTGGCCCAGTGGGGCTGGATTTCCAGGAAGGTGCCGTCGTCCACGAGTTCGTGAATGACCTCGTGCATGGCGTAGGGCTTGCGCTGGTCGGGCGTCACGATCTCCAGCAGCCTGTCGTTGCGGCGGTCCACGGGGTCGGCCGTGGGCACCACCGGGGGCTGCTCGCGGGCGTTCTGCGGCAGGTACGAGAGCAGGTCGCGCACGCCGGCCAGCACCGCTGCGTCTCCGTCGTAGGACAGGTGCGCCACGCCCGACTTGCGGGTGTGCACGTCCGCGCCGCCCAGGGCGTCGAAGGTGACCTCCTCGCGCGTCACCGACTTGATGACCTCGGGGCCGGTGATGAACATGTAACTGCTGCCCCCGCTCATGAGGATGAAGTCGGTCAGCGCCGGGCTGTAGACCGCGCCGCCCGCGCACGGCCCCAGGATCGCGCTGATCTGCGGCACCGCGCCCGAGTACACCGCGTTGCGGTAGAAGATCTCGCCGTAGCCCGAGAGACTGTCCACCCCCTCCTGGATGCGCGCGCCCGCGCTGTCGTTCAGGCCGATGACCGGGCAGCCCGTCTTGGCCGCGAGGTCCATGACCTTCGTGACCTTGGCGGCGTTCATCTTGCCCAGCGAGCCGCCCAGCACCGTGAAATCCTGGCTGAACACGAACACCTGCCGCCCGTGGATGGTCCCGCGCCCGGTCACCACGCCCTCGCCAGGGGCCTCGACGCCCTGCATCAGCCGACCACCCTGGTGCTGGGCGAAGGTCCCCAGTTCCAGAAAGCTGCCGGGGTCGAGCAGCGCGGCGATGCGCTCGCGCGCCGTGAGTTTGCCGCCCTCACGCTGCTTTTTCTGGCGGTCGGGGCCGCCGCCTTCCTCGACCCTGCGGCGGCGCATCTCCATCTCGGCGATGAGTTCCTGAAGCTCGGTACCCGGTTGTGTCATTGCCGCCATGCTACCCAAACGGGCGTTAGGACGCGAGGCGCGGGGCCTCAGCGGCTCGGCAGCTCGCCCAGCAGCGCCCGGGCCTGCTCGGCCACCTCGGGGTCGGTGAGCAGCAGGTACTCGCGGGCACGCATCCCGCCGATGCTCGTAAAGTCGCGCCGCCCGCCCGAGAGCGCGTAACCGACGAGGCCCCACACCACCCCGAAGATCCCGCCGATGACCACCCCGTAGGCGACCAGCCCGATGAAGCTGCCCTGCCCCAGCCCCAGCGCCGCGAAGATCAGGCCGATGAACAGGCCCATGCCCATCCCCTGTCCCAGCCCCAGCCCGGCGGCGCGGCCCCAGTCCAGGCGGCCCGTGACCTGCTCGATGGTCTGGAGCCCCTCGCCCACGATGGCGACCCGCTCGACCGGAAACTTGCGGTCGGACAGGAAGTCCACGGCGCGCTGCGCGGCGGCGTAGGTCTCGTAGCTCGCCACGTTCACGCGGGCGCGCTGGTCGGGGATGAGGTCGGCGGCGGGATTGGGGGGACGGGTCATGGCAGGCAACTCCTTGAGCCCAGCCTGCGGCCCGCCCCGTTCAGGCGCTTGAGGCCCGGCCCAAGACCTCTTCAGCCGGTGCTGACCTCGCCTTTAGGCACACCCGCCCCGGATCAGCGCCCGGCTTCCACCACGATGCCCTCGGCCTCGCTCATGCGCACGATGTTGGCGAGGGTATGGATGGGAATCTTCAGGTCGGCCAGCTTGTCGCGCCCCCCCTCGAACTCCTTCTCGATGACGCAGCCCAGGCCCAGCAGCGTCGCCCCGCTCTGGCCGATGATGCCCGTCAACGAGCGCACCGTGCCCCCCGACGCCAGAAAGTCGTCGATGATGACCACCCGGTCGCCCGCCCCCAGGAACTCGCTGCTCACGAACAGGTCCACGGTGCCGCCCTTGGTGCGGCTCACCGACTGGGCCGTATAGGCGGGCTCCTTCATGGTCAGGGGCTTTTTCTTGCGGGCGTACACCATCGGAATGCCCAGTTCCATCGCGGTCGCCAGCGCGGGCGCGATGCCGCTCACCTCGATGGTCAGGATCTTGCTGGGTGACAGGGGCGCGAAGTGCCGCGCGAAATGCTGCCCCATCTCGCGTGTCAGGGCCGGAAGGAGCTGGTGGTTGACCAGTCCGTCCACCTTCAGAAAACCGCCCGGCAGGATGATGCCCTGCGCCCTGATCTCGTCCACCAACGTCTGCATATGGGGCCGAGTGTAGCGGGGTGGGGGAAGGGCCGCAGGGTCCGCGTCTAACGGACAGGCGGCGCGACCCGGCAGCAAAAGGGGGGCCGGGGCCACCCGCTCGCCCCGGCCCCCTTCCTTGCGGCCTCAGCTCGGGCCGACCTCGTACACCGCGCGCCAGGGCTTGTACACGGTGCTGACCTTGTCGGTGCGGGTTCCGGCCGCGTCCCTGATGGTGCGGGTGATGTACAGGTTGTAGCCGTCGGCGGCCCAGTCCACCTGCTTGGTGGTGCCGGGGCGCAGCCTGGAGTTGGTGACGTACTGCGCGGCTGGGTGCGGCGTGCGCGACAGGATGGTCGCCCCGCTCACCGACACGCTGCGCTCGGGCTTGATGCCCCAGACCTGCACTTCCAGCGTGCTGCGCGCGTCGTTGTTCACGGTGCGGATGAGCAGGGGCGCGCCCGTATCGTTCTTCATCTTGAGGTCCACACCGGGGTCGTACACGGCGGCCTCGAAGCCCACCTGCGGCTCGTAGTAGCCCACGCGGTAGGAGTGCTGGTTGCGCTCGACCACCGGCAGGCCCGCCTGGTACAGCGCGCGGAAGGTCGTGGTGCTCACCTGGCACACGCCGCCGCCCAGGCCATCCACCGTGCGCCCGCCCGAGATGATCAGGCCGCCGACGAAGCCGTTGTCGGGCGTGATGCTGCCCAGCGACTGGAGGAAGCTGAAGACCTCGCCCGCCGGCACCACCGAGCCGTTGATCTTGGCCGCCGCGTTGGCGACGTTGGCGCGGCGCTCGGGGCTGCTGCCGTAGTAGGTGCTGCGCCCGGTCGTGATGAGTTCGAGCTTGGTCGGGTCGGGCAGCGCCGCCACCGTCAGGGTGGGCTGGCTCACCTTGGAGGCGAAGACCACGCTGCTGCTCGCCGGGTCGGTCACGGCCTTCCGCAGGGCCGCGAGCGCCGCCACGCGGTCGGCCACGCGCCCGGCCTTCTCGGGCACGCGCACGAGCTTGCCGCCTTCGGTGGCGTAGCGGGCGTTCTGGGCCGGCTGGTCCACCGCCGCGCTCAGGCGCGCCAGGGCTGCGCCGAGGGTCTTGTCGTCCAGCACGATGCCCTCGGGGCGCACCCAGAACAGGTCGGCGACCTGAAGGGCCGTGAGGCTGCCCTTGCGCGCCGTGCCCTCCAGCGTGACGCTCAGGGGCCGCATGAGGCGGTTGCCCTGGTCGGCGTAGCCCTGGAGCTTCTCGGCCGAGTTGTTGGCCTTCCACTCGGCCACCGGCACCTTCACGGCCGTCTGCGAGGGGTCGGCGGCGTAGGCGCTCACGGCCGCGTCAATGTCGGCCTTGCGGCCCGGCGTGTCCTTGGTCAGCACGGCGTAGCGGCGGGTCTTGGCATCAAAGCCCACCGTGGCGGGCGTGGGCTGGGTGTTCAGGCCGCCCGTGAGCGCCTTGAGGGTCGCGCGCGCGGCCTCCGGGTCCACCTTCACGACGAGCGGGAAGTCGCGCGTGGCCTGCTGCCCCATCATGTTCTGGAGCTTCTCGACCATGCCGCGCTCCTGCGAGAGCTGCTGGGCGGGGCGCAGGCTGGCCTCGGCGTCGGCCTGCCAGCCGAGCTTGTCGGCCCCCAGCGTCCAGGTCTTGTCGGCCGCCGTGACCTTCACCTGCGGGGCCGCCGCGCCCTTTTCCCGCAGCGCCTTCAGGGCCGCGTCCATGCTCAGGCCGCCCACGGCCACGCCGCCCACCGTCAGCCCCGGGGCCAGCGTGCCGTCGCCCTGCGTCGCCACACCCATGGCCAGTGCGCCGCCCAGCACCACCAGCGCCGCCGCTCCCCCCAATCCGTACCTCATCGCCCCCGTCATTCTGCCCAGTCTAGAGAAAATCCCTGACCGAACATGAAAAACCTGACACGCTTCTCAAGGGGAAGGGTGTGAAGGCGGGGGGCAAGTGGGCGGCTCGTCGGGAGCAAGGTAGAGCGGCGGGGCCGGGCCGTCAAGATGAGACGCCCCGCTTTTCCCGCCGCCCCACCCCTCAGCGGCTCTCGGCGCTGACCCCGAGGTTCTGGGCGATGGCGTCGGTGACCTTCTTCTGGGTGTCCTCGACCTCCACGCGCACGGTCTCGCCGCCGTCGAGGTCCATCACGAAGTGGTCGCCGTCGAGGCGCACGCGCGAGAGGATCTGTTCCTCGCCCTGCGGCCGGATGGCGGCGCGCAGCTCCACGAAATTGCGCATCGGCGTGCGGATCACCTTGGGGGCCAGCACCTCCTCGACCTGAAAGATGCCGCCGGAGTTGTTCATGGTCACGCTGATGAGCACCGGCTTGTCGCGCCCGCGCTCGATGACCACCTGATCCACCGCGAGCGCACTGATCGAGTGGATGTCCACGCTGCCCAGGGCAAAGGCCTTGCGCCCGCGGCCCTTGGTGATGTCGGTGCCGTCCGCGACCGCCACGATGCCGCCCTCGACCGTCAGCGGCGCGGGGCTCAGGTCGTGGCAGTTGATGGCCCCCAGGATGAAGGACCGGACCTTGGTGCGCTTGAAGGGATCGGCGTACAGCGGTCCCATGATGCGGTCGAGGATCGGCAGCGCCAGCGCCACGCCGTGCGCCTCGTGCCCGGCGCGGTGGATCTGGTTGCCGATGTCGTGCAGCATGGTCCCCAGGATGACGGCCAGGAACACGTCCTCGGCGTCGCCCACCCCGCTTTCCATGATGTCGGTGCGCACCCCGGCGTCGAGCAGCAGTTCGGTGATCGCCAGACTGGCCGCCCCCGTGATGAAGGCGTGGACCCGGCCGTGGTCGTTGTAGCCGAGCTTGCGCATGGTCACGTAATTCGCCATGTCCCAGTGGGCCAGGGCCTCGGGATCGGCGCGCAGGGCCTCATAGGCGGCCAGCGCGCGCGGATAGCCCGCCAGATCGGCGCGGATGGCGCGGCTGGCCTCCTCGATCAGCTTGGCGCGCGGCGTCGTGAACTCGACGACCCGGCCGCCCGCCGTCTCCGGCGCCGCCCCCGCCTCCATCTCGCGCACGGCCCCCTGCGAGACGTTCAGGGTGAGTTTGGGATCGTGGCGCTCCTCGCCCGCCCCGGGCGCGTCCCCCCGCTTCTGCGAGAGCTGCGTGTCCTGCGCCCCGCCTTCCAGGTGCGGGCCCCGCTCCGCCGTGTCGCCCGCCATCATTCCCCCTTGAACTCGGGACGGCGCTTGGCCAGGAAGGCCCCGGTGCCCTCGCGGAAGTCGCTGGTGGCGACCGTCAGCCCGAACAGGTCCGCCTCGATCTCCAGACCCGCCTCCAGCGAGCTGTCCAGGCCCCGGCGCACCGCCTCCTTGACGAGCGACAGGGCGATGGGCCCGTTTTTCAGCATCTGCTCGGCCACCTCGCGGGCGCGGCGCAGCGGCTCGTCGGCGACGTAGTTCACCAGCCCCATGTTCAGGGCCTCCTCGGCCGTGACCTGGCGCGCGGTGAGCATCAGGTCCAGGGCGCGGCCCATCCCGACCAGCCGGGCGAGGCGCTGCGTGCCCCCGAACCCGGGAATCAGGCCCAGCGAGGCCTCGGGCAGACCCAGCTTCGCGCCCGGCGCGGCCACGCGCACGTCGCAGGCGAGCGCCAACTCCAGCCCACCGCCGAGCGCGAAGCCGTTGATGGCGGCGATCACCGGAATGGGCAGGGTACTCAGGCGGCCCATGACGTCCTGGCCCGACAAGGAGAGTTCGCGGCCCGCGTACACGCCGTCCAGGCTGCTCAGCTCCAAGATGTCGGCCCCGGCCACGAAGGCCCGGTCGCCGCCCCCGGTCACGATCAGCACCCCGATGTCGGCGTGGTCGGCGATCAGGTCGGCCACCTGGGCCAGTTCGCCCAGCAGCGCGCCGTTCAGGGCGTTCAGGGCCTGAGGCCGGTTGACCGTCAGGACCGCGATGGCCCCGTGCTGATCGAGGGTCAGGTGATCGAATTCGTATTCGTCGAGCATGTATTCGCCGGTCATGGCCGCATGCTGACACGAAGTCCTCATCGGCGCGCAAAGGGAAACGACAATGCCCACCCGGCTGCGGTCACGGCCGAGGCTCCGGGCCGGATCGCCGCGCAACATGAACCGGGCCTCATGAACCCGGAGCATGAAGAGGAATGTGGTTTTCACATCTGCTCCGTGCCAATTGCGTCCAGACCGCTCTTTTACCGGCTCATCTTTTCTATACGATTTCACATGGAAAGCACATAGATGGGGGGTGTGGATCAGACTCGGGCTTTGCAAGGCAATGCACAATGAGTTGAGGGGAGGAGATTCACAGCGTACTCATATCGCGTGCCTAACGTTGACGGCAGGAAAGTCGGTTTCGGGCGCTTCACTATGCCCTTTTCCGCTCAAAGGAGCTTGCTATGCGTAACACCCTCATGATCTCGTCCATCCTCGCCCTGGGCCTCGGCGCCGCCAGCGCCCAGACCGCACCCGCGACGACCACCCCCGCTCCGGCCACCACCGCGCAGGTCACGCAGTTCAGCGACGTGCCCGCCGGTCACTGGGCCAAGGACGCCGTGGACCGCATCACGCAGTGCGGCCTGATCCAGGGCTTCCCCGACGGCACCTTCCGCGGCAACGAGAACCTGACCCGCTACCAGGCCGCCCTCATCTTCCACCGCCTGCTGACGAGCGGCGCCCTGAGCAGCTGTGGCCTGAGCCAGACCGACATGACCACCGTCATGAACGGGATGCAGGAAGTGGCCCCCGAACTGGCCGCGATCAGCGCCCGCGTGACCGATCTGGAAACGGCCAACGCCGCCCAGGCCGCGCGCATCACGGCCCTGGAAGAGCGCATCAGCACCATGACCACCACGACCGGTACCGCCGACACGGCCGCCCTGAGCGCCCGCATCGACGCGCTGGAAGCCGCCATCCGTAACATCCCCGCCGGTCCCCAGGGTCCCCAGGGCCCCCAGGGTCCTCAGGGCCCCCAGGGTCCCCAGGGCCCGGCCGGCACCTCGGCCACGGTCGTCACCACCCCCACGACCACCACGCCCACGACCACCACGCCGACCACGGTCGTCATCGGTGACATCGCCCCCGACGCCACCACCGTCGCCAACACCAGCAACCTGTACGCCGGCGTGAGCATCGGCGCCAAGAGCGCCACGGGCGACGCCGCCTGCCGCAACGCCTTCAACCGCAACAGCACCGGTACGGTCAACTACTGCCTGAGCGGCGGCGCGATGGTCGGGACCAAGAGCGTGTTCGGTCCGGTCGGTGCGCGCCTCGCCGCCGAGTACCAGCCCGGCTCGAACGGCGTGAACGCCGACGCCGCGCTGACCTACAACCTCGACACCGGCAGCAACCTCGGCGTGTACGCCGGCGCCGGTCTGGGCATCACGAGCAGCAAGACCCGCAACGCCAACAGCAACTCGACCGACGTGTACGGCCTGGGCCTCGTGGGCGTCGAGTACCGCGTGACCGACAGCATCGCCGTCTTCGGCGAAGGCAACGGCCGCTACTACCTGAGCAACAAGGGTACCGGCACCGGTCTGGCCACCACGACCGACGCCAACGCCAACGGCTTCAACCTCGGCGGCAAGGCCGGCCTGAAGTTCTACTTCTGATCTTCCGCTGAACCGGAGGCCCCCGCGCGGGGCCTCTTTTTTTGCCTCCGCGCACGTGAACCCCGCCACGACGGGTTCCGGCGCGATGCTCTATGCTGCGGCCCGATGCGCGTGATGCCCTTTGTGCAGGTGCTGCTGCTGCTGGTGCTCGCGGGGTACCTGCTGCTCGTGGCGCTGGAGAACCCGCAGCCGGTGCGGCTGCCCCTGCCTTTCGGACGTGGCGAGTGGCTGACCGGCACCGGCGCGGCCATGGGCATGTTCGTTGTGGTGGGCGGGGCCTTCGTGGCGCTGCTGCTGCTGCCGCTGCTGTGGCGCCAGGGCTGGCGACGCCGCCATGACCGGCGCGAGCGGCGGGCCCTCGAAGGCCGCCTGGCCGCCACCCTCCAGGCCCGGCTGGGCGCCCTGCCCACCCCCGGCCCGGTGACCGAGCCGGCGCGACCCGAACCGGTCCCGGCCACCCCGGACACGCCGTGAAGGCCGGCCAGCAGGTGCCTGCCCCCCGCTGGCTGCTGGCCCCCCCGGCGAGCCGCGCCGAACTGCTGGCGACCATGCGCACCTGGAACGTGTCGCCCGCGCTGGCGCAGGTGCTCGCCGGGCGCGGCCTGACCCCCGAGATGCTGGAAGCGCCGCTGCGGCCCAGCCCCAACCCGGCGCTCCACGAGGCCGCGCGGCAGATCGTGGCGGCGGTCAGGGGCAAGAAGCGTATCCGTATCCACGGCGACTACGACGCCGACGGCGTGAGCGCGACCGCCGTGCTCGTGCTGGGGCTGCGGGCGCTGGGGGCCGACGTACACGGCTTCATTCCCCACCGGCTGAACGAGGGCTACGGCCTCCACCCGGACCGCGTGCCCGAACACGCGCAGGCCGCCGACCTGCTGGTGACGGTGGACTGCGGCGTCACCAATCTGGAGGAGGTGCGCGCGCTGCTGGAGGCGGGCACGGCCGTGATCGTCACCGACCACCACGCACCGGGCGCCGACTTTCCGGCGTGTCTGGTGGTGCACCCGCACCTCACCGACGGCTTCGACGCGGGGGTGCACAACCTGACCGGCGCCGGGGTGGCCTACCACCTGCTGTGGGCGGTGCGCGCCGAGCTGGGCCTGGACGAGCCGCGCGACCTCGCCCCGCTGGCGACGCTGGGCACGATTGCGGACGTGGCCCCGCTGCTGGGCGAGAACCGGGCGCTGGTGCGCGCCGGGCTGGAGGCGTTGCCGCACACCACGCTGCCCGGCCTGCGCGCCCTGCTGCGGCAGACCGGCGTGCCCCGGCCGACCGCCCGCGACGTGGCCTTCGTGCTCGCGCCGCGCCTGAACGCCGCCGGGCGTATGGGGGCCGCCGACCTCGCGCTGGAGCTGCTGACCACCCCGAGCGCCGCCGAGGCCGAGCGGCTGGTGGTGTACCTCGACACCCTGAACCTGGAGCGCCGCCGATTACAGGACGACATGTTCGCGCAGGCCCTCGCCCTGGCCGACCCGGCCGACCCGGCGCTGGTCCTGACCCACCCCGACTGGCACCCCGGCGTGATGGGCATCGTGGCGAGCAAGCTGCTGGAGACCTTCTACCGGCCGGTGTACATCGTGGCGCAGGGCAAGGGGTCGGTGCGCAGCACGCCCGGCATCAGTGCGGTGGGGGGCCTGCGCGAGAGCGGCGACCTCCTCAAGCGCTACGGGGGTCACCCCGCCGCCGCCGGGTTCGCGATGGACCCGGCCCAGTTTGCGGCGCTGCGGGGCCGCCTGCACGAGTACGCGCGGCGCTTTCCGGTGCCGGTGCCGGCCGTGCGCCTCGACGCCGCGCTGCCCCCCCGCTGGGCCAGCCCCGAGCTGGAAGCCGACACGCTGCGGCTCGAACCCTTCGGTGAGGGCCACCGCCGGCCGCTGTGGCACCTGCGCGCCGAGCTGGAGGGGCAGCGGCTGGTGGGCAAGCGCGGCGACAGCCTGCAATTCCAGCTCGGCGGCCTCAAGGGCGTGCGCCACGGGGCCGGGGCCACACAGCCGGGCGAGTGCGACCTGGGGGCCGAACTGGGCACGAACGAGTGGCGTGGCCGCACCAGCCTGGAATGGCGCGCCGAGGCCCTGCGCCCGGCCGCGCCGCTGGACCTGGAGGGTCAGGCCGAGGGCCAGGAGACGGACCTGCCCCGCCTGGACCCGCAGGAGGCGGTCACGCACCTGCGCGCCGGGGCGGCGGCCTACGCCGAGAACGGCGTGGTGCCCTACCTGACAGGCCAGGTGCCGGGGCTGAGGCTGCTGGGTTCCGGCGACCGTCTGCCCACTGACACGACCGAGGTCATCCTGTACGCCCTGCCCGCCGAGGCCGACCTGCGGCGCTGGCTCGCGCAGGGCCGGGTGGCCTTCGCCTGGGGTCCCAAGACCCTGAAGGACCTGGAAAGCGCCGGTCTAACCCCGCCCAGCCCAGCCGTATCGGAAACTGCCGCCGAGGCCTACCGCCGCTGGCAGTGGGGCCACCATTACCGCGTCCTGAGTGATGCCGGCTGGGCGGCCTCCGTGCGGGCGATGCTCGGCGAGGATGTGGGGGAGGCGGCCAGGGTGCCGGAACCCGCCACCCTGGCCGCCCACCCCTAGCTACCCAGTCCTGAACCTCAGCGGTCGATGCTGCTCATGTTCGGGTAGCGGTCGCCCAGCGCCGCACCGACCGGGAACACGGCGTCCAGCTGCGCGAGTTCGGCGCCGCTCAGGCGCACGTGCATGGCCCCGGCATTGTCCTCCAGGTACTTGACGCGCTTGGTGCCGGGAATGGGCACGATGTCCTGGCCCTGCGCGAGCAGCCACGCCAGGGCGAGCTGCGAGGGGCTGCACCCCTTCTGGGCGGCGAGGTCCTGCACGGCCTGCACGAGTTCCAGGTTCCTGCCGAAGTTCTCGCCCTGAAACCGGGGGTTGTGGCGGCGGAAGTCGCCGGGCTCGAAGTCGTCGGGGGTCTTGAACTGGCCGCTCAGGAAGCCGCGCCCCAGCGGGCTGTAAGGCACGAAGCCGACGCCCAGGTCGCGGCAGGCCGGCAGGATCTCGGCCTCGGGGTCGCGGGTCCACAGGCTGTACTCGGTCTGGAGGGCCGTGATGGGGTGCACGGCGTCGGCGCGGCGGATGGTCGCGGCGCTCGCCTCCGACAGCCCCAGGTAGCGCACCTTGCCCGCCTGCACGAGTTCGGCCATCGCGCCGACCGTGTCCTCGATGGGCGTGTTGGGGTCCACGCGGTGCTGGTAGTACAGGTCGATGTGGTCCACGCCCAGGCGCTTGAGGCTGGCGTCGCAGGCCTGCCGCACGTACTCGGGGCGGCCGCTGATGCCCAGGAACTCGCCGGACTCGCCGCGCATGTTGCCGAACTTGGTCGCCAGCACGACCTCGTCGCGCCGGCCCCTGATGGCCCGGCCCACGAGTTCCTCGTTGCGGCCCACGCCGTACATGTCGGCCGTGTCCAGAAAGGTGATGCCCAGGTCCAGGGCGCGGTGGATGGTGCGTATGGACTCGGCCTCGTCGGCGTCGCCGTAGAACTCGCTCATGCCCATGCAGCCCAGGCCCAGGGCCGAGACGGTGAGGTCGCGCAGCTTGCGGGTGGGGGCAGTGGACGTGTCGGTCGGGGTCATCGGGTCTCCTGGAAAACCGGCGTCGCCGGGGAAAGGGTGGTGGGCAGGGCAGGCTCGCCGTACAGCGCGATCTTGCGCCGGACAGCCGCCAGGTCGGCCTGGAGGGCGTCCAGGCGCGCGAGAACCGCCGCCTCGTGGCGCAACAGCAGCCCCCGGCGCGCGTCCACGGTCGCCTCGCCCTGTTCGGTCAGGGCCACGTACTCGCGCAGCCCCGCCATGCCCATGCCGGTACCCCGCAAGTGCAGCAGGAAGCGCAGTCGGGCCAGTTCGGCGTCGCCGTAGAGGCGCTCGCCCCCGGCCGCGCGGGGCACGCCGAGCAGGCCCTCGCGCTCGTAGTACCGCAGGGTATGGGCGCTCACGCCCAGCAGCGCGGCCGCCTCGCGGATGGGCAAGAGGGCAGGGAGGGAGGCCACCGTGGACACCCCCGAACGCTACGCCTTCGAGCGCGCTCGAAGTCAAGCGGGGACGGGCTGGGCCGCATTCAGGCGATCTTCATGGGCGGGGACAGGCCCTCCCCTGCCGCCGGCCGGCACACAGCGCCGTGGAGGAGCCGACCGCACACCCCTCGACTTCCCACCGCTGTCCTTCTCAGGGGCCCGCCCCAATCGGTTCAGAGGGACGAAAGGCCAGCCTTGGCCCCTCTGAACTCCGCACTCAGTTCAGGTCGTCGCGCCCGGAAAAGTCGTCGTCCAGATCGGCCTCGGTTTCAGCCTCGTCGTCGTCGTCCCAGCGGTCATCTTCGTCGGCGGCGCGGCGGCGCGGCGCGGGCGACTCGGTGCCCAGGGTGTCCTCTCCGGCCTCGCCCGCGAGCACAGCCTGGGCGCGCGCCAGCATGGGCGGGTCGGCGGGCGACTGGTCGTAGCGCTCGGCGAGGTAGGCGGCCACCCAGGCGCCGAAGTACCACAGCGCGAGCTGCCCCGCGTAGCCGCCCTCCGACCCGGCGGGGTAGGGCACCTGCACGACCTCGTCGATGCGCGATTCGAGCACCTCTCGCGCCACATGCAGCGCAGCGTCGGCCTCGCCCAGGATGAGGGCGATGCGGCCGTCGCCCTTCTCGTGCTGGGCCTCGAAGGCCCCGGTCACGAAAGGCAGGGCGTCGCCGGGCACGGGCACGGCCAGCGTCTTGCCGGTGCGCGCCAGCAGGCTCTGCCAGGCGTGCGGCAGGGCGTCGGCGTCGGGCGCGGCGAGCAGCAGCGGGGCGCGGCCCCACAGGCTCCAGGCGAGGTCGCGCGCCGGATTGCCCTCCTCGATTTCGGGCGCGCAGCGGGCGGCGAGGTCCGCGAGCAGCGCCTCGGCCGCCCGCGCCTCGTCGCCGTGGCCGCTGGCGTGGGCCACGAACTGCGCGTAGTGGTAGGTGGCGAAGGCCCCGGCCGGAATGAGCACGTCCACGTCGTCGGGCTGGCCGCCGGTGCTCACGCGCCGTACGGTGGCCCCGGCGACCTCAGCGATCTCGGCATAGGTGCGCGCCGCGTCCTGGGCGTCGGCGCTGGACAGCACGAACTGCGTGCCCGTGCGGGCGAAGTTGGTGCCGATGAGCGAGGTCAGCAGATGCGCGGCCAGGGTGCCCTCGCCCACGCCGACCACCGCGAAGGGGCCGGTCTCGGGGCGGTCGGGACCCGCGTAGCTGCCCGGCAGGGCACTGAGGAGCCGCAACATGTCGGAACGGGAAGGAGCCATGCGCCCAGGGTAACGTGAGGACGAGCAGGCAAGTAGGAGCCGGCGGCCGTTAGCCCTCTACGCTGCGGCACGCCCAGGCATCAACCTCGACCCGGTACTGCGGCGCGGCGAGCGCGCTGACATAGAGCAGCGTCATGCAGGGCCGATGGGTGCCGAACCAGTCGGCCACGAGCGTTCGCCGCCGCGCCGCATCGAAAGTGCCGACGAGATAAAAAGTGACTTTGACGACGTCTTCGACGGTCATCCCCGCCGCATCGAGATTGAAACGTAGATTTTCGAGCGCTGCGGCCAATTGCTCGGCAGGATCTTCGGAAAGTGTTCCGTCCCGATGTTGACCGAGTTGCCCCGAGAGCACCAGCCAGCGCACGTCGCCTCTCACCTCGATCTGGTGTGCATAACCGGCGACCGGCGCATGAACGGTTTCGGGATTTCAGGAAAGGAATTTTTGCGTTTCCACAGCTCATTCTCTCCGGCATTCAGGGCAGCGGCCAGCGCACCGTGCCCTGGAGGTCGGTGCGCCACACCCGCACCCCGGCTGCCGCGAGGCGCTCCAGCACGGCGGCGTTGGGGTGGCCGTAGGTGTTGCGCGCCCCGACGCTGATCAGGGCGTCTTTCGGGTGCGTCTGGGCCAGAAAGGTCGCGTCCGTGCTGAAACGGCTGCCGTGGTGCGCAGTTTTAAGAAGATTGAGTGGCCCGACCCCGATCCGCCCCTCGACCGGGTCGGGCAGGTCGCCCAGCAACGCCGCGTGCCAGCCCCCGTCCGTGACGCGCAGGGCGACCGAATTGGCGTTGTCCTCGTCACTCCAGGGCGCGCCCTGCGGCCACAGCACCGTGACCTTCACGCCCGAAGCCTCCACCTCGTCACCCCGGCGGACCTCGCGCACGGGCACGCCGCGCTCGTGGGCGGCAGCGAGGACGGCGGCCAGCACCGGGTCGTCCGCCTTGCGCTGCCCGATCCACAGCTCGCCCACCGGCAGGCCGCGCAGCACCGCCGCGAGGCCCTCGATGTGATCGGTGTCGGCGTGGGTGGCGACCGCCACGTCGAGTTTGCGCACGCCCAGCGCCCGCAGCGCCGGCAGCACCCGGCGTCCGCCCACGTCGTAGTCGGATCCGACCGAGCCGCCCGCGTCCACCAGCATCGTCAGGCCGGGCAGGCGGAGCAGCGTGGCATCGCCCTGCCCGACATCCAGAAAGACGAGTTCGCGCGCCGGGCGCAGCGTACCCGGCAGCCAGCTCAGCAGGGCGCAGGCCAGGACGGTGCCCAGCGCGGCGCGGCCCCGCACCCGCCCGAGCAGCCACAGCGTGCCCGCCAACGCCGCGAGCACGTAAGCCGCCAGCCCCCCGATCCCCACCTGCCCCCAGCCCAGGACCGGCGCGCGGCCGAAGACCTCGGCCAGCCACAGCAGCAGCGAGGCGAGCGGCGCCACGAGCAGGTTGACCGGCGCGGCCAGCGGCCCCAGCAGCCCGGCGAGAAAGCCCAGCGGCACGAGCGCGGCCATGATCCCCTCGGCCAGCAGGTTGGCGGGCAGGCCCACGAGCGGCAGTTGCCCGAAGGTGGACGCGATGACCGGCAGCGTGCCCAGTTCGGCCAGGACGGTCGCCGCGAGCGCCAGCCGCAGGGCGTGGGGCCAGCCCGCCGGCAACCGCGCCGCCAGCCGGGACGAGAGGGTCAGCGCGAGCACCGCCAGGAACGAGAGCTGAAAGCCCACGTCCAGCAGCCACAGCGGAAAGAGCAGCAGGCACACGAGCGCCGCGAGCGCCAGCGTGCCCGGCACGTCGGGCCGCCCGCGCCCGGCCCACAGCCCGGCCAGCACCGCCATGCCCATGACGACCGCGCGGGTGATGCTGGGCGAGACACTCACCAGCACCGTCAGGTAGGGCACGAGCAGCGCGAGCGGCAACCCGTAGCGCAGCCATGTGGGCGCCCCCAGACGCGAGAGCAGGAAGATCAGCGCGCCGGTCAGCAGCGCCACGTTTTGCCCCGACAGCGCCATGAGATGCGCCAGACCCGCACGGTTGAAGGCGTCGCGCACCGCGTACCCCTCGGCGAAGTTCTCGCGCCCGATGTCGCCCCGGTCGCCCAGTTCGACCGCCGTCATGAGCGCGGCGTTGCGCGCCGAGAGCCCGGCCGCCAACCCGCGCCGGAACCAGCCGCGCACCCCACCCTCGGGGCGGCTGGACCGCACACGCGCGCCGACCAACACCGTGCGCGGCGTGGGCAGAAAGACCCCGCCCTGGGCGCGCAGCCACGCCGCCTGATCGAAACCGCCCGGCAGCGTCCGGCCCTCGGGGCGCACGAGGCGGCCCGACACCTCCAGCCGGCCCGGCGGCTGCGGGGGCCGGGGGCTGAGGGCCAGCCGCGCCGGCGGGTCGCGCAGGGTCAGGAACTGGCCGTCCCAGTCGCCGGTCAGCGTGACCTGCGCGCCTACCCACGGCGCGAGGCGATCGGGCTGGCCACTCTGGAGCCGTTCGCTGCCGCAGCCCAGCCCGGCCCCCAGCAGCGCCAGCGCGGCGAGCAACGGGCGGCGGTCCAGCAGCCCCAGCCCCACACCGAGCCCGGCCACCAGCGCGCCCCACCCCAGACCCAGCTCCAGCAGCACCCCGCCCATGACCCCGCACACGGCCGGAAGGGTCCAGGCCAGGCGGCCCGCAGGTCGGGGCCCCGGTACAGACACCGCCGTCACTGAAACGAGACCAGCGGCGCGAGCAGCCGCAGGGTCGAGGGCCCCACCCCGCGCACCCGGTCGAGATCGGCCAGCGTGCGGTAAGGCCGCCCCGCGACGAGGCGGGCCGCCAGCGCGGGGCCGACCTTGGGCAGAGCTTCGAGCTGCTCCCTGGTGGCCGTGTTCAGATTGACCCGGCCGCTGATCAGCGGGCGCACACTGGCGGTCGTCGCGTAGGTCGGCGGCCCGGCACCGGCACCAGCCTCCGCAGCGGAAACCGGCGCGGGCGCGGCGTGCATGACCTGCGGCGCGTGGGGGCGCGGCCACAACGCCGGCCCCAGCGTCAGGCCCGCGATGCCCAGGGTGCCCAGGGCGAGGGCCAGGGTCCAGAACGGCTCGGCGGGCTTCATCTGACCCTCAGACTACTTGCCGCTCCTGCCGATGTTCTGACAGACGCCACGTCCCGGCACACAGGGATGAACCTTGAACAGGGTGCAATTTTAGACCGGGCGCGCTATACCGTAGGACATCATGGATTCGTCATCGCTGAGGGAGCGTCAGAAAGAACGCCGGCGCGCCCGTATCTACGGGGTCGCCATCGAACTGTTCAAGCAGGGCGGCTTCCAGACGACCACGGCGACCGACATCGCGCGGGCCAGCAACGTCTCGCGGGGCACCTTCTTCAACTACTACCCCTACAAGGAAGCCGTCCTGCTCGACTACGGCTCGGAAGTCATGGAGCGGCTGCGCGACCATGCCGAGAGCCGGCTGGCGCAGGGAACGCCGCCCCTGAGCGTGCTGTACGAAATCTGGGACCGGCTGGCCGAGGAGAACGCCCGCGAGCGCGACCTGTTTCCGCCGCTGGCCTACGAGGTCATGAACCCCAACCCCGAGCGGGCGCGCACCGCGTATCAGGCGCTGCCGCTGAGCAAGGTCATCGAGCTGATCCTGCGTCCGCTGCACCAGTCGGGCCAGATGCGCACCGACCTGAGCCTCCAGCGCATCAGCAACCTGATCGCCGACACCTACCTGATGGTCGCCCTGCGCTGGAGCGCTTACGGCACCGAACGCCCCCTGCAAGAGGAGATGCGGCTCGCGCTGAACCTGCTGCTGGAGGGCGCCGTGCGGCGCGAGTCCCTCCGGACGTGAACCGCGTGTGCCGCTGGCCCGCCCGGCGGGAGGCCCCATGACCCAGCCGGAGCTGATGGTCGGCACGGCGCGCCAGTCCTGGCCCTTCAGCCGGGGGCTGGTCGTCGAGTCGCTGGTCACCGCCGGGGCCAGCGGCCCTCAGGCGGCGGCGGCGGCGCGGCGTATCGAGCAGGAGGTGCGGCGGCTGCGGCGCAGCCCGGTGTCGCCGGCCGACCTGCAGGACCTGATGGTCGAGGTGGCCGCCGACGTGCTGGGGCCCGAGATCGCGCACGCCGCCGCCACCTACACCCCGGCCTTCACCGACATCCTGGTGCAGGCCAAGAAGGGTGACCTACCCTTCAGCCGGGGCGTACTGTCGCGCACGCTGGAAGACGCGGGCCTCTCGCCACGCGACGCCTACGCGACGGCCAGCGCCGTGGACCTGACGATGCGCCGCTCGGGCGTGCGCAGCCTGGACGCCGACGAGCTCGACAACCTCACCGAACTCGTGCTGGCCGAGCGCTACGGCGAACACCTGCGCCTAACCTACCGCTACCTGCGCAACAACCGCGGCCGGCTGGCGGTGGTGGGCGCGGACGGCGGCGCGCCGAGTCCCTTCTCCAAGGGGCTGCTCGTGCAGTCGCTGCTGGCGGCGGGCGTCGCGCCGGACGTGGCCCGCAAGATCGCCCGCGTGACCCAGCGCGACCTGCGCGGCCAGGACGACCGCGTGACGCGGCGGCGCGACATCCGCGAGAAGGTCGAGACCCTGCTGCGCGACGAGGTCGGCCCCGATGTCAGCGCGCGCTACCGCCTGCTGCGCGTCATCCGCCAGCCGCCGCGCCCCCTGATCGTGCTGCTGGGCGGCGTGAGCGGCACCGGCAAGAGCTTTCTGGCCGCCGAGATCGCCTACCGCCTGGGCATCGCCCGCGTGGTGAGCACCGACTCGATCCGCGAGGTCATGCGCGCGATGGTCTCGCCCGCGCTGCTGCCCACGCTGCACGCCAGCACCTTCAGCGCCTGGGAGGCCCTGATCCCGCCGGGGCAGCCCCGCCCCGAGCATCCGGACAAGGCCGATCTGCTCGCAGGGTTCCGTGAACAGGTGCAGCAGGTCAGCGTGGGCCTGGGCGCCGTGGTAGGCCGCAGCGTGCAGGAGGGCACCAGCCTGGTGCTCGAAGGCGTTCACCTCGTGCCGGGCTACCTGCGCGCCGAGGCGTTTCAGGGGGCGCTGCTCGTGCCGATGCTGGTCACGCTGCCCGACGCGGGCGAACACCGCCGCCACTTCGAGAGCCGCGACAGCGAGACGGCCGCGAGCCGCCCCCTGCACCGCTACATGAAGTATTTCGACGAGATCCGGGTGATGCAAGAAGCCCTAGAACTCCTGGCCGCGCAGGAGGACGTGCCGCTGCTCGACGGCCTGACCCTCGACGAGAGTGCCGATCAGGCCGTGGACGTGGTGCTGCGGCGCGTGATGGTCGCCCTGACCCCGCAGGAGCGCGCCGAGCTGCTGGGCGAGGACGCCGAGACTCTGCTGGACGGACACGGTCCCACGGGCTGAGGGACCCGCGCGGGCCGAGCTTCCGGGCTCGTTCCGGTCGAGCGGACGCCAGAAAAACAGCAGGCAGGGCAGGCACACGGCCTCCCCTGCCCTCTTTCTGCCGGCGAATTTACGCGACGGTGAGGGTCGTCTCGACGTTGCCCTTGGTGGCGACGCTGTAGGGGCACACGTTATAGGTGGCGTCCATCAGGGCCTGGGCCTGCTCGCGCTCCAGACCCGGGAAGCTGCCCACGAGTTCCACGTTCAGCGCGAAGGCCAGCCCGGCACGCTCCAGGCCCACGCGGGCGGTCACGGTGCTGCCCTCGGGAATCTCGATCTTCTGGCGGCGGGCGACCACGGCCAGGGCACCCTGGAAGCAGGCGGCGTAGCCCAGCGCGAAGAGCTGCTCGGGGTTGGTCCCGGGGCCGTCGTCGCCCCCGATGGCGGCGGGCACGCTCAGGTCGAGGTCCATGCGGCCGTCGGTGCTGCGGGTCTTGCCGGCGCGGCCCCCGGTGGCCACGGCTTCTGCGGTGTAGAGGTTGCTCATGAGAGGCATCATGCACCCGCCGGAGGGAACAAACGTCCCGCTGTGCCAAAGGCTGTGCTTTATGCGGTAAAGCGGAAGGCCGCCCCTCCCACATGTCCGGGTGGGGCAGCCTGCATGGCGGGTCAGGCGGTGGGCTTGGGCTCGGACGGCGCGGCGCCGGCCATGCCGGAGGTGGGGGCCGTGCCCGCGCCGCGCAGCAGGCCCAGGAGGTTGACGCCGGTCGCGTTCTCGACCTGCTCGACCATCCCGACGATGTTGGCGGGCAGGGTCTGGACGGCGCTGCGGGTGGCCCGGCCGTCGCCCGAGTCGATGACGGTGAGCTTGTCGATCTGCATGCCCTGCACCGACGCCGCGAACTGCTCGACGATGCCGGGCAGCATGTTCAGCACGTAGGCGCGCTCGCCCTCGGGGCCGGCCTGCCGGAAGGCTTCGACCATCAGCGCGACCGCCTGGGCCTTGGCGCGCCCCTCCTCGATGATCGGCGCGGCGGCGGCCTGCGCGGCGAGCAGCTCGGCCTCGCGGCGGGCGCGGGCGGGGGCCACCACGTCGGCTTCCAGGCGCTTCTGGTTCAGGACCACGCGCTCCTGCTCCAGTTCCTGCTCGGCGACCACGCGCGCGCGCTCGGCATTCACCTTCGCTTCGTTCTCGCGGGCGGCAGCGATGGCCTCCAGCTCGGCGCGGCGGATGCGCAGCTCGTTCTCGCGCTCCAGAATGGCCTGCTGGGCGGTGGTCTGGGCGATGGTGGCACGCTGCTTGGCCTGCGCCTCGACCTCGGCGGCCTCGGCGTTCTGCTGCGCCTCGATGATGCGGGCCTGACGCTGCGCCTCGGCCCGGCGCTGGCGCAGCGTGGCTTCCAGGGCCGCCTGCTCCTGCTCGAAGTTCTGGGTGGCGCGCACCTTGGCGAGTTCGGACTCGACCGCCGCCTCGTTCTGGCGCGCGAGCTGCACCGCCCCGAGTTCGGTCTTGCGGACTTCGAGCTTGTTCTGCTCTTCCAGAATGGCCTGCTGCGCGATGGCCTGCGCGACCTGGCTGCGCTGGAGGGCCTGGGCCTCGGACTGCGTGGCCTCGGCGTTGCGCTCGGCCTCGGCGATGCGGGCCTCCTTCAGGACCTCGGCAGTCTGACGGCGGCCCAGCGATTCGAGGTAGCCCGCCACGTCCGACACGTTCTGGATCTTGAGGGTGTCGAGCTTGATGCCGAGGTTGTGCATGTCGTGCTCGGCCTCGTCGATGAGGGACTCGGCGAAGCGCAGGCGGTCCTGGTTGATCTCCTCGGGCGTCAGGGTGGCGATCACGCCGCGCAGGTTGCCCTCCAGCGTGTCGCGCACGATGTTGGTCACGGCCTCGCGCGGCACGTCCAGAAAGCGCTCGATGGCGTTGCCCAGTTGCGGGTCCTCGGCGTTGATCTTGACGTTGGCGACCGCGTGGATACGCAGCGGAATGCCCCCGCGCGAGAAGGCGTTCTCGACGGTCAGGTCCAGCGGAATGGTCGTGAGGTCCATCCACGACACCTTTTCCAGGATGGGAATGCGGAAGGCCCGCCCGCCCCGGATGACCCGGTAGCCGACCGTGTCGCCCTCGGCGGTCCGGCGGCTGCGCCCCGAGACGACGAGCACCTTGTTCGGCGGCACGACGATGAGAAAGTTCTGAATCAGGACAAGGACCAGAATGATCCCGAGCAGGATCAGTCCGGCCGTGACGAGGGTGGGGGTCAACATGGTCTTTCCTCCACAGATGAGTACGCGGTGAAAGACCGGGAAGTTCCGGGCCGCGTCCGCCGGGCGCGCTGCCCGGCCTCTCCCCCTACGCCCCGTCCCAGAATTTGACCTCCAGCACGCCGCGTTCCTCGGCGATCACGAGGACCGGGTCGCCGGGGCGCAGGTCGTCGGCGCTGCGGGCCGGGCGCTGCTCCAGTTGCCCGCCGACCGTCAGGGCCACCTTGCCCAGGCGCTCCGGATGACCCGGCCGCGCGGGGGCCGGGGGCACCACCACCTGTCCGGTGCGCCCCGCGAGCCGCCCGGCCTGCGCGCCCACCTCGCCGCGCGCGCGCACCACCCCGAAAGCGAAGGCGGTAAAGCCGCCCACCGCCAGTCCCGTGACCAGCGCCATGACCAGCCGCGCCGCGCCGCCCAGACCCATCAGGCCGCCGACCACCCCAGCCAGACCGAAGAAGGCCGCGAAGCTGACCAGAGAGCGCAGCGAGAACCACGCCGCCAGGGAGCCGCCCCCATGCCCGGCCCCGCCCCCGTGCTCGGCCTCCGGCGCGTGCCCGCCCAGGTCGGTGTCGTGGCCGCCGAGCAGCGACAGCGCCAGCAACCCGCCCCCCACGATCAGGCAGATGAGATAGATGTCCAGCATAGAAAGCCCCCTTACGCCCAGGAGTACGCTCTGGGAGCATGTAGGGTTGCACAGGGGGCTTGTGGAGCGTGGCCTCTGGATAAGTGCAGGGACAGGGCAAACAGGGCCTCCCGGCGCTCCGCAGGCGTCGGGATCGGACTTACGTCCTTACCACACCCCTCACGGCATCAGCCGCTCGATGCGCCAGCCCCCCTCCACCTGCGCGTACCGGAAGCGGTCGTGCATGCGGTTGTGGCGGCCCTGCCAGAACTCCCATTCCTGCACGGCGACCCGGTAGCCGCCCCAGAACTCCGGCCGGGGCACCTCGGTCCCCTCCGGAAAGCGCCCGTGCAGGGCGGCGAACTTGGCCTCCAGCTCGGCGCGGTCCCCGATGGGCGCGCTCTGCGGGTCGCTGGCGTGCGCGGCGAGCTGGCTCTCGCGCGGGCGCTTGTGGAAGTAGGTGGTGGCCTCGGCGTCCGGCACGCGCGTCACGCGGCCCGAGGCGCGCACCTGCCGCTCGTGCTCGGCCCAGAAGAACAGCAGCTCGGCCTGCGGGTTGGCGGCGAGGTCCCGGCCCTTGTGCGAGTCGAAGTTGCTGTAGAAGGTCAGGCCGTCCTCTCCCGCGCCGCGCAGCAGCACGGTGCGCACGCTGGGACGGCCCGAGGCGTCGGCGGTCGCCAGCGACAGGGCGTAGGGTTCGGTCAGGCCCGCGCCGATGGCTTCCTGCAACCAGCCCTGAAACTGCGCGAGGGGATCGGCGTTCAGGTCGGCGCGGCGCAACTGGGCCCGGTCGTACGACAGCCGCAGGGACGTGAGATCGGTCATGGGGCGAGGGTACACCGGCAGCCCGGGGCGGTGGGCCACGGTGCCGGGAGGGGCCGCCGTGGCCCCGAACGGCAGGGGTCGCCCCGGTCAGGCGCCGCCGGGCACCGTGAGCCGCATGTCGTGGCGGTCGAGCCCGGGGGCATAGAAATCCGGCCGGACGCCCACCGTCCCGAAGCCCAGGCGGGCGAAGAAGGGCGCGCTGTGCTGCGTGGTGTCCAGCACGACGGTGCGGACCTCCGGCGCGTGGGCGCGCAGCCAGTCCAGCCGCGCCTCCCACAGCGCGCGGCCATAGCCCTGGCGGTGGCGTGAGCGCTCGACCATGCCCCAGGTCAGCCCCGCTTCCTGACCGCCGGGCCGCACGTACAGGCCGCCGCAGGCCACGACCTGCCCCCCCTCCTCGATCACGAGGTAGGGATCGCTCAGGGCCGCCAGAAAGGCGGCGAAGTCCGGGCGCTCGGCCTGCGCGAAAAACCGGGGCGTGTTGCCGTCAAACAGGGCCAGACAGGACGCTTCGTCGTCAGGGTGGTAGGGGCGGACCTTCACGTCCCCATCCTGGCAGGGCCGGGGCGCGCCCGCCTCCGCCATTCGGCTCTTGCGGCTTCAGCGCACGACCTGACATTGCGGGCAAAAATGCGTGCCGCGCTGCCCCAGGACGATCTTGGCGATGGGGGTGCCGCAGCGCGCGCACGGCTGCCCGGCCCGGCCATAGGCCTGATGCCGGCCCTGAAAGCCGCCCTGCTCGCCGTCGTGCTGGCGGTAGTTGCCCTCGCCGTTGCCCAGCGAACTGCCGCCCGCCTCGACCGCCTGGGCCATCACCTCGCGCACGGCGCGGTACAGCCGCGAGGCCTCGTCCGCGTTCAGGGCGGTCTGGGCCGGGTGGATGCGGGCGTGCCACAGCGCCTCGTCGGCGTAGATGTTGCCCACACCGCTCACGGGCTTCTGCGACAGCAGCCAGGGCTTCACGGCCCCCGCCGTGGCCGCGCGCGCCACGAACTCGTCCTCCCGGAAGTCCTCCGACAGCGGCTCGGGCCCCATGCCCGAGAGGGTCGGCATGCCCGCGTACTCGCCGGGACGCACGACCACCATCTTGCCGAAGCGCCGGGGGTCGTCGAAATGCAGCGCGCCCGCGCCGGTCTCCAGCGTGACGCGGGTGTGCTTGCCCGGCTCCAGCCGGAAGCCTCCCGTCATCCCCAGATGCACGATGAGTTCGAGGTCGTGGGGCTCGCTCTCGGCCGCCCCCGGCGCGGCGAGCTGGAGCATCAGGTACTTGCCCCGGCGGGTCAGGCCCTTCACGCGCCGGCCCACCGCCGCCTGGGTGCCCTGGTAGCGGTGCGACGGCTCGTGCCGGACGGCGGTGATGATCTGGCCGCGCAGCAGCGGCTCGATCTTGCGGCGGGTGGTTTCGACTTCCGGCAGTTCCGGCATGGGGGTCAGGATAGGCCGCCGGCCCCGGGCCGTCTGGAAGCCCCGCCGCAGAAAGTCGGGCGCTCAGCCCTGGGGGGCCACGTTCACGTCGGCCAGGCGCGTGACCTGCGGCGGCGCGACCAGCCAGGGACCGACCTGGGCGCGGAAGGCGGCGTAGTGCTCGCTCGCGCCGTGGGCCGTGACGGCCTCCGCGTCCTGGTAGCGCTCCTGGATGTGGAACCGGGGACCGTCCGCGTGGTCTTCACGCAGGATGTCGTAGCGCAGGCAGCCGGGTTCCTGACGGCTGGCGAGGGCCATCCGCCCGAGCAGGGCTTCGACGTCCGCGACGTGGGTGGCCTGGGGCGTGAGGATGGCGAGGACGTTCACGGCGGTCTGGGACGCGGCAGTCATGCCCCCAGTGTGCCGCACCCGCGCCCGCCGCGTATCCTGCCCGCACATGCCCACACTGCTGCTCACCGGTTTCGAGCCGTTCCACACGCATCCCGACAACCCCAGCGCCCGCGCGGCCCAGGCCCTGGACGGTCTGGAGCTGCCCGGCGGCTGGCAGGTCCACTCGGCGCTGTTGCCGGTCGAGCCGCACGCGGCGGCCGAGGTCCTGCTGCCCCTGCTCGACCGCCTGCGTCCGGACGCCGCGCTGCTCACCGGCCTCGCGGCGGGACGGCCCCAGGTCACGCTGGAGCGGGTGGCGGTGAACGTCATGGACTTCGATATTCCCGACAACGCGGGGCGCACCTACCGCGACGCGCCTGCCCACACGCACGCCCAGGCCCCGGCCGCCATGCTCAGCACGCTGCCGCTGCGGGCCATCCTGGCGGCGTGGCAGGCGGAGCAGGTTCCCGGCCACATCAGCAACACGGCGGGCCTGTATGTCTGCAACTTCGTGATGTACCGCGCGCTGCACCACCTGCAGGAGACGGGCCGCGCGGGGGTGCGCTGCGGGTTCCTGCACGTTCCGGCGAACGCGGCGGTGGCCCTGGCCGTGCCCGGAAACCGCCCCCCCCTGCCCTACCTGCCCCAGGAGGAGATCACGCGGGCGGTGCGTCTGGCCGCCGAAACGCTGGCGCGGCACCCGGACCCGGCCTAGGGAAAGGGCGCCCGGCCCGGCTGCCAGCCCCCCACCGGGCCGCCTGACCAGTGCCACTCCCGGCCTGCGGCGATCTCACCGGGCGGCCGGGCCAGCAGCGCCGCCCGGACCGCCTCCAGCGGCACACGGCGGGCAAAACGGGTGCGGGCGTGCCACGCGGCGAGCGCCCCGTCGGCCGCCGCGCCCTCCCGCTGTCCGGGCGACAGACCGCGCAGCGCCGCCCAGGCGCGGTTGACCGCGAGGTCGAACAGGGCGGCGGGCACGGCCGCGCCGGGGGTCTGACCCGCCTGACCGGGTTCAGTCAGGAAGGGACGTTCATCGGGCACGGGCCGGACCTACGCGCTGCGGGAGCGGTCGGCCAGCGCGGCGATCTGGCCCGCGTGCCAGGCGGTATGGCGGGCATTCAGGCGCAGCAGCTCGGCCACACCGAACTCTGCTCCGGCGTGGACCACGCGGCGGGTCAGGGCGTCGTCGCTCAGGGCGCGCGCGGCCCCGATCTCCCAGGCCATCAGGCGGGTCAGGCCATAGTCGTCGGGCGGGGGGGGCGCGCCCGTCGCCGCCGCGATGAGGCTCCAGTACTCGCGCTTGGTCACGGCGAGGTGCGTGGTTAGCCAGCCGATCCGGGGGTGGGGCTGACCCTCCACGCCGCTCAGGGCCGCCCGCACGCTCTCCCAGGGCGCGTGGTCGGCCTCGTCGAGCAGGGCGGCGAGCTGGTCGGCCGAGAAAGGCGTCATGCGAGCCGGAAGGCCTCGCCCTCACGCCGCAGCTGGCCGCGCTCCAGCATCCGGTCGGTGGTGGCCTGGGCCTGCGGGGCACTCAGGGGGCTGCGCTCGCTCAGGTCGGTGAGGGTGAAGCGCCCACCCATGCGGTGGGCCAGGCGCAGCACCATGCGCTCGTGGATGTCGGGGCGGCCCTCCTGCTGCACCTGTGCGCTGCGGCGCTCGAAAAACCACCACATGAACACGGCCACCCCCAGCCCGATCAAGAGTTCGAGCGGCACGAGCCGGGTGGCCAGATCGGGAGCCACGAAGCGCTCGGCCAGTGCCAGCACGTTGGCCCGCGCCGCCTCGACCTCGGCCGCGCCCGCCCCCGACTCGGCCAGCCGCCGCGCCGCCGAGCGCGCGCGCAGCACGGTCATGACCCCGCCGAGGTCGCCGCGCACGTAGATGACCGAGAAAGAAAGCAGCGCCGCCGCCAGTCCCGCCACCGCCGAGAGAATCACCCTTGCCACGTTCACGCCCCGTATGGTACGCCCGCGCGCCCGGGAGGGCTGTGCGCGGAGAACAAAAGAAGGGCGCGCCGCCCCCCGGAGCCGGGAAGGCGGCGCGCCCGCACCAGAAGGGCTTCAGCCCTGCTTGCTGCCCTGAGCGGCGTCCACGAGCGCCTTGAAGGCTTCGGGTTCACGCGCGGCGAGGTCGGCCAGCACCTTGCGGTTGAGGTCCACACCGGCGCGCTTGAGGCCGCCCATGAAGGTCGAGTAGTTCATGCCGTGCAGGCGTGCGCCCGCGTTGATGCGCTGAATCCACAGGCGGCGGAAGTCACGCTTCTTGTTGCGGCGGTCGCGGTACTCGTAGGTCGCGGCGTTCAGCAGCGTCTGGAAGGCGTTGCGGTACTGCTTGGAGCGGCTGCCCCAGAAGCCCTTGGCGCGCTTCAGGACCTTCTTGTGACGGCGGCGGCGAACGATGCCGGTCTTGGCGCGAGGCATTATTTACCCCCCAGCATCAGCTTCATGCGCTTCCACTCGGGCTTGGCGAGGACGAAGCCCTTGCCCTTGCCGCGAATCTCGTCGCCACTCTTGCCGGTGTTCTGGTGGCGCTTGCCACTCTTGAACGCCATGACCTTGCCGGTCGCCGTGATCTTCACGCGCCGCTTGGCCGCCTTCAGTGTCTTCATCTTGGGCATGTCGCCCTCCTTGCTGGTCCGGTCGCTGGCCCTGTTCAGGCCGCTTCCGTCCGGGGGTCGGGGCCGCCGCGCGCCTGACGGCGTCTGCGGCTGTTGGTCGCCCTGCCCCACTTGACCAAGAGAGAACTATACGCGCTCCGGGGCCTGCGGGGCAAGGGGAAGATAGACCTCCTGCACCGCCGTCTCGCGGGCGCCGTGCCGGGCCAGGACGCGGCGCATGGCGAGGTCGCCCGCGTCGGTCGCGCCGACATGCCGCGCGAAGCCGCGCGCCGCGGCCCACCCCAGCAGATGCGCGTGCAGCCGGGTGCCGTGGCCCTGCCCGCGCCGGCCCGGCCGCACCCCGATCAGGTCGAGGGTCGCCGCGTCCGGCCGCCCGGACGCCTGGACGGTGCCCAGCGCCAGCGGCTCCCCGGCGGGGCCGAACAGGCCTATGAGCACCTCGTCCTTGTCCGGCCGCCAGTCGGCGCGGCCCAGTTCGGCCAGCAGGGCGCGCACGGCGGGGGAATCCGTGCCGACCTCCCGCGCGCCCGGTTCGGGGGCGAACGTGTGGGCCCGCAGGTCGGTCTCGTACAGCACGTGCGTTTCGGTATGCGCCCACCCGGCTTCCCGGGCCGGCTCGGCACCGAGTGGAGCGAGCGTGCTGTCGAGGATCAGGGGCCGGTCGGGCGAGACCTGAGCACGGGCCGCGCGCAACAGCGCCGTGACTGCGGAGGCGGAGGCGTCCGGCCGCAGCCGGGGAAAGAGGGGCACGGCCGGGTTGCCCGCCAGCAGCAGGCTCCCCTCGACCCCACGCGGGCCGCGCAGGATCAGGGTCTGGGCGAAGTGGACGTGCCCGGCCGCGATCCGGCCCCGCAGGGCCTCCAGCCGCCGGGCGGCGTCCTCGCGGTCGGGGTGCAGGGCATACAGGTCGGCCAGGGTCTCGGGGGTGGCGGGGGTGACTTCAAGATGTTCGGCGAAGGTGTTCAAGACGGGTGACCTCGTGGCGGCAGGTCACCGGCAGCGCGGCTAGATCCTCTGGAGACCGCTTCCGGTGACCCGGAGACGAACGGTGGACGCGGTACGGAAGAAGCGGTGCGGCATGAGAAACCCCCTGTGGCCCTGCGCGAGATCCCCCGAGGATAGGACACGGGGCCAGGCCCCGACACCCGCCGGATGGCCTAGCCCCGTCGGCCCCCGTCATTCTTCCCGGCTCACCAGCCACAGCGCGCGGTAGGCCCCCAGCGTCACGGAGGGGCGGCCCAGGTCGAAGGTGCCGTCGCCGAGCTGGTCGGTGGCCGCCGCGCCCAGGTGCCCGCGCAGCACGTAGGCGGGCAGGGTCACGCGCTCCTCGCTGAAGTTGTAGACCTGGAGCATCACGCCGAGCGGATGGTCGCGGCGCAGCATCAGGAGGCGGGGATCGGGGCTGGGCACCGGGCGGCTCTCGATGCTGGCGTGCAGGTGCGGCGTGGCGGCGCGCGCGCGGATCAGGGCGCGCAGGCCGGCGTTCACGCGCCCGGCGGGGGTCCCGGGCTGCGCCTGGGCCGCTGCCGCCCGCGCCCAGTCCATACGCGGGCGGTGCACCCAGCGGTTGTCGGGGGCGTGCTCGGGTACGTCGGCGAAGGCGTAGTCGTTGAGCAGCGCCAGTTCGTCGCCCATGTACAGCAGCGGCACCCCGCCGAAACCCAGCGTGACGGCGTGCAGCAGCAGCAGCCGGCGCACCGCCAGTTCGGTCAGGGCCTCGTCGCCCAGGTCCTGGGCCTGTTCCAGCCCCGCGAGGCTGGCCGCCGTGCCGCTGATGCGCCGGTCGCCGGTCGCCGGGTTGTACTGGAAGACCAGCCCGCGCGCGAAGGTCCCCGGGAACATGCCGCTGTAGAAATCCGACAGGAAATGCCGGTGCCCCGGCCCCGAGAGCCCGGCGCGCGCGGCGTCGGCGTCGCTGATGGCCCAGCCGATATCGTCGTGGCAGCGCACGTACATGCCCCAGGTGGTGTTGGTGGGCTTGGGCGCGAAGGCCAGCAGCGCCTCCTGCATGAGGCGGGTGTCGCGCGAGGCGAGGCTGCTCCAGAGCTGCACCATCAGGCTGTTGTGGTAGGCCATGTCGCTGACCTTGCCGTGGTGGTCGCGCGTGCCCAGGTAGTGGATCAGGTCGTGCGGGGCCACGATGGCCTCGGCCTTGAAGGCTACCGCCGGGGCCACGACGCGCGCCGCCGCCCGCAGCGCCCGCGTGAGCTCGTGGACCTCGGGCTGGTTCTGGCAGTCGGTGCCCAGCCGTTTCCAGATGAAGGCGATGGCGTCGAGCCGGAACACCTCGACCCCCCGGTTGGCGAGGTACAGGATGATGTCCAGAAATTCCACGAACACGTCGGGGTTGGCCCAGTTCAGGTCCCACTGGTAGGTGTTGAAGGTGGTCCAGACCCAGCCGCCCGCGCCGTCGGTCTGGCGGGCGACGGACAGGGCCGCCTCGGCGGGCGCGGCGGCCTTCTTGCGGCTGCCCTTCTTCGGCTTGGGGGCCTCGGCGGGCGCGGGCGCGTCCAGCAGGCGGCCCAGCGCGGGGTCGAAGGTGAAGTTGCCCGGCGCGAAATCGGGGAACACCTCGGGCAGCGTGCGCTCATAGGCGCCCGGCAGCGTGCGGTCGGGGAAGATATGGAAGTAGTCGCGGTACTTTTCCTCGCCCGCGCGGGCGCGCGCCGCCCAGTCGTGTTCGGAGGCGACGTGGTTGAGCACGAGATCGAGCACGAGGCTGATGCCCCGGCCCCGCAGCCCCTGCGCCAGCGCCGAGAGATCGTCCATGCTGCCCAGGTCGGGACGCACGGCGCGGTAGTCGGCCACCGCGTAACCGCCGTCGTTCTCGCCCTCGCGGGGCTTGAGCAGCGGCATGAGGTGGAAGTAGCGCACACCCAGGTCCGACAGGTAGTCCAGATGCTCGCCCACCCCACGCAGCGTGCCCGCGAATCGGTCGGCGTAGGCGACGTAGCCCACCATGTCGGGCGACTGGAGCCAGTCGGGGCGCAGCAGCCGCGCCTCGTCCAGCCGTTTCAGGTCGGCGGGGCGGGCGTGGAAGGCATGCAGCATGATCTCCAGCAGCCGCTCGACCAGGGCCGGGGTCCGGTCCCCATACACGGCGCGCAGGCTGCGCTCCAGGTCGTCGCCGTAGCGGTCCAGGCGCAGCAAAAAGGTATCGGCGTCGCGGTCGTCGTCGAAGGCGGTCCGCAGCCGGGCCGAGAGGTCTGGGTTGAGCATCGCCTCTCAGCATAAGGCCCCATCTGGGAGCGGTTCCAGGGGGGCGGGCAGACGTGATGCGCGGGGCTCAGGCCTGGGGCGCGGCGCACTGCGGGCAACGGCCGTAGAGCGTGACCTCGTGCGCCTCGACGATGAAGCCGCCGGGGTACACCGTGCCGCGCGGCAGGGCGACCGGGCAGGTATGCAGCGTAAACACCTTGCCGCACGACGTGCAGGAAAAATGGTGGTGGTGGCCCCGGCCCGACGCCTCGTACAGCGTCTCGCCGTCCAGGGTCACGGGATGGATGCGGCCCTGATCGGTGAGCAGCTTGAGGGTCCGGTACACCGTGGCGATCCCCAGGCCGGGCAGATCGCTCTGAGCGCGCTCCAGCACCTCCGCGACACCCAGCGGCCCCTCGGCCGTGTCCAGCACACGGGAAATCACGTCTCGCTGGCGGGTGCTGCGCTGGGCGGTGGCGGTCATGGGGGCAGGGTAGCAGAACTTGAGAGACACGAATCAAGAGCGGCCCACCCTTGTCGGATGAGCCGCCTGCACCCTGCCGGCCCTCTCGGGCCTTGGCCTCAGTGGGCGTTGGGGTTGGCTTTCTCCTCGGCCGAGAGGGGCGTGCCCTGGGCCTTGGCCTCCACATGGCTGGCCGGCATGGGCACGATGCCGGGATGGGCCTGCGGGCGGGGCGGGGCGCTGCCCTCGGCCGACGCCTGCGCGTCCGCGCTCTCGGGGGCGGTCGGCTGCTGCGCACTGCCCGTCGCAGGCTTTTTCAGGAAGGCGGCGGTGCCGATGGCCGATTCCGGGCGGGTCGCCGGGGTGTCGCTGCGGGCC
Source organism: Deinococcus gobiensis I-0 (assembly GCF_000252445.1). GTDB lineage: Bacteria > Deinococcota > Deinococci > Deinococcales > Deinococcaceae > Deinococcus > Deinococcus gobiensis. The sequence goes on along the minus strand of NC_017790.1, from coordinate 982,740 downwards.
GCCGGGGCCGGACGCACCGGCATGGCCAGACGCCCGGCCGTGGACCCGCCCGTCCCACCGGACCGCGCCCCGGACTCGGGGGCCTGCCCGGCCTTTTCCAGCATGCCGCTGGCGAGCTGCTCGAGCTTGGGCGACAGCACGCGGTCGGTGAGGGTCTTGACCGCCAGGGTCGCCAGGGTCGCGGCGAGCGCGCCGCCGACGCTCTGGCCCTGCTGCTTCTTCTGCGCCCGGACCAGTTCCTTCTGGTGCTTGAGGGGGCTCTCCGCGTCCACGTAGATCTTCTTGCTGCGCCGGAACTGCCGCCCCACGACCATGCCCACCAGGGCCCCGACCGCCGAGGCCCCGCCCAGCATCTTCAGGGGCTCCTTCTGCATCTGCACCTGCAGGTTGGCGCGCTCGGCCAGGGCGTCAATGCTCTGCTTGAGGCGCTCGCGGGCCTCTTCCTGCTCGGTGCGGTATTCGTGGTCCCGGTACTCAGTCACGGCGGTCCTCCTTGCCCAGTCTCACGGAATCCAGGCGCACGGCCGGGGCGTCGTCCGGACCGCCCGCCGCCTCACGCATGTCTTCCCGGTAGGTGGGGGTGGTGCTCACGGGAATGCCCGGAGCGTCTTTCAGGACGACCGGCTCCTGAAGGTTGGGGTCGTGCTTCTTGTGACCGTGGCCACCATGCGCGGGGGCCGGGCCCGAGGGCAGGGTGCTGCCTTCGAGCTTGTCGTTGATGCCCGTGCTGTACATCTGGGGCTTGCCGTCCTCGTCGGTTTCGTAGACCGGTACGGTCACGGTACCGCCCTCGACGCGCACGGTCGCGGCGCCGTCCTCGGCGTTCAGTACGCGGCTCTCGCCCGCCGCGTAGTTGATGGCGTCGCGGGGAATCTCGGGGTTGGGCCGCACGCCGCCCGTGGACTGGTCGGTGTACTGGCTGCTGGGGTCACGCCCCGAGGTGCCCGTGGTCGAGATGCGGCCGGGGACGCCGACCGGCTCGGGTTCACGGCCCTTGCCCAGACCCACGGCGGGGATCGGCGTGCCCGCCGCGCCCTTCTCGTGGCCTTTCTTCTCCTGCTCGGCCCGCGCCTTCTCGGCGCGCTTCTCGGCCTGGTACTGGGCTTCGAGCCGCTCGTCCTCGGTCATGGGACCCTCCTTGCGCTTGGGCTGGCCCAGGTCGGCGTCGGCCGAGAGCTTGTTCAGGCCCATGACGATCAATGCCCCCGTCAGGGCGAAGCTGAACAGCGCGATCAGCAGCGCGGCGGCCCAGGCCCCGAGGCCCAGGCGCATCAGGCCGTAGAACACGAACAGGATCAGGAACACGAGGCCCAGCAGCAGCGGCCCCACCGCCCCCAGCATGAGAACCACGCCCAGGCCCTTGGCCTTGATGACGGCGGTGAGCTTCTTGATGAGTCCACTCAGCTCTGACTTGACCAGCACCAGGGCCGCGTCGAACACGTCGATGAGTGCGCCGCCCATACTCTTTTTCTCTTCCATTTCCGTCCTCCTGGCCCAGCGCCCTCTCGCGCCGGCCAGCCTCCCTCTGGGCAGGCCAATCTCCAGAACAGCATAATGAACACAATGCGACCGGAGCGGCACCCCAAAGATTCCCTCAATCATTCTCATGCCGCTCCGGCCCTGTCGCGGGCACAGCTAAGCAATCTCGCGCCCCTCACCGCGCGCGGATACATGCTGTGGCGCGCGCAGTCGCTGACGCTGCTCAGCGGCCAGCCCTTCGGCCTGGAGCGCGAGCGGGCGCTGTTCCTGGGCCAGTGCCGCCCACAGGCCGCAGAGCGCTGGCTGGACGCGGGCACGAGCGCCGGATTCTACGCGGGCGTGCTGGCCGCCCAGGGCTGCGCGGTACTGGCGGCCGACCTGAGCCCCGCAATGCTGCGCGAGGGCCAGCGCCGCGAAACGTCGCCATTGATTGACTGGGCGCTGCTCAACCTCGAAAGCAGCGGCCTGCCCGACGCCAGTTTCGACGGCGTGACGGTCGGGGCCACCCTGAACGAGACGAACGACCCGGCCCGGTTCCTGGGTGAGCTGGCCCGCGTGCTGCGCCCCGGCGGTCAGCTGTGGCTGATGTACGTGGCGCGCACCGGCGGTCCCGGCCAGACGGCGCTGAGCACGCTCGGTGGGCTGAACTTCTTCGACCCGGCGTGGACCGGCCTCCAGCTGCCGCAGCTGCGGCGGCGCATGGCCTTTCGCAGCGGCAACGTGCAGTTTGAACATTTTCTTAAGGAAGCGGGTCCGGACACCGATCTGTAACAAAGCGTGAGATTCACGCGCCATTTCTGGCTTTACACTCGGCCATATGGATCGCCCCCGCCGCACGTCCCCCCCGGCCCTGACCCGGACCGGTCGGGCGTGACCCCGGAGCCAGGGGCGGCCCCCCACCCCCGTCTCCAGGGCCTCTCCCCTTCCTTTGCCGCCCGCGTCCGGATTTCCCCGCCAGAGTTGCCCGGCCCCCTGCGGGCCTGGACCAGAGGACCTGCCCGTGACTGACTGCGCCCCGCCTGCACCCTCTTCCACCGTCGACCCGGGGCTGAACCGGGCCCTGCGGCATTGCCAGGCCGTGACCCGGGAGCACAGCAAGACCTTTTACCTCGGCTCGCGCTGTTTTCCGGGCCGGCAGCGCGCCGCCGTGTGGGCCGTGTACGCCGCCTGCCGTGAGGGTGACGACATCGCCGACGGCGGCGGTCCCGACGTGGACGCCCGCCTGGGCGACTGGTGGTCGCGTGTGCAGGGGGCCTTCGCCGGCCGGCCCGGCGAGCACCCGACCGACCGGGCGCTGGCCTGGGCGGCGCGCGAGTACCCCATTCCCCTGGGGGCCTTCGCCGAACTGCACGAGGGTCTGCGGATGGACCTGCGCGGCCACAACTACGCCAGCATGGACGACCTCACGCTGTACTGCCGGCGGGTGGCGGGCGTGGTGGGCTTCATGATCGCGCCCATCAGCGGCTACGAGGGCGGCGAGGCCACGCTGGACAAGGCGCTGCGGCTGGGTCAGGCCATGCAGCTCACGAACATCCTGCGCGACGTGGGCGAGGACCTGTCGCTGGGCCGGGTCTACCTGCCCGCCGAGGTCCTAGACCGCTACGGCCTGTGCCGCGCCGACCTGGAACGTGGGGTGGTCACGCCCGAATACTGCGCCATGTTGCGCGACCTGACCGCCCAGGCCCGGGCCTGGTACGCCGAAGGCCGCGCGGGCATCCCGCTGCTGCGGGGCCGCGCCCGGCTGGCCGTCGCCACCGCCGCCCGCGCCTACGAGGGCATCCTCGACGACCTGGAGGCGGCCGGATACGACAACTTCAACCGCCGGGCCTACGTCAGTGGGCGGCGCAAACTGATGATGCTGCCCCAGGCCTGGTGGGAACTGCGCAGTTTCTCCGCCTGAACCGATTCGTCTTTCCCCCATGCCGCCGCCGGGTTTCGGCGGGAGGTCTACCCCTACCATGACTGTTTCCTCTGCCTCTCCCCGGCCCGCGGGCCCCCCACAGCGCAAGAGCGCCCTGATCGTCGGTGCCGGCATCGGCGGCCTGAGCCTGGGCATCCGGCTCCAGAGCCTGGGCTTCGACACGACCATCCTGGAACGGCTGGACGGCCCCGGCGGCCGCGCCTACCAGAAACGCACCGAGGACGGCTACGTGTTCGACATGGGGCCGACCGTCATCACGGTGCCGCACTTCATCGAGGAACTGTTCTCGCTGGAACGGGACCACGCCGCGCTGAACACTCCCGACTACCCGCCCCATACCCTGAGCGGCGAGCGGGTCAAGGCGGGCGACAGCGGCGGCCCCCGTACCCGCGAGTACGTGAACCTCGTGCCCATCCTGCCCTTCTACCGGATCGTGTTCGACGACGCCACCTTCTTCGACTACGACGGCGACCCGGTGAGCACCCGCGAGCAGATCGCCCGGCTGGCCCCGGAGGACCTGGAGGGCTACGAGAGATTCCACCGCGACGCGCAGGCCATCTTCGAGCGCGGCTTTCTGGAACTGGGCTACACGCACTTCGGCGACCTGCCCACCATGCTGCGGGTCGTGCCCGACCTGATGAAGCTCGACGCGGTGCGCACCCTGTTCTCGTTCACGTCCCGGTATTTCAGTTCGGACAAGATGCGGCAGGTCTTTTCCTTCGAGACGCTGCTCATCGGCGGCAACCCGCTGAGCGTGCCGGCCATCTACGCCATGATCCACTTTGTCGAGAAGACCTGGGGCGTGCACTACGCGATGGGCGGCACGGGCGCGCTCGTGCAGGGCTTCGTGCGCAAGTTCCGCGAGCTGGGCGGCACGGTGCGCTACGGCACGGGTGTCGAGGAGATTCTGGTCGAGTCGGGCCGGGGCGGGCCGGTGCGCGCGCCGGTCGGTCCCCGCGTCGCGCGCGGCGTGCGGCTGGAAAGCGGCGAGGAACTGCGCGCCGACATCGTGGTGAGCAACGGCGACTGGGCCAACACCTACCTCAAGCGCGTGCCCGCCGCCGCCCGGCTGGTCAACAACGACCTGCGGATCAAGGCCGCGCCGCAGAGCATGGGCCTGCTGGTGATCTACTTCGGCTTCCGCGACGACGGCCAGCCGCTGAACCTGCGCCACCACAACATCCTGCTGGGGCCGCGCTACGAAGCGCTGCTGCGCGAGATCTTCGGCAAGAAGGTGCTGGGGCAGGATTTCAGCCAGTACCTGCACGTCCCCACCCTCACCGATCCGGCGCTGGCCCCGGCCGGGCACCACGCGGCATACACGCTCGTGCCGGTGCCCCACAACGGCAGCGGTATCGACTGGTCGGTCGAGGGACCCCGGCTCACGGAGCGCGTGCTGGACTACCTGGAGGAACGCGGGTTCATTCCGGACCTGCGTGCCCGCCTGACCCACTTCGAGTACGTGACCCCCGACTACTTCGAAGGCACGCTCGACAGCTACCTGGGCAATGCGTTCGGCCCCGAGCCGGTGCTGGCTCAGAGCGCTTTTTTCCGGCCTCACAACCGCAGCGAGGACGTACGCGGCCTGTACCTCGTCGGCGCGGGCGCGCAGCCGGGCGCAGGAACCCCCAGCGTGATGATGTCGGCCAAGATGACGGCCCGACTCATCGCCGAGGATTTCGGCATCCACCCCGACCTGCTGGGCGCGGCGGCCGACGACTGAGGGCAGAGTGCAGAGGGATCGAGGAGCGCCTCTGGTCCCTCTGCATTGAGCGGAAAAGACAGCGGCCGGAGATGGAGAAGACAGCGGCCGGAGATGGAGAAGTTAGCCACACCCCCCTTCTCCTCTGGCCGCTGTGAACGGACGACTTGGTCGGGGACCGGAGCCGGACATTCTACCCCTGCCCCCGCACTTGTTTCAGTTCAGCAGCTCGACGAAATCGTCGTCCTCGCTGTCCTGCGCGAAGGGCAGGGTGAAGAAGAAGCGTGAGCCCTGCCCGCGCACCGACTCGACGCCGATCTGGCCGCCGTGCGCTTCGACGGCCATCTTGCAGAAGGCCAGGCCCATGCCGGTGTCGAAGCGGCCGTGCAGGGTCAGTCGGCTCTGCTCGAAGGCGGCGAAGAGGTTGGGCAGGTCGTCCTCGGGGATGCCCTCGCCGTCGTCGCGCACGCTGACCAGAAGATGCGGGCCGTCGCTGCTCACGTCGATGGCGATGAGGCCGCCCATGCTGGTGTGCTTCAGGGCGTTGCTGATGAGGTTCGCCATGACCCGGCGCAGGATCTCGGCGTCGGCACTGACCGGGCTGATGCCCTGCTCGACCTGAACCTGGAGATTGCGTTCGCGCAGGCCGCTGCCCACGTCGCCGCGCGCGAGGTCCATCACCTCGCTGAACATCGGACTGAACATCAGTTCGCGGCGCAGGTTCATCTTGCCCGCCTGGATCTTGCGGACGTCGAGCATGTTCACGGTGAGGTGCAGCAGGTGCTGGGCCTCGTCGCGCGCCACCCGCAGCAGCTCGCGCGAGTCGGGAGGCAGGCGGGTATCGTCCTCGACGACCTCCAGCAGCCCCATGACGGCGGCGATGGGGTTCTTGAGGTCGTGGACCAGCATGTGCACGAGCTGGTCGCGCACCCGCTCCTCGTGCTCCCAGGCGTCCATGCGGCGTTGCAGCGTCGCCACGCGCTCCAGGGCGTCGGTATGCTGCTGCGCGCGCACCTGCATGTTGCGCACCTGCAACGCCAGCGCCTCGGGCGAGGTCGCGTCGCTCGCCAGTCCGTCGGCCCCGGCGGCCAGCAGTTCGCCCAGGCCCTGCGTGCCCACCGCGAGCCACTGCGTCGCGGCGAGTTCGGCGCGGCGGCGCAGGATCGGCAACACCTGCGCCAGCGGCGTGCCCGGCGTGTCGGTGTACAGCAGCACGACCTGGGGCGCGCGCAGGTTGGCCTCGCGCAGCAGGGTGTCGCTGTCGGGCAGGTACTGCACTTCCGAGCCGCGCAGGGCCGCCGCCAGCGCCGGCGCATGGCTGCGCTGCGCTGAAACGACCAGCACGAGAGGAAGTGGGGAAACCGTCATGTCTCAGAGAAAGTTTACCCCGGCTTCATCTGCCGAATGTCATTTTCTTCCATAAAAGCCAAGGAATGTATATAAAGTCACAGATGGTCGGGGGGTCCCCCATCTCCGGGCAGGACCACTACACCGTCCTCATCGGCACATAGCCAGTCGCCGGGCCACAGCCAGACCCCGGCGAAATGCACCCCCACATCCCGCTCGCCCTGCGCGAGTTTGCCACTGCGCCGGGGATGGGTCGCCAGTGCTAGGACCCCCAACGGCAGTTCGGCCAACCGCGCCGCGTCCCGAACCGCGCCGTTCACGACGACGCCGGCCCAGCCCTGGGCCACGCCGGCCTGGGCCAGCTGGTCGCCCAGCAGCGCGCAGTCCAGCCGCGCGCCGCCGTCCACGACCAGTACACGCCCGCGGCCCGGCGTGTGCAGCGCCTCGCGCACCAGTGGATTGTGCCCGTCCACCCTCAGGGTCGAAATCTCGCCGCAGAAGCGCTGGAGGCGGCCATAGGAGCGGAAGATGGGAGCCAGGACCCGGGCTCGCCCGTCGGCATCGCACAGGTCGGTCGTAGGCGTCCAGGCTCTGGTCATGCCTCCAGCCTGCGGGTTCCGGGGGACAGCCACCCGTACTCCCACAGGAACAACAGGATGGCTCAGGGCTTGAGGCGTTCCAGCACGTCGTCGGGCATGCGGGCGGGGCGGTAGGTCCGGTCGGTGGCGATGTGGTGGGTCTCGCCGGTCGCCAGCAGCTCGGGCGCGGCGCCCTCTTCCCCCAGGCGGTGCAGCTCGTAGCTGAACTTCAGGGTGCGGCTGCGCAGCTCCGAGACGCGGGTGGTCAGGCGCAGGCGGTCGTCGTAGCGGGCGGCGCGGCGGTATTGCACGTGCAGGCCGCTGAGCATGAGGTAGTACCCGCGCGCCTCGATCTCGGCGTAGGGCAGGCCCAGCTCACGCATCAGGTCGCTGCGGCCCACCTCGAACCACACCGGGTAGGTGGCGTGGTGGGCGACGGCCATCGCGTCGGTCTCGGCATACCGCACGCGGAAGTCGGACGTGAAGGTGCGGCCGGGGGTGGTGGGGGGGTGGGTGTCCGGCATGCTCAGAGGGGAGAGTCGGCCGCCGAGCGGAACTCCAGGGTGGGGGTGCGGCGCATCTTGACCTGGGCGGCCACCTCGCGCTGGAGGTGTCCGCGCGCGTGGGTCAGGGCATCGAGCAGTTCGGGCATGTCGGCCCCCATCGCGCTGACGTACACACGCGCCAGGGTGTAGTCGGGGGCGACCTGCACGCGCTCGACCGTCACGATCATGGGCACGCGTGGATCGCGCAGGCCGGAGATGGCCTCACTCAGCACGCGCTGAAGCTGCGACTGGATCTGGGCGGGTTTCATGGCTGTCCTCCGCAGGAGCGCGCGAAATGGGTCATCCCGTCATGCTAGCGCCTCGGCGGCTGGCGCGGCTGCCGGAACGGGCGGCGTGGGCGGCTAGCGGGCGTAGCGCCGGCCGGTGTAGTCGGCGAAGACCCCGATGCCGTAGCTGACCTTGCGCACGCTGTCGAGTACCGCCGCGCCGTTCCAGGCCAGCCCCGCGCTGCTGCCGCCGTCGAGGAGCAGGGCGTCGCGCGCGCCCAGCTTCGCCATGACCTTGCCCATCTCGACCGTGGTGAGGCGGGCGTGGGTGGTCACGAGGAGCAGGTCGCGGCTGCTCAGCAGGCCCACGGCGCTGCGCGCGGCCCGCCCGAAGAGGGCCGGGTCCTGAAAGACCCCGCTGTAGCTGTGCTGCACGGCCCCGCGCGCCACGATGCGCGGCCCGGTGGCGATGACCGTCTCCATCCCGGCCCAGCTCGTGTCCAGCGGACGGCTGAACAGCGCGGTGGTGCTCGCGGCGATGCTCGCGCGGTTGTCGGGCGTGATCGCCAGGGCGGCCGGAATGCGCCCCCAGGTCAGCAGGCGGCCCTGCATGACGATGTCCCCGGCCGGCGCGTAGGTGTGCGGGTGAAAATAGCTGCCGTTGACGACTGCGCGCGCGCCGCTCGTGCGGGCCAGCGTGCCCACCGTGGCCCCGCTGTTGAAACTCAGGCTGCGGCTGGGCAGCACCGGGGCCACCAGCACGTTGCGCCACCGCAGGTCCACCTGCACGACCTGCACGGGAATGTCCAGGGGGCGCGCGGCGCGGTAGCTCACGGCGCTGCCGCGCGCGGCGGGCGGCACCGGCACGGCGACGCGGCTGGGCACCAGCAGCTTGGTCCCCGGCACGATCATCTGGACGGTCGAGAACCCGTTGAGCCGCCTCAGGGCGTCGGGGGTCACGCGGTAGCGCGCCGCGAGGCCCTGAGGCGTGTCGCCTGGCCCCACCCGCACGTAGGTGTAGACCAGCCGGGCCTCTTTGCCGGCGGGCAGGGCGGGTACGCGCGTGGCCGCGCGGGCCACCGTGACCGTCCCGCGCGGGGGGACCCGCAGGCGCTGGCCCGGGTGGATGAGGGTGCCGCGCAGGCCGCTGGCCTGTTGCAGCGCCGCCACACTCACCCCGGCCCGGCGGGCGATGCCCCCCAGCGTGTCGCCGCGCCGGACGGTATAGACCCCGCCGCCGCGACCGGCCACCGGGCTGGCCTGGGCCGCAGCGCCTCTGGCCGGAGCTGTCCGGACTGGGGTCGTCCGGGCCGGTGTCGTCCGGGCAGGGGCAGGTGCGGTGGCGGTGGCCGGGGGCCGCAGCCGCAGCACCTGTCCCACATGGATGGTGTTGCCGTTCAGGCCGTTCCAGCGCTGCACCTGCGCCACGCTGAGGTGGTAGGTGCGGGCCAGGCGGTACAGCGTGTCACCGGCCTTCACCTTCACGGTGGCGGGCCGGGACGCCGGGGTCGTGGGTGCGGCCCAGGCCGGCGCACCCGGCACCGGCAGGGAAATCAACAGCAGGGTCAGGGCAACACGTCGCATCCGGCGTCCACTTGAACACGGCGCGCCGGGTGCCGGATGAACCCAAACTGACCGGAATCTCATCCGGCAGGGCCTCCGCCCCGGCGCCGCTCAGGTGCCCGTGGCGACCGAGTTGCCCGGAAAGACCGCCACGCGCGCGACCATATAGGCCACGCCGTACAGGAACAGGGTCACGACCGGCAGGTACCGCAGGCCCTTCCTGCGGTCGAGCAGTCGGCCGGCGATGAGGACCTCGATGATGAACAGGCTCAGCAGCGCGAAGGCGGCGTACATCCAGTGTTCGCCGTCGCGCTTGGGGTCCACCGGCAGACCGTATTTGGTCAGGCCGCCGCCCACATCGGTCGAGCTGGGCACCTTGAGCCCGCCCAGGGCCAGGGCCACCCCCGTCACGGCCGGCAGCAGGAAGGCCAGCCAGGTCACGCGCACCCACACCACGAAGCCGGGGCGCACCTCGCCCTTCAGGGCCGGGGCGAGGCTCCACACGAACAGCACGAGCGTGATGAGCGTGAGGGGGGTGGTGATGAGGGGCACCGGCAACAGCGGGGGCAGGATGTACCCGTGAACGAGCCGCAGCAACTCCATACCCCGCAGCGTAGCGTGCCCGGCCCCCTGGCCGCAGGTCAGGTGACCCGGCGACCGGGGATGCCGGGGCCGGCCGCCGCTCAGCGTTCGGGCAGGCCCAGGTCGGTCTGTGCGGGCAGGTACGTGCCCGGGCGCAGCGGCTGCGGGTCGCCCGCGCGGCTCAGGGTGAGGTCGGGGGGCAGGTCGGCCAGCAGGATTCGCCCGGCGGTCACGCTGACCTTCAGGCCGCGCAGGGCGGGCGATCCGAAGGCCTCGCCCAGATCGGTGATGCCGGTGGGCAGGCTCAGGGCGTGGGTGGCGTAGGGACCGGCCACCTGCACGTTCACGCCCTCGGCCCGCAGGCTCAGGGGCAGGCCCAGGCCCACCAGCGACCCCAGGGGGGGATGCGGCGCGCGTGAGGCGTCGGCCATCGCCACACCCAGCAGGGTGCCGGGCACCACCACGTCGCCAGACCGCAGCAGCCGCCCGCCCCGGCGGATGTCCAGGTCTTCGGGCACGTGCAGCAGACGCAGGCCGTCGCGGTGCTGTTCGGCCCGTACGCCGCTCAGGTGGGGGACCCGCGACAGCAGCCCGATGTCGAAGGGGCCGCCCAGCGGGGTGGGCACGCTGCTGAGCTCACCGCCGGCCATGACCAGCGCCAGGGTGCGGTCCTCCTTGTAGGTCAGGCCCTCTACGGTGGGGACCGTCCCGGCGACGAAGGCGTGGGGGGGGGCCGCCGCGCCGCGCGGGGCCGCTCCCCCGCCGCCCCCGGCCCCGGCGCGGCGGCGCCGCAGCAGGGCCAGGGCGGCCAGGAGCCCCAGCAGGAGCGCGACCCCCAGCACCCACCCGGCCCAGCGCGGCGCCGGGCGCGCCGCCGGAGCAGCGGTCGGGCCGGTCCCCGACGGCGCGCCCGCTGTCGGGGCCGACCCGACCGGGCTCAGGGTCACGGTCTGCCCCGCACTCGCCAGCGGCCCGGCGGTCACGCCCGGCAACACCAGCGTCTCGCCGGAGGCCAGGATCAGGCGGGCGGCGACCTCCTGTCCGGCCCCGCCGCTGCCGGTGCGCCGCAGCCGCACGGCGAACTCGCTGGCCCCCGGCTGCGCCTCCAGGGCGGCCGTCAGATCGGCGGCCGCGCCCCCCGCGTCGCCGGGCAGTTCCAGCCGCGCGCCGCGCAGGTCGGTGCCGGGCGCGGCGCGGTAACGCAGCACGGTGTCCTCGCCCGGCCCGAGCACGCGGTCGGCCCCGGGGTTGAGCCACTGCCAGCCGGGAGTCGCCGGGGTGGAGGCCGCCACCTGCACCGCGCTGCCCCCCTGGACGGCCTGCCCCCCGTCCTGACGACCCAGCAGCCCCCGCACCCAGGCCAGCCAGCCCTGCGGCGCGGCGGCCTGCGGCGGCAGGTTCAGGGTGAGCAGCACCCGCTGCGGCGGCAGCGCGGCCAGGGGGTCGGCAGACGTGCCGGCTGCGGCGGTAGCCGTGTCCCCGCCCCCCCCCGTGCCCGCCCCCGACTCGGCGCACAGCAGGGCCGCCGTGCCCTGCGGGACCTCGCCGCGTACCTGGAGTCGGGTGAGCCCGCCCGAAGCCTGCGCCTGGGCCAGGGTGGGGACCGCGCCGCCCTCGGCCCCGACCAGCCGCAGCGGCGTGCCGTCCGGGTAGGGCGCAGGCACCCGCGCGGGGTCGGTGACGGTCGCGGGGACGGTGCCGCGCACGCGGGTCAGGTCCGGGACGGTGCCGACCGGCAGGCTCAGGCCGCGCGCGTAGCCGCTGCGGGCCAGGGCCGTGGCCGCCTCGGCCGGAATCTCGGTGCCCAGGGCGATGTAGGTCAGGCGGTCGAGCGGGCCACGCCCCCGGAAGGCCGCGAGCGCCTGTCCGGCGCTGACCCGGCGCCGGGGATTGTTGTCGATGCCGTCGGTCAGCAGGAACACGTCGGTCAGGTAGCGCCCGCCTCCCGCCAGGGGCGACAGGGCGTCGCGCAGGCTGCGGTACAGGTAGGTGTTCGAGCCGTTCGCGCGCAGCGCCGCGAGGTCGCGCGCGAAGGTGTCGGCGTCGGTGGGCAGCGCGTAGCCCCGGCGGGTGCGCAGGCCACCGTCGAAGGTAACGAGGTCCACGCGGTCGGGCTGCGCCGCCGCGACGTAGGCGCTCACGCTGGCCTTGACCTGCCCGAAGATGTCGGCCTGACCGTCCCCGATGCCGCGCATGCTGCCGCTGGTATCCAGGACGAACACGGCGCGCGTGCGGGTGGGCAGCGGGCCGGTGGGCAGGGCGCAGGTCTCGGCCCCTCCGGTGGAGGCGGCGGGAACGGTCGCGGGCGGGGTCGCCAGGGCGAGGCTCCCGCACAGCAGCGCGGCGGTGAGGTGGAGGGACAGGGCGGCGCGGGGCATCGGCCCCCTATTGTGCCCCCTGGCGGCGGGATGCGGAAGCTGAGCCGCCCCTGCCCCGGACCCCGCCGCCGCCGCGCGCAAATCGCATCATGTATTCTGTCCACTACAGAATAAATTTGACCGATTTCAACCTCCGGGGTATACTGAGGGACCGCCGGGAAGGCGGCCCAGTGCGCGTCTTTCCGCCGATCGACCCCCCAGAGCTTCACTGGACCAGGGCTGCCCACACCGGGGCGGCCGAGGAGATCCATGACCAGAACCGACGAACTGTCCACCGTGACCGAGCTGACCGCGCAGGCCGGCCCGAGCGCCGAATACACCGCCGACCACATCACCATGCTCGAGGGCATGGACGCCGTCCGCAAGCGCCCCGGCATGTACGTGCAGGGCGGCACGGGCGTGGACGGCTACCACCAGCTCCTGACCGAGATCATCGACAACGGCATCGACGAGGGCCTCGCGGGCTTCGCGACCGAGGTCCGCATCACCATGCATGCCGACGGCAGCGCCTCGGTGACCGACGACGGGCGCGGTATCCCGGTGGACATCATGAAGTCCAAGGGCCGCCCGGCCATCGAAGTGATCTTCAGCGAGCTGCACGCGGGCGGCAAGTTCGGCCAGGGCGCCTACAAGGTGTCGGGCGGCCTGCACGGCGTCGGCTCGACGGTGGTCAACGCCCTCTCGACCTTCCTCGACGTGCACGTCAACAAGGGGGGGCGCCTGTACCACATCCGGTTCGAGCGCGGCGTGCTGGCGACGCCGCTCGAAGACCTCGGCCCCACGCCGGCGGACGTGCAGTGGGCGACGAGCGTGGCCTTCCACCCCGATCCGGCCATCTTCAAGGAGTTCGACAACCAGTTCGACTACTCGCGCATCCGCAACCGCCTGCGTGAGCTGGCCTACCTGACCGGCCTGAAGATCGTCATCCGCGACGAGCGCACCGACCTGCACGGCGGCGAGGTCAAGCAAGAAGAGTTCTTCGAGAAGGGCGGCATCGCCAACTTCGCGCGCGCGCTCGTGACCGACGACACCAAGCTGCTCTACGACCAGCCCATCGTGATGCGCGGCAAGAGCAACGAGGTCGAGGTCGAGGTGGCGTTCATCCACGCCAACACCTACGCCAGCGACAACATCCTGACCTACGCCAACATGATCCGCACCCGCGACGGCGGCACGCCGCTGACCGGCTTCAAGACGGCCTACACCCGCATCCTGAACAAGTACGCCCGCGACAAGAACATGATCAAGTCGGGCAACCCGGTGCCCAGCGGCGACGACCTGCTCGAAGGCATCTACTGCGTGGTGTCGGTCAAGCTCGGCGAGCCGCAGTTCGAGTCGCAGGCCAAGGTCAAGCTGCTCAACAGCGAGGCCCAGACGGCCGTGAACGCGGTGGTGGGCGAGAAGTTCGCGGAGTTCCTCGAAGAGAACCCCAAGATCGGCAAGACCATCGTCGAGAAGGCCGCCGAGGCCGCCCGCGCCCGCGAGGCCGCCCGCAAGGCCCGCGACATCGTGCGCCGCAGCAACCCGCTGGACAACGAGGACCTGCCCGGCAAGCTCGCCGACTGCTCGTCGCAGGACCCCTCGGAGAGCGAACTGTTCATCGTGGAAGGCAACTCGGCGGGCGGCTCGGCCAAGGGCGGGCGCGAACGGCGCTTCCAGGCCATTTTGCCCCTGCGCGGCAAGATCCTGAACGTCGAGAAGGCCGAGCTGAACAAGATCCTCAAGAACGCCGAAATCCGCAGCCTGATCGGGGCCATCGGGGCGGGCGTCGAGGGCACGGGCGACCAGATGCACTTCGACCTGTCGAACCTGCGCTACCACAAGATCGTGATCATGACCGACGCCGACATGGACGGCGGCCACATCACGACGCTGCTGCTCACGTTCTTCTTCCGCTATATGCGGCCCATCGTCGAGCAGGGCCACCTGTACATCGCCCAGCCGCCCCTGTACAAGATCACCGTGGGGGCCAACACCAAGAACAACAAGGGCACGTACCTCTACAACGAAGAGGAGCTCAAGCGGCACGTGGCGCAGGCGACCCGCGACGGCCGCAAGTACGAGATCCAGCGCTTCAAGGGGCTGGGCGAGATGAATGCCGAGCAGCTGTGGGAGACTACCATGGACCCCGAGCGGCGCGTGCTCAAGCGCGTGAGCATCGACGACCTGATCATCGCCAACGAGATCTTCGATGCCCTGATGGGCAGCGACGTGGCTCCGCGCAAGGACTTCATCCGCGAGAACGCGAGGTTCGCCGAAATCAGCGTCTGAGCGTCCGCGCACAGCCGAACAGGGAAGGCCCCGCCCGGAGGACCGGCGGGACCTTCCCTGTTCGGTTCAGCGGCCCAGGGCCGCCCGGAAGGCGGCCGGATCGTCCATGAACACCGTGAGGACCTGTCCCCGGCGGCGCAGGCCGTACGGTCCCCGGAGCTGAGCCTCGCGCGTCAGGTGCAGGGCGAGGTTGGGCGGCGTGCTCAGCGTGAGGCGCGTGCCGCCGGGAACAGGAGCGGTGACCTGCGCGATGTCCGCCAGAGGCACAGTCCCCGACCACAGCAGCCCCTGGTGCAGGACCAGCGTGTCGCCGGCCACGAAGGTGGGAAACCGGCGGTAGCTCGCGGCCAGCGCGAAGAGGAACAGGCTGAAGCCCAGGTCGGCCGCCGTCAGCGCCCAAGCGGCGAAGGCGCGCCCGTCCGGGACCAGCATGGCGTGCAGGCCCAGGTGCAGCGGAAGCTCGGAGAAGACATAGAGCCACACGTAGGCCACGCGCCCCGAGCGCCGGAACGAGGTCAGGGCCTCGGCCCCGGGAGGAGCGTGCGCGCCGCGCCGCCACAGCCCCGGCCACAGCAGCGTCTCGTGTGCGACCCACATGGACAGGGGAAGGGGAAAAACCCGTCCCAGCCGGGCGGCCCGCCGGGCCAGGGGCCAGGGGGCCGGTTCGGGGGGCACCGGAGCCGCCCTGCGCCAGAGTGCTCCCCCGGCGACCAGCAGCGCCGCCACCCCCAATGCCGGACGCGCGGCAGGCATCAGCAGCGCCGCCAGTCCCAGTCCCAGCGCGGCCGTGCCGATCAGGCGTGACGGCTCCACACGGCGGCGAGCCCACCACCCCACGCCGCAGGCCCCGAAGACCAGATCGAACGCCACCGCGCCCAGGACCCAGGGCGTCAGGTCGGTCCGGGCCTCCAGGGACAGCGCCCCGAGAACCGCCGGGACGAGGCACAGGGCGGTCAGCACGGCGGCCGCCTGCACCGCCACGGAGGCGGGCAGGGGCCGGAAGGCGCTCAGGTTGTTCACGACTCCAGTCCAGACAGGCCGCGCGCGGGCAGATGTCCCCTGCCCGCCCCTCCTGCCGGTTATCCTGCGGCAATGCCCCTGCAAGACATCTCGCGCCTGCTCACGCCCGGCCATCCCACCTGGCCCGGCGACGCCCCCTACCGCCTGACTCCGGTGGCCCGCATCGCCGGGGGCGACAGCGTGAACACTGCCGAGCTGGCGACCAGCACCCACACTGGCACCCATGTGGACGCGCCCTGGCACTACGACGACGCGGGCGCGCGCCTGGACGAGATTCCGCTGGAGGTCTACGTCGGGCCCTGCCGCGTCCTGAGCGTGACGCCGCAGGGCGGTTACGTGACCCCGGCAGCGCTCGCGGGGCTGCCGGGCACGCTGCCGCCCCGGCTGCTGCTGCACACCGGGCAACCCGCCCACTGGGCCGAGTTCCCCGAGGACTTCACGGCGCTGGAGCCCGCCTTCGTGCGCGAGGTCGCCCGGCGGGGCGTGCGGCTCATCGGGACCGACTGCCCCAGCGTGGACCCGCTGACGAGCAAGACCCTGGACGCCCACGCCGCCTGCCGCGAGACCGGCGTGCTGATCCTCGAAGGCCTGAACCTCAGCGCCACGCCGGACGGCGACTACGATCTGGTCTGCCTCCCGCTGCCCCTGGCCGGGGTGGACGGCGCTCCGGCCAGGGCGACGCTGCTGCCCGCCGGCACGCTGGGCTGAGCCTTACAGCCGGCCCAGGTCCGGGTATTTGCCGATGGCCTGATCTTCGGTCAGGAACTCGCCGGGGGTGTCGGGACTCCAGATGACCTGCACCTCCTCGATGTTGCCGCGCTCTGCCAGGGCCTCCAGCACGGCCCGGAGCCCCTCGGCGGTCTGGGGACCGGGGGGCACGGGCAGCCTGCGGGTCGTGACGGCCCCCAGCGACACGGCGAGGTACTGCGGCGCGCCGTCTGCCCGTACCCCGTGGCCCCGCCGCGAGGTGTCGGCCTGAAGCTGCGGGCCATCCTCGCGGCCGTCCTGCTGGTTGTGGGTGGTCTCGACCGTGAAGGCGGCGCGGGCCAGGACCGCCAGGGCCGCGAGCCGCCGGGTCATGGCGCCCGAGCGGCCCCGCTCGACGACCGCGTGCCCGTAGACCCAGTCGGGGCTGGCGTCCAGGGTCGCCCGGACCGCCTGCCGGAACATCTCCGGGAGGCGGCCGGCCGTGTCGGCATCGGCGCTGCGGGCGATCTCGCCGATGCGGCGCTGCACCTTGGGGGACCGGGCGAGCAGCAGTTGTACGAACACCACCTGGCGAGGCACGAACAGGCTGAGGGCCAGTTGCCACAGGGACACCAGCAGAAATACGGCCAGCCCGGCGATCACGAGCCAGAAGATGACCTCGACCAACCAGTCGGGCACGCTGTCGTCCGGCGAGGCCGTATTCGACGAACTCGCGCCTGACGACGCGGCGGACGCGGCGCCCGGCGACTCCACATCCGAGAAGCTGGACCCCGACGAGGAGGAGCTCTCTCCCACCGAGCCGCCGAAACTGCCGCCGCTCTGCGCCGTGACCGGCGACACCAGCGCCAGCGCGGCGACGAGCAGGGCGGCATACAGCCGGCGTAGACCACGGGGCTTCATCGGAGCTTCATCCGGGACCCATGGTAGCGGGTCGGCAGGGCGTGGGGCGGGGGCTGTCTGGAGCCGTTCTGGCGCGCTCCCGGCGCGGCCGGTATCCTGGGTCACCGCACGACATGGGGAGGCGCGATGAGGTACGAACCGGGCAACAGGTTTTACGATGAGATGTTTACCCCAGACGGGCAGGTCCGGCTGCACTACCAGGGCGCGCAGGAATATATAGACCGGCTGGGCACGGCGGAATTCAGTCGCCGCCACGAGCTGCTGGACATGGCCTTCCGCAACCAGGGCATCACCTTCACGGTGTACGGCGACGCGCTGGGCACCGAGCGGACCTTTCCCTTCGACCCGGTGCCGCGCATCATTCCGGCGGGCGAATGGGCGCATGTCGAGGCCGGGCTCAAACAGCGGGTCAAGGCCCTCAACGCCTTTCTGGGCGACATCTACAGCAGCGCGCAGATTCTGGGCGACGGCGTCATCCCGGCCGAGCTGGTCTACACGTCCTCGCATTTCCGGCGCGAGGTGCACGGGGTCAAGGTGCCGCAGGGGATCTATACCCACGTCGTCGGCACGGACCTGATCCGCGACGAACGCGGCGAGTACCTCGTGCTGGAGGACAACCTGCGCTCGCCCAGCGGCGTGTCGTACCTGCTCGCCAACCGCCAGGCCATGACCCGCATCTACCCCGGCATGTTCGAGGACCAGGGCGTGCGGCCGGTGGGGCACTACGCCACGGCGCTGCTGTCGCTGCTGCGCTCGATGTCGCCGCGCGACCGGGGCACCGTGGTCGTGCTGACGCCGGGCATGTACAACAGCGCGTACTTCGAGCACGCCTACCTCGCCCAGCAGATGGGCGTGGAACTCGTCGAGGGCCGCGACCTGTTCGTGGACGGCGGCCGGGTCTGGATGCGCACGACCGGGGGCCGCCAGCAGGTGGACGTGATCTACCGCCGCGTGGACGACGACTTCCTCGACCCGCTGGCTTTCCGCCGGGACTCGGCGCTGGGCGTCGCGGGCCTCGTGGACGTGTACCGCCAGGGCCGCGTGGCCATCGCCAACGCCATCGGCACCGGGGTCGCCGACGACAAGGCCGTGTACGCCTACGTGCCCGACATGATCCGCTACTACCTGGGCGAGGCGCCGATCCTGAACAACGTGCCCACCTACCTGGGTTGGAACGCCGACCACCTCGAACACATCCTGGCGAACGCCGCCGAACTGGTCATCAAGGCGGTGGGCGAGGCGGGCGGCTACGGCATGCTCATCGGGCCGGCGGCCACCCGCGAGGAGGTCGACACCTTCCTGGTCAAGGTGCGGGACAACCCGCGCGACTTCATCGCCCAGCCAGTAGTGGGCCTGTCGCGCCACCCCACCTTCTATCCCGACTCGCAGGAGTTCGAGGCCGCGCACATTGACCTGCGGCCCTACATCCTGTGCGGCCCGAAGGAGACGACCATCGTCCCCGGCGGCCTGACGCGCGTGGCGCTGCGCCGGGGCAGCCTGGTGGTCAACTCCTCGCAGGGGGGCGGCAGCAAGGACACTTGGGTGCTGGAGCACGACGGCCCCGCCGCGCCCCAGGGCATGAGCCAGATGATGCACGGCGACGCCCTGGGCACCCAGAGCCAGTCGCAGAGCCAGTACCAGGGCGGCTTCGGCGCGGTGCCGCTGGGCCTGAGCGGGCCGCAGGGGCTGGGGGGCCAGTCGCCGGCCCAGAGTCAGAGCCAGTCGCAGGCGCAGCGCGGCGGCGGCAGCCAGAGCCAGTGGCAGTCGCAGGCACAGGGTCCGCGCCAGGACGAACCGCCGGCCGGGGCCCCCGAACGGTCCAGCGCCGAGCGCCGCGTGCAGGAACACGCCGCCGAACAGGCGCGGGTCGCCGCCTACGAACAGAGCCAGGTGCAGTACCTCGCCCAGTCGGGCGGGGCCGCGCCGGGCGACACCCATCCCCACCAGGAGCAGCCCGGCGAGACGCCTGCGCCGCCGCCCCCCCACGGCTCGCCCGAGCCGGCCCCCGAGGGCCAGCACTCGTACCAGCAGCAGCTGGAAAAACGGGAGCTGGATTCCGAACCGCGCCGCGCGCCGCGTACGGACGAGGTGCAGGGCCAGCACTCGTACCAGCAGGAACTGGAAAAAGGCACCCTGGACCAGGGAGAGGAGAACTGATGCTGCTGCTCTCGCGTCTGGCCGAGAACCTGTTCTGGATCGGGCGGTATGTCGAGCGGGCCGAAAACACCGCCCGGCTGCTGAACGTCAACTATTACGCGACCCTGGAGACCGCCGGGCGCGCCCGCGAGTACTGGATGCCGCTGCTCGAACTCACGGGCGGCGACACCGAACTGCGGGCCAAGTACGGCCGCCTCGACGCCCGCGCCATCAGCTCGTGGCTGGCGTTCGACCGCGACAACCCCAGTTCCATCGCCAGCAGCGTGGCACGCGCCCGCGAGAATGCGCGCGGCCTGCGCGACCGCCTGCCCAGCGAGATGTGGGAAACCCTGAACCGCAGCTACCTGAGCCTGTGCTTCGGCAACGAGGCGGTGCTCGACCGCGACGGCCTGTTCGAGTACTGCGCGGCCGCCCGCGACGCCTCGCAGTTCTTCTTCGGGATCGCCTTCGCCACGTTGCCGCGCGACGAGGGCTGGTCCTTCCTGCGTGCCGGGCAGATGCTCGAACGCGGGGACAACACCCTGCGCGTGTTGCAGAGCCGCTACCGGGGCATCGACGCCAGCCTCGTGACCGACCCGGCCGGGCGCGCCCTCCAGGAGCAGCGCTGGGTCAGCGTCCTGAAGGGATCGAGCGCCTACGAGGCCTACCGCAAGCGGGTCCACACCGGCATCGACATCCACCAGATCGGAGAATTTCTGCTGCTCGACGAGTATTTTCCGCGCAGCGCCCGCTACAGCGCCGAGAACCTGTACGACGCCCTCGCGCAGATCGAGCGCGTGCATCCGGGCCAGCACCCCGAGATCACGCGGCTGTCGCGCTGGCTGGTCGCGCGGCTCCAGTACTCGCGCATCACCGACATCCTGGAAAACGACGACCCCTCGCTCGAAGAGCTGCTGGGCGACTTCAACCGGGTGGGGGCGGCCATCAACGCGGCCTATTTCCAGCAGGAATAGCGCCCGGAGCGTGGGCGGCCCGCCTGCCCGCACCCGGCGCGACTCGTCTGAACCTCGTCCATGCGCCGTCCCGGCAAACGTGCCAGACTGCCCGCGTCAGTAGAGGCCCGGCCAGGGCCTGCCCCGCAGGGCGGGTTCCGGCCGGGCCGCCAGAGGCCCCTGTATGCGCTGCGAGATCCGGCACACCACCGAGTACCACTACCCCAAACCGGCCTGGGATTCCTTCAACCAGGTGCGGCTGCACCCCATCCAGGAGGTGCGCCAGACCCTGCGCTCCTTTCACCTGAACGTGACCCCGGAGGCCGAGGTCACCTCGCACAAGGACTACTTCGGGGCCATCGTGCACCACGTCCATGTCCACGAACCGCACACGCACCTCCTGATCGAGGCGCAGGCGCTGGTGGACACCCACCCCGTCACCCTGCCGCTGCCCGCCCCCATGAGCGTGCTGCGCGGCGTCCGCAGCCAGCACACCGAGTTCCTGGTGCCCAGCCCGCGCGTGCCCGCCGGGCCGTGGCCGGAGCTGTTCGGGGTTGCCCGTCCCGGCCCCGACGACGACCTCCCGGCCTTTCTGATGTCGCTGACCACCACGCTC
Source organism: Deinococcus gobiensis I-0 (assembly GCF_000252445.1). Classification (GTDB taxonomy): domain Bacteria; phylum Deinococcota; class Deinococci; order Deinococcales; family Deinococcaceae; genus Deinococcus; species Deinococcus gobiensis. The sequence goes on along the minus strand of NC_017790.1, from coordinate 961,814 downwards.
TACCGCATGTTCACCTACGACCCCAAGGCGACCACGGTCAGCACGCCGCTGGCCGAGTTCGCGCAGCTCAAGCGGGGGGTGTGCCAGGACTTTACCCACGCCATGCTGGGCATCACGCGGCAGCTCGGCGTGCCGGCGCGCTACGTCAGCGGCTACCTGTACAGCGGCGGCGAGATGCTGGGGGCCGAGGCCACCCACGCCTGGGTCGAGTGCCTGATTCCCGGTTACGGCTGGCTGGGCTACGACCCCACCAACAACTGCCTGGCGGGCGAAAAGCACATCAAGATCGGGCACGGCCGCGAGTACAGCGACGTGTCGCCCGTGCGCGGCACCTACTACGGCGGGGGTCAGGGCAAACTCGACGTGGCGGTCCACGTCTACGGCGAGCAGTAACACAGGCAGGGCGAAGGGGGCAGCGTCGCGGCCGCCCCCTTCGCCCTGCCGCGTGGCTCAGAAGATGCCGGCGAGGATCAGACCCAGCACGAGGTAGGCCAGGCCCGAGAGGACCAGCGTGACGACCGCGCTGACGGGATCGCGCAGGTTCAGGCTCGACTGCGAGGCGAGGTAGCCGAAGTAGATCATGGCGACGGCGATCACGAAGCCCGCCAGCCCGCCGATAATCGGAATGATGCCGATGAGGGTACCGAGAATGCTCAGGGGCACATAGAACAGCGCGAAGGAGTAGGCGACTTCGGGGTAGGTGCCGGTGCCCCGGAACAGCGAGCGCCCGATGAAGTACACCAGTCCCGTGAAGGCGAAGAACTGGAGGGGAATACCGATCAGGCGGCTGAAGAACTGGGTCAGCGGGTTGACGCCGCTGTGGAAGATGCCGAAGAAGCCCGCGATGACGGCCGACACGAGGGCGGCCACCACCACGTACATCAGGGCCTGATTCAGCCCGCCCCGGCGCTCGAAACGCTCGAAGGTCTGCGGACTGGGCTGCACGAGAACGGCGGTGCTCTGGGTGAACATGTCCTGCAACTGGGCGGTGGAGGGGCGCGTCATGCTCCACAGTACGCGCAAAAGCCGCCCGAGTTTCCAGCGGGCGGCCTTGGGCAGAAGTTCGGACTTCAGGTCAGTTCGCCTTCTTCGGGCTCGCGGGTCAGGGCGGGTTTCACCGGCGAGTGGGTCCGGTCCTGTCCCTCGGGGCCGCCGCGCGTCTCGGGGCTGCGCACCAGCCGGATTTCCAGCGGCCGGTCGCCGAAGGTCACGCCGCGCTGGGGCGAGGGAATCTCGATGCCCCGCTCGTCCATGGCGATCTTGATGCGGCGGTTGAACTCGCGCCCGATGGCGTACTGGCTCTTGGGCTGCACCTTGAACAGCGCGCGCAGGGTCACGCCGTCGGGCGCGAGCTGCGTGACGCCCTGCTGCTCGGGAGCCTCCAGAAAAAAGCCGTTCCACTCCTCGTCCTTGTAGATCTCCTCGCTCACGCGCTCCAGCACCTTCAGGGCCTCGTCCACATTGGCGTTGTAGGTCACGTCCACGGTGGCGACCACGCGCGACCAGTCCTTGCTGCTCACGCTGACCGTGTTGATCTGGCCGTTGGGGATGATGTGGACCGTGCCGTCCATCGCCCGCAGGGTGGTCACGCGCAGATTGAGTTTCTCGACGCCGCCCGACAGCACCCCGCCGTTCACCGTGATCACGTCGCCCACGCCGTACTGGTCCTCGAGCAGGATGAAAAAGCCCGTGAACACGTCGCGCACGAGGCTCTGGGCGCCGAAACCCACCGCGAGGCCCAGCACCGAGACGCCCGCGAGCAGGCTGTTGGCGTTGATGCCCAGCGCCTGAAGCCCCGCGATGACGCTCACGATGGCGATGGCGACCTTGAGGGTGCTCTCGACCGCGCCCTTGAGGGTCTGCACGCGCACGCTGCGGCGGTTGAATTCCTGGTCGGGCACGACCCGGCGGCTGACCAGCCCCACGAAATTCCAGGCGATGAGGGCCAGCGCCACGATGACCACCGTCTGCCCCGCGCTGTTGCGGAAGCCCCCCATGATGTCCTGCCCGAGGTCGAACAGCACCGGCACGTTGGGCAGATACGCGACGTGGGTGGCGACCGACAGCCAGCCCACCACGACCGTCAGTGTCCACACCACCCGGAGCCCCAGCGAGAGCGGGCGGCTCAGGTGCGGCTCGATGCGCCGCAGCAGCGTGCGCCCGAAGCGGTACAGGGCGTAGGCCACGATCAGGGTCAGCCCCAGGCCGATCCAGACCTGGGGCTTGGCGAATTGTGTCTGAAGCTGTTCCCACATGAGGGTCAATCTCTCATGAGACGGTGAGGGTTTGGCGGGAAGCCTTGACCCACAACCAGTCACCCTTCAGACCCGACTGGGGGTAGATTTGAGGCGCACCCCGAGGGCGACCGGACCTCCCGAGCCTGGAACTCCCGAGGCCCCCGGTCCCGTCAGACGCTCTGGGGCGTCTCCCCCGCCAGCGCCGCCTCAAGCCGCGCGACGAGCTGCGCCTCGTGGGCACGCTCAGCGCGCAGCAGGGCGTTTTTCACCGCGCGGGCGTCGGCGCTGCCATGCCCGATGAAGGTCAGGCCGCGCACGCCCAGCAGGATGCTCGCGCCGTAGGTGCTGGGGTCCATGCGCTCGGCCAGCCCACGCAGCGCCCCGCGCACGAGCAGGCCGCCCACCTTGCTCTTGAGGGTGCTGCCCAGGGCTTCGCGGACCCAGCCGAACAGCACCTTGGCCTCGCCCTCGGCCAGCTTGAGGACCACGTTGCCGGTAAAGCCGTCGGTCACGACGATGTCGGTCGTGCCGCGCAGGATGTCGCGGCCCTCGACGTTGCCGTGGAAGTTGACGCCCTGGCCGTGCGCCGCGCGCAGCAGCCCGTGGGCCTCGACGACCAGCGCGCTGCCCTTGTGGTCCTCCTCCCCAATGGAGAGCAGGCCGACCGTGGGATTCTCTCGGTCCTCGACCACCCGCAGGTACACGGTCGCCAGCCGCGCCCACTGCGCGAGGTAGGCGGCCTTCACGTCGGCGTTGGCCCCCACGTCGAGCAGCGTCGTGAAGCCGCCCTGCGCCGGCAGGTGCGTCAGGATGGCGGGACGGTCCACACCCTTGATGCGGCCCAGGGTGAGCAGCGCCGAGGCCATCGTCGCGCCGCTGTGGCCCATGCTCACGGCGGCGGCGGCGCGCCCCTCCTTGACCAGGGCCGTGCAGACGTTGATGCTCGCCTCCTTGCGGCTGCGCACGTCGCTGGCGTGCTCGTCCATGCCGATCACGTCGGCGGCCTCGACCACCTCGATGGGCAGGGCCGCGCTGCCCGCGTGCTTGCCCAGTTCGGCGTGCAGGGCCACGCGGGGGCCGACGAGCAGCACGCCCACGCCGCCGCGCGCGGCCTGCACCGCGCCCTCGACGTTGGGGCCGACGCCGTGGTCGCCCCCCGCCGCGTCGAGCGCGATGGGCAGCCCCGCCGGAGCCTTAGCGCTCATCGCCCCCGCTCAGGGCGGCCGGGGTGGCATAGAAGGGCCGCTGCTGGCCCTCGCCGCGGCCACCCTCGCTGGGCAGGCGGTAGCCGGGACGCTCGACCTCCGCGCGGATGTCCTTGAAATCCACGTACTCGTCGGCGGCGTTGCGCAGCTCGTAGCTGGTCATCTCGGGAATACAGGCCACGACCACACGCTTGCCGCGCGCGCGCAGGGCCTCGACCGGGCGCTCGAAGTCGCCGTCGCCGGTCAGGAGCACCGCCACGTCGTAGCGGTCGGCCCCCGTGAGCAGGTCGGTCACGAGTTCGATATCCAGGCTCGCGCGGCGGTAGGTGTCGCCGTGCTCGTCGGTCGCCTCGCGCAGCGGCCGGGTCCGCACGGTGTACCCCATATAGGTCAGCGCGTCGATGAACCGCTTCTGCTTGTCGTCCATCGGCAGAGGCACGGCCGTGTAGTAGAAGGCGTTGTGCAGCGTGCCGTAAGCCGCGAAATGCTCCAGGATCTTGCGGTGGTCGAAGTTCCAGCCGAGGCGCTTGGCCGCCGCGTATACGTTGGCTCCGTCAATAAAAAGTGCAATGCGTTCTGTCATGGGGTTCTCCGGGAACAGGCCGCCCGTCCGGGGGCCACCACCCAGGATACCGGATGGCCGGCGCCGGGGCGACAGCCGCAGGTGCGCGTCACGTCATGTCCGCGCCCGCGCGATCTGGGGGCGCTGGCCCTCGGCGTTCAGCGCGGCCCACACCCCGGCGCGCAGGGCCACGAGGTCCACGCCGCCGTACTGGCCCGGCAGCGTATCGAGGTAGGCGGCCGCCTTGTGGAAGTTTCGGTGCGTGACGCTGCCCATCTTCCAGCGCTTGTGCAGCGCGGCGGCGAGCAGGATCAGCGCCTGGATGAACCGGCGCTCGTCGCCCTGCGCGCGCATCCATTCGCCCTCCCAGGCCTCGTGGGCTTCCCACCATTCGCCCGCGTCGAACAGTTCGGCGCCGCGTCTCAGCTCGGGCCGCAGCTCCGCCCACGGCCCGGCCTCTTCCCTGGTCATGGCCGCAGCATAGCCGCGCGGCCTGCCCACCGCCCCCGGAGTTAAACCTCCGCTTAGGGCCATGCCCATGCAGTCCCTATCTCCAGGTAGGCTCGCGGGTGTAGAGTCTGGACATGAAGCCTGTGGAACTCACGGACACCAACTTTACGAGCGAGATCAGCGAGGGCCTGACCCTGGTGGATTTCTGGGCCCCCTGGTGCGGTCCCTGCCGCATCATCGCCCCGGTCATCGAGGAGCTCGCCGGCCAGTACGAGGGCCGCGTCAAGGTCGGTAAGGTCAACGTGGACGACAACCCCCAGACCTCGGGCCAGTTCCGGGTCATGAGCATCCCCACCATGATCCTGTTCAAGGACGGCCAGCCGGTCGAGGGCATGGTCGGGGCGCAGCCCAAGCGCGCCTTCGAGTCGCTGCTCGACAAGCACCTCCAGCCCGCCGTCACCAACTGAGGCACGCCGCCAGACAGGCCATCCCCCGCGCAGGGGGTGGCCTGTTGCCGTTCAGGCGTCACCCGGGCTAGAACCGCACGATGTCCGGCGGAGTCCAGGCGTGCAGGGCCTCGGACAGCAGGATTTCGCCCTCGGGCCAGGGACCGTGCCCACTGGCGATGTTGATGTGCCCGACCTCGCCGGCCGGGACGTACTCGGCCTCCCAGGCGGCGGCGAAGGCCTCGGCCCGCGCGGCGCCCACATAGGGATCGTTGTCGCTGGCGACCACCATCGCCGGAAAGGGCAGCGGCGACAGCGGCAGCGGGGCCATGGCGCACACCGCCGGGGCGAGCTGCGCCATGTCGGCCTGTTCGGGGTCGATGGGCGCGACGAGCAGCGCGCCGCGCACCCGCTCGTGGCCGCCGTACAGCTGCGCCCAGTGGACAATGGTCAGCACGCCGCAGGAGTGCCCCACCAGCACCAGGTCGCCGGGGGTCTGCGCGATCACCTGATGCAGCCGGTCGGCCCAGGCCTGGGGGGTCGGGGCGTCGGGGTCGTCCTGCTCGACCCAGGCGGCGCCGTACTGCTCCTGCCAGCGCCGCTGCCAGTGGCCGGGGCCGCTGCCGCCCAGACCGGGCACGATCACGAGATGGGGGGTCATGCCGTCACTCTAGCGCCGCCCCGGCCCCGGTCCTACGCCTCGCCGGGCACGTGCACGCTGTCGATCTGCACGCCGTAACGCAGCAGCACGGTCTTGAGGCGCTGCGTGGCCTGCACGGCGGCGGCCCGGTCCTGCGGCAAGAAGGCCAGCGTGAGGCGGGCGCTGCTGCCCGGGCGCGGTTCCTGGGCCTGCACCTGAAGGGGTCTGGCGAAGGCCGCGTCCGACATCACGTCGCGCAGGATGCGGGCGAAGGTCAGCTCGTCCACGCCGTCGAGCGTGAAGGCGATGCCCTGGCGGGGGGAGGTCATGCGGGGCAGCATAGTGCAGGTGACCCCGCACCCCCTGAGACCAGGGCGGACTTCATACAATGCCGGGCATGACCTCTTTTGACCCCGACACCGACTTCGCCGCCGAGGGCGACGCCCAGTTCGAGGAGCGGCTGGGCGGCGCAGACCTGTATTTCGAGGTGGTCGGCCCAGCCGAGAGCCGCGAGCCTGCGCTCGTGTTCCTGCACGGGGGGCCGGGCTACAACAGCTACTCCTTCCGGGCGCTGTTCGGAGACCGGCTGGCCGAGACGCTGCCCGGTCGCCGGGTGGTGTACCTCGACCAGCGGGGGGCCGGGCGCAGTGGGCCGCTGGAAGACACCGACCAGGGCGGCGACACGCTGGACCTCGACACGCTGGTGGGCGACCTGGAGGCCGTGCGCGAGTTCCTGGAACTGGACCAGATCGTGCCGCTGGGCCACGGCTTCGGGGCCCTGATCGCGCTGGAATACGCCCGGCGCTACCCCCTGCGCACGGCGCGCGTGGTCGTGGTCAACCCCTGGGTCCAGTTTCCCGAACTGGCGCTGACCCTCCTGGAAGAGGCTTCGGCCCTGAGCGGCACGGAACTGGACGACCCCGCCGACGAGGTGCGCGCCGCCGCTCCGGACGGCGAACACGCCCCGGTGGGCGCGGCGCGTATCGAGGCGGCGTTCTCGCGCCTCAACGCCCGCGACCTGCTCAACGCCCTGCAATTCCGCGACCCGCAGAGCCGCATGCACCTGGAATTCGCCGACACCGAGGGCCAGCTCATCGGCGGCGGCGAGGTGCAGCAGGCGCTCGTCAACCAGGGCCTCTGGGAGTTCGAGTACCCGCCCTTCCTGCAGGAGATCCGCCGCCCGGTGTTCGTGATCGCGGGCGCGCACGACCGCACGAGCTACCCCGAGCAGGTGGGCTGGGTGGCCGACCTCGCGGGGGGCGACGTGACGGTACTCGACACCGGCCATTACCCCTGGCTCGACGACGAGGACGCCTTTGCCGAGGCGCTCGAGGAAGCCCTGACGCGCTGAGGCGAAGCCGGCCCGCCCCCCGCACGGGGCCTAGGGGCGGGCTGCCTTTGCCGGCGCGGCGACCACCGGGACCTCCAGCACGTGATACCCGTAGGCGTTGATCACCCGCGCGCCGCTGGACTCGTCGGCGTATTCGAGCTTCTTGCCCTCGTATTCGTGGATGTGGCCGTGGACGACCAGCCGGGGCCGGCGGCGCAGCATGAAGCGGTTGATTTCGGCGCAGCCCCGGTGGGCGTAGTCGCTGCCCGCATGTGGGCCCTCGGGCGGCGCGTGCGTGAGCAGGATATCCACGCCCCGGCGGGCCTTCCAGGCCAGGCGGCCCAGGCCCCAGCGCGCCTCGCGGTCGCTGTACTGCCCCTTGCCGCCCGCGCGGTAGCGGGGCACGCCGCCCCACCCCGCCACACGCAGCCCGGCGGCCTCGACGACCCGGCCATGCGCGGCCACCACGCCGCGCGGAGGAATCCGCCTGTCGTCCTCGGTCACGTACTCGTTCTCGTGGTTGCCGTGGACGTACACGACCGGCACCGGCAGCTTGCTCGCCAGGAATTCCAGGTACGACCCCGGCAGGTCACCCGCCGCCAGCACGAGGTCCACCGGCGGCAGTCCCTGGGGAAAGCCCTCGCGGTATACGAAGGGATGCGCGTGGTCGGCCACCACCAGCACCCGGCGCATGACCACGTTCCCGGCCGGGGCAGAGACCGGCACGGAGACGGGGGAAGCGGGGTCGGGCTGGGTCATGGCAGGGACGGAAACGGCGGGAATACGGACCGGGGACCGGACCGGGACGTGCACAGGGAGATGTGCCGAGTGTAGAAGGAGCGCCAGGTCGGGGTGGCCGGGTGTCTAACCGCTGTTGGCCCGGCAGCTTAGCGCGCGCAGGTGACCGGGCGACTTTATGGGGCGTTCAGGGTCGGGCGGGCCGGGGAGCGGCCGCTACACTGCCCCGCAATGAGCCTGCCTGCCCTGACCGCCCTGCTGTTCACGCTGACGGCGCTGCTCAGCGCGCTCAACGCCCGTTTTCTGCGGCTGCCGCCGACCATCGGGGTGCTGCTCGGCGGGCTGGTGCTGGCGGGCGCGGTGGCGGCCCTCGGGGCGCTGGGCGTGGCGCAGGCGGCGCAGGTACGCGGGCTGCTGCTGGCCGTGCCCTTCGACCGGCTGGTGATGGAAGGCCTGCTCAGTTTCCTGCTGTTCGCCAGCGCCGTGCAGACCGACGTGCGGGCGCTGCTGCGCGAGCGGGGCATCATCGCCGGGCTGGCGGTCGTGACCACCCTGGTCACCATGCTGGCCCTGGGGGGCGGCCTGTATCTCGTGACCGGCTGGCTGGGGCAGCCACTCACGCTGGCGCAGGCGCTGCTGTTCGGGGCCATCGTCGCGCCGACCGACCCGGTGGCGGTCATGCCGCTGCTGGAGCGCGCCGGGGTGCCCGAACGGCTGCGCGCCCTGGTCGCGGGCGAGAGCCTGTTCAACGACGGCGTGGGGGTGGCGGCCTTCACGGTCCTCTCGGCAGCGGTGGTCGGCAGCGGCGCGGGCACGCAGGCCCCGCTGGACGTGGCCCGCATCGGGACGTTGCTGGCACGCGAGATGCTGGGCGGCATCCTGCTGGGCGCGCTGCTGGGCGTACTCACGGCGCGGCTCACCCGGCTGGCGCGCGACCAAGCGACTGCCGTGCTGCTCTCGCTGGCGCTGGTCACGGGCGGCTACGCGCTGGGCGAACTGGCGGGCGTGTCGGCTCCGGTGACGGTGGCGGCGGGCGGCGTCACCCTGATCCTACTACTGAGGGTCGGGCAGGCGCGGCGCAAGGAAGCCGGACGGCTCTCGCTGCAAGAAGCGCGGGACACGGCGCGCATCCGCAGTTTCTGGGAGGTGCTCGATCAGGTGCTCAACGCCGTGCTGTTCGTGTTGCTGGCGCTCGAAGCCCTGGTGGTCCACCTGAGGCCCGAGCTGCTGGGCGTCGGCGTGGCCGTGGCGCTGCTGAGCGTCGCGGCGCGCGGCCTGGGGGTGTGGCTGCCCCTGACCCTCTATCAGCTTCAGGCGCGGCGGGCCGGGCCGGACAAACGCCAGTCCCTGCGGGCGCGGCGGCTCAACCTGCAGGCCTTCGCGCCCTACACCCGCCGCCTGATGACCTGGGCGGGCCTGCGCGGCGGCGTGGCGCTGGCCCTGGCCTTCAGCCTGCCGGCCGGCGAGCTGCGCGACCGTCTGCTGTTCCTGACCTACGTGGTCGTGCTGTTCAGCCTGCTGGGGCAGGGCCTGACGGTGCCGCTGCTCGCCCGGCGCGCCGTGGCCGCCGATCCTGACACGCGGCCCGCAGCATGACTATTCAGCGCCGCACTGGCCGGGCCGCGTCAGGCGCGCAGGCGGGCGAAATAATGTTGCAGGGCTGAGGCATAGCCCGCTGGAGGCCCTAAGCTCGTCTGCATGGACATCTCTATTCTGGGCATTCCGATGGACCTCGGGGCCGGGCGGCGCGGCGTGGACATGGGCCCGTCGGCCCTGAGAAACGCCCACCTCGCCGCGCGGCTGCGGGAGCTCGGGCACGCGGTCAGCGACCTGGGCGACGTGGACGTGGCCCTGCCCGAAACGCTGGACAAGCACGCCCACAGCGGGCTGGCCTTCCTGGACCCGATCCTGGACGCCTGCCGGACGACCACGCAGCGTCTCGCCACGCTGCCGGCCGACACCTTTCCCCTGACGCTGGGGGGTGACCACAGCGTCAGCATGGGCACCGTGGCGGGCGGGGCCCTGCGCGGCGGCGGTGGAGTGGGCGGTCAGGGCGCGCGCACCGGGCTGATCTGGGTAGACGCCCACACCGACTACAACACGCCGGGCAGCAGTCCGAGCGGCAATATCCACGGCATGCCGGTCGCGCACCTCACCGGGCTGGGCGACGAGCGCCTGGCCGCACTGGGCGGAGACTGGCACGTGCGCCCCGAGGACGTGGTCATGATCGGTATCCGCAGCGTGGACGCCCGCGAGCGCGAACTGCTGCGGGGGGCGGGCATCAAGGCCTACACCATGAAGGACGTGGACCAGCTCGGCATCACCCGCATCCATGAAGAGGCGCTGGAGCGCCTGGCCCACACCGAGCGCCTGCATGTCTCCTTCGATGCCGACGCCCTGGACCCGGCCGTATGCCCCGGCGTGGGCACCCCCGTCCCCGGGGGCCTGACCTACCGCGAGGGCCACCTGCTCATGGAACTGCTCTCGGAGTCGGGGCGCGTGACCGGCATGGACATCGTGGAGGTCAACCCGGTTCTCGACACGCGCAACCAGACCGCCGAGATCATGGTGGGCATGGCCGCCAGCCTGCTGGGCCAGCGGATTCTCTGAGGGGTCAGCGGACGATGACGGTGAAGGGCACGGTGCCCGTCGCCGCGCCGTCGGCGAAGGTCAGGTCGGCGATTTCCAGGCCCTTGGTCGCCTGCTCACTCGCAGTGACCTTGAGCAGGACGCGGATCACCTCTCTGTACGTCACGCGCACGGAACCGCCCGAGGTGGTGGTGGTGCTCACCGGCTTGGCGATGGTGGCGCGTACCAGCGACACCTGCACGCCCGCAGGCAGGTCGCTGGCGCTCATGCGCAGCCACGCCGCCTCGGCCTCGGGCCCGATGACCTTGTCACTCGTGCTGGCCGAGCTGAAATTGATGTCCAGGGCGTCGAAACGTGAGTCCGGGACGCCGAGAGCGTCGCCCGGGTAAGTGTACTGGACATAGACGGTCTGTCCGGGCGCGACGATGGTCGGGGCCGTCGCGGTGGTCTGCACGACCGGGTTGTAGCTCTGGGTACCCATCACGGTGGGGGCGCAGGCACTGAGGGTGAGGGTCAGGACGGTCAGCAGGGAAACGGCAACTTTCACCCGACCACCGTATCCCAGACATGAAGCGGGCGTGAGAAGATTTGCCTGCTCCGTCATCGGGGCTTCACACCGGCAGGCTGCTCGGCTCCTGCGGCAGGTAGGGCGCGGCGGCCTCGAAACCCTCCAGGGCGCCGGGGATCAGCCGCCAGTCCTCCCCTTCCCGGACCGCGCGGCCGTCCTTGACCATACGGTTGAGTTCGGCCTCGACGCGCTGGCCCACACGGCGCAGCGGCATCTCGGCCACGCCTTCGGCACCCGACCATTCCAGGAAGGCACGGTGGAATTCGGGCAGGGCGTCCAGCCCCACGCGCGTTTCCAGGTCGCGCCACGAGAGGCCGGAGGCAGAGGGGCCGGAAGCGGGGTCGGTCATGCCCTGTTGTAACGCGGGCCACCCCCCGGCCGCGCGGTCCATTCCCTTCATGCGGCGGGCGCGCGGCCTCCCCTGGCCCATTCCATTTCACCAGGGTCCTTATGAAACAATGCGGGGATGACGGACCTCTCCCCCACGCCCGGCGAGCCGCAGACCCACTCGGGGTTCGTGGCGATCGTCGGCAAGCCGAACGTCGGCAAATCCACCCTCCTGAACGCCTTTCTGGGCACCAAGGTCGCCCCGACCAGCCCGCGCCCACAGACCACCCGCCGGGGCGTGCGCGGCATCTACACGACCGCCGACCGCCAGCTCGTGTTCGTGGACACGCCGGGCGTGCACAAGCCCAAGGACGCCCTGGGCAAGTACATGAACAGCGAGGTGCACAGCGCCCTGGCCGACGTGGACGCGGTCGTGTGGGTCGTGGACCTGCGCCACCCGCCTACCGACGAAGACCGCCTGGTCGCCAACCAGGTGCGCGACCTGCCCAAGCCGCTGTTCCTGGTGGGCAACAAGACCGACGCCGCCAAGTACCCCGACGAGGCCATGAAGCTGTATGCCGCGCTGCTCGAGGGCCGCACGGCCGACCTGAGCGAGACGACCCTCTCGGCGCAGAACAACACGGGCGGCGTCATGGCACTGCGCGAGCAGATCCTGGACCTGCTGCCCGAGAATCCCTTCTTCTACCCGCAGGGCGGCGCGTCGGACCAGTCGCGCGAGATGTGGGCCGCCGAAATCATCCGCGAGGAGGCCATGAAGAAGCTGCGCGACGAGCTGCCCTATGCCGTCGCCACCCGCGTGAACACCTGGACCGAGCGCCAGGACGGCCTCCAGCGCATCGAGGGCGAGATCGTCGTCGAGAAGAACGCCCACAAGGGCATGGTCATCGGCGCGGGCGGCAAGCAGCTGCGCGAGATCGGACAGGCGGCGCGCAAGCAGCTCGAAGTCTTCCTGAACCGCAAGGTCTACCTGGGTCTGGAAGTCATCGTGATTCCCGGCTGGCGCGAGGACGAAGAAGCCCTGCGCGAACTGGGCTACGAATAAAACCCTGCGCCGCCGCTGCGGCCACTACGTCTGCCGGGTTCTGTCCGGCAGCGTTGTGGAGATTCCCTCTTCCCCTGACATGCAGCCGGGCGTGACCTCTCCCGGCCGACCTCCAGGTTCTTCGCCCGGAAGGTCTCCAGATGCACGCTGCCCGTTCCGACCGGACTGCTCGCCCTGACCCTGCACCGCCCCTGCCCGCGCGGATGGCCCCCTAGCGCCGCGCTGCGCTTCTACGACTGCGTGTTCGGGCATGAGGACTTTCCGGTCGTGCCCGAACCCATGAACTGCGCACCCCAGCCCTGGGACGAGCCGCCTCCCAGACCGGCAAAGAAATCAAGCCGGTGCGTGGATGGCGACCGTGTCATCCCGCACCCGCCCGTGCGCCCCGGTCCCCTGGGCCGGAGCAGCGCCATGGGGGCAGCGCCGTGGAGAACATGTTCCAGCGGCGCGCTGGCCGGACGCGGGGACGCACCGCGCCCTGTCCTGCACCGCGCCTCAGCTCAGGCCTCTTCCTCGCCCTCCAGCAGATAGGTCACGATGCTGCGGCAGTGGGTCATGCCCGCACGGGTGTACAGGGCGCGGGCGGCGTGCATGTGGTCGTGGGCGCGGGCACGCAGGGTCCGCACCTCGGGAAACAGGCTCAGCTCGGCCGCGCTGAGGCCCAGCAGGGCGCGCCCCAGCCCCTGCCCCCGCTCGGCCGGATGCACGGCGATATGGGTCAGGTCCGCGCGGCCCTCCTCGGGGCACAGCTCCATCTCGGCGAAGGCCACCGCCCGCTCGCCGCGCCACAGCGTGAGCAGCCGCACGTCGGGGCGCGCGCAGTGGGCTTCGTACTGCGCGGCAGTCCAGTCGAGGCGACCGGCCCAGGTGTCCTCGGCGGCGCGGTACAGCCAGCGGTACAGCTCGAAGGGCAACTCGGTGCCCAGCAGGTACTCGGGCGGGGTCCGGGCGGCGCGGGCCAGCGACGCGACCGGCGCGCCGTAGAAATCGGTGGTGTGCATGGGGGTCAGGCCGGCGGCCTCCAGCGCGGCGCGCACCGGCACGTTGTCGCGGGCACAGAACGCGTAGACCGGCAGCCCCTCGGCGTTCTGCACCGCGCGGGCCGCCAGTGCCCCCAGGGCCAGCGCGCCGCCAGGGTCGGCCAGCGGGCCTTCGAGCACCAGCCCGCCCCGGAAGGGCGAGAGCGCGCAGTAGGCCCGCACGCCGTCTTCGCCCTCCTGCACGAAGCACTGGCTGTCCTCGCATTCGAGCTGGAATTCGCCCAGCGCGCGGGCTTCGGGCGCGAACACCTCACGTTCGGGGGCGTCGTCCATCCAGTTCAGGAGCGCCAGCACGTCGGGGGCATCGTGGGCCTGCATCGGGCGAATCATCCTGGACCTCCTGTCAGAGCGGGAGAAGTCGGGGGGCGACCTACGGAACGATGAAAGTGGTGTGCCCAGCCTAGAAGCTGGCCCGAGCGGCTGTCTGCCCGCAGCGTCACCGCGCCGCTGCGGGGCGGTGTGCTATGCTCAGGGCATGCCCTGAACAGGGTACGTCGCCTGCCTCCCCGCCAACACGAACCGCGTGTTAGAGGGGCCTTTTTGTTTTGGGGAGGCGACACGGAACGCCACACCCGGACCGGGGGCATGGGGGCAGGAACTTCTCCGGGAGGTGTCGCCGTGACCAGATCGTCCAGCAAGCCAGGCAACCCCGCTGCGCCCCAGCCGGCGCAGACCCAGAAGGCCGCGCCCTCTGCGCTGAGTGCCGCCGTGCAGACCGGCCAGGACCTGCTGGCCCTGCGCGCCCAGCTCTCCAGGGCCGAAAAGGCTGCCCGGCGCGCCCCCACGCCGCCGCCCACGCCCAGCGCGGCGCGCCCCACGCCCCTCAAGCCGCAGCGCGAGATCGAGCTCGACGGCGTCGCCACCGACGACTTCAGCCTGTCGCGGGCGCATGCCCGGCTGCGCGATGCCGTGTATGACGCCCGTTACCACATCTGCGACCACGCCACGCAACACGCGCGCGCCGAGGGATTTCTGGAGCACGACATCATGAACGTGCTGCTCTCGGGGCGGGTGCGCGCCGTGTACCCCGAGGACCGGCGCTGGCTCGTGTGCGGCTATTTCGAGGCCTGCGGGGTGCGGCTGCCGCTGCACGTGGTCGCGCAGCACGACCGCGACGGGCACGTGGACATCGTGACGGCCTTCGTGCCCAAGCACCCGCACCACATCATCAGCCGCGCCCGCCTGGCCGTGATGCTGCGCTACGACGACGAGCAGGTCCGCGCCCGCACGGCGACCCCCGGCAACCGGCCCGGCTACCGCAGCAAGGGCCGCTGGAAAAAGAGCGCGTAGCGGGGAGAAGGGCGGGCATCGGGATGATGTCCGCCCGCTATTTCGCGGCCAGCATCTCGGTGAGGCGCACGTAGGCCTGCGCCGTGACCTGTACGTCACCGAAGCTGCGGTGGCGGCCCCCCGGCGCGAAATTCAGGCCCAGGCGCTCGGCCAGCACGGTCAGGTTGTGGGCGCGCTCGCGGGGGAAGGCGCGGCGCGAGAGCTGCACGGTGCACAGCTCGGCGGCCGGTTTCCACAGCAGGCCGTGCCGGGCGGCGCCCACGCGCATGAAGCCCGCGTCGAAACCAATGTTGTGCGCGACCACCGCCGAGTCGCCCACGAACTCCAGAAATTCGGGCAGCACCTCGGCCAGGGTGGGGGCGTCCTCGACCATCTCGTTGCTGATGCCGTGGACCCGCTCGGCCCGCCAGGGAATGAGCATCCGCTCGCCCCCCGCGCCGGTCGGGCGCACGAGCGTCTCGTATTTCTGGGTCTCCTCGACCCGGCCGTCCACGACCCGCACCGCACCGATCTCGACCACCGCGTCGCGCTCGGGCGAGAGGCCGGTCGTTTCCAGGTCGAACACCACGACATTCACGCCCCCGAGCATAGCGCCGCCGCGTATAGGCAAGGGTGCGGATGCGGCCCTGTCAGGGCGTGCGGCACGCTGGCCCCGTGGCCCCGCACCCCGAATACGACGATCCCCGCCTGGTTCCCCTGTACGACCGGATGAACCGCTGGGGCCGCGACGACGACTTTTTCCTGGCGCTGGCGAACGAAACCCCGCAGGCCCGGATTCTCGACCTGGGCTGCGGAACGGGCCGCCTGACCCTGGCACTGGCCGGAGCCGGCCACGAGGTGACGGGGCTGGACCCCGCGCAGGCCTCGCTGGACTGGGCGCGGAGCAAACCCGGCGCGCAGCGGGTACGCTGGCGGATCGGCACGGCCGCCGACGCGCCGGCAGGGGCCTTCGACCTCGTCCTGATGACCGGCCACGTCGCCCAGGTGTTCACGTCGGCGCAGGCCTGGCGGGACGTGCTGCGCCAGATTCACCGCGCCCTGCGGCCGGGCGGGCGGCTGGCCTTCGACTCGCGCGATCCGGCGGCGCGCGCCTGGGAGGTCTGGGACTCGGCGGGCGAGCGGGAGCGCTTCACGCTGCCCGGCGGGGAGGAGGTCGAGGTCTGGACGACCCTGCACGGCGTGGAGGCCGGGGAGATGGACGAGGGGGCCCTGGTGACGTTCGGCGGCCAGTTCTTCTTCCCGGCGACGGGCGAAACGGTGGCCGACACCTCCTCCCTGCGCTTCCGGAGCGGGGCGCAGCTGCGGGAGACGCTGGAGGCGGCCGGGTTCGGGACCGAACATGTCTTCGGGGGCTGGCAGCACGAGGCCGTCGGCCAGGGCAGCGGCGAACTGGTCGTGGTGGCGCGCGCCCGCTGAGCGAAGGAAGCCCGCCACGGGTTAAGACTTCCGATCCCCTCCCCCGCCATTTCGCTTACCTTCCCGCTTACGTCCGGGGCGTAAACTAACGCAATGTTAAGCGTCAAGTCCGAATTCACGCCGTCGGGAGACCAGCCGACCGCCATCCGATCGCTCGTGGACGGCCTGGACTCGGGCCTGCGCTTCCAGACGCTGCTGGGCGCGACCGGCACCGGCAAGACCTACTCGGTGGCGAAGGTCATCGAGGAGACCGGCCGCCCGGCGCTGATCATGGCCCCGAACAAGATCCTCACGGCGCAGCTCGCCTCCGAGTTCCGCGAGTTCTTCCCCGACGCGGCCGTCGAGTTCTTCATCAGCTACTACGACTACTACCAGCCCGAGGCCTACGTGCCGGGCAAGGACCTGTTCATCGAGAAGGACGCCTCGGTGAACCAGGAGATCGAGCGGCTGCGGCACTCGACGACCCGCAGCCTGCTCACGCGCCGCGACACCATCGTGGTGGCGTCGGTGAGCTGCATCTATGGCCTGGGCGACCCCAAGGAATACACCGCCCTGAACGCCGTGCTGAAAAAGGGCGGCGTGATGCCCCGCGACGAACTGCTGGGCCGGCTGGTGAACATGCAGTACGAGCGCAACGATATCGAGCTGATGCCGGGGCGCTTCCGGGCCAAGGGCGAGATGGTGGAAGTCTGGCCCGCGTACGACGAACAACCCCTGCGTATCGAGTTGTGGGGCGACGACGTCGAGCGCATCAGCGTGGTACACCCGCTGACGGGCGACCGCCTGGCCGACCTCGACGCGACGGTGGTCTACCCCGCCAAGCACTACGTGAGCAGCGCGGGCAACATCGAGCGGGCCATCGTGACCATCCAGGAGGAACTCGACGGGCGGCTCGAATACTTCCGGTCGGTGGGCAAGCTCGTCGAGGCGCAGCGCCTCAAGGAACGCACGCTGTACGACCTGGAGATGCTCAAGGTGCTGGGCTACTGCTCGGGCATCGAGAACTACTCGCGCCACATCGACGGCCGCGTGGCCGGGGCCACCCCGTACACCATGCTCGACTACTTTCCCGACGACTTCGTGACCTTCATCGACGAGTCGCACGTGACGGTGCCGCAGATCGGCGGGATGGCGAACGGCGACCGCGCCCGCAAGCAGACGCTCGTGGACTTCGGGTTCCGGCTGCCGAGCGCGATGGACAACCGCCCCCTGAACTTCCAGGAGTTCATGGACAAGACGGGTCAGACCGTGTTCGTCTCGGCCACGCCCGGACCCTTCGAGCGCGAGGTGAGCGACTCGGTGGCCGACCAGATCATCCGCCCGACCGGCCTCATCGACCCGCCCGTGACGGTGCGGCCCATCCAGGGCCAGATCGAGGACCTGCTGGGGCGCGTCCGCGTGAAGGCGGCGGCGGGCGAGCGCACCCTGGTCACGACGCTCACCAAACGGATGTCGGAAGACCTCACCGAATACCTGCTCGAAAAGGGCGTCAAGGCGCGTTACATGCACTCCGACATCGACAGTGTGGAGCGGCAGGTCATCATCCGCGACCTGCGGCTGGGGCACTACGACGTGCTCGTGGGCATCAACCTGCTGCGCGAGGGGCTCGACCTGCCCGAGGTGTCGCTCGTCGCCATCCTGGACGCCGACAAGCCGGGCTTCCTGCGTTCCGAGCGGGCCCTCATCCAGACCATCGGGCGCGCGGCGCGCAACATCAACGGCGAGGTCATCCTGTACGGCGACACGGTGACTCCGGCCATGCAGTACGCGATGGAGGAAACCGCCCGCCGCCGCGAAAAACAGCAGAGCTACAACGAGGAACACGGCATCACGCCCCAGAGCGTGCGCAAGGGCGTGCGCGACGTGATCCGGGGCGAGGAGGTGGCCGCCGAGATCAGCAGCGAGAACGTGGGCGACGACCGAGACGCCCTGACGCGCCAGCTCACGGACCTCGAACTCGACATGTGGCAGGCCTCCGAGGACCTCGACTTCGAGAAGGCCGCCTCGCTGCGCGACCAGATCCGCGCCATCGAGGCCAAGCTTCAGGGCAAGGAGTTCAAGCAGGCCACCGTGCCGGGCCAGAAGGCCAGGAAGCGCGGCCGGCGCTGAGCAGCCGCGAAAAGCCCTGCCCAGGTTCGCCGCCGGGTGGGGCGTTCGCCGCTCAGTTCCGGCTCAGGCGGCAATCCCCGGTCCCGAACAGGGGGGCCAGGCTCTGGCCGACGACGCGGACCACGTCCAGATCGGTCACCGGACCGTCTCCCGTCAGCGGCGTGACGCCCGACACGGCGTAGCTCTCGCCCGCCTCACGCAGGCGCAGGCTGATGCCCGAGAACGCCTCACCCTGCCGGGCCAGGAAACACATGAAGAAGGGGGCATCGAGATCGCCTATGCCCGGCGCCACCTGCAAGACCTGCACACCCTCGCCCACCTTCAACACGGCCAGGATGCCGGTCTCCTCACCCTGCGGCCCCTCCCCGAGGCCGAAGGCGGCCTGGATGGCCGTCAGGGTCGTGCCGGTCCTGCCCGCACTCTCCTCGAAATTGCGCCGCGTCTCTTCGCTCAGGGGGCGCAGGGTCAGGCGTTTTTCCAGCGCGGCGCCCCGGTCGGACCTGCCGCGCAGCACCCAGGTTTCCCCGAGTCGGGGCAGGTCGGCAGCGGCCGTTCCGGTCACGGGCGGGACGGCAGGCGCAGGAACGGCCGTGGCCTGGGCGAGCGGAGCGGCAAGCAGCGCGGCCCCGAGCAGACCTCTGATCCAGAACTTCATAGAGGCACCCTACGTCATTGGGGGCCTGTGTCCCGCCCCATCTGCCGTCATCCTCAAGGCTGAACCTCTGTTCAGACAAAGCGGCCTTGGCCGCAGGCTCACGCCCGGTGCCCCCAGGGGCGGTACACCTGAAGGCATGAAAGCAGTCGTATGGCACGGCACCGGCGACATCCGCCTGGACGACATTCCCGAACCCCGCATCGAGGACCCGACCGACGCCGTCGTGCGCCTGACCGCCAGCGCCATCTGCGGCACCGACCTGCACTTCATCCGGGGCACGATGAGCGGCATGGTCCCCGGCACCGTGCTGGGACACGAAGGCGTGGGCATCGTCGAGAAGGTGGGCAAGGACGTGCGCAACTTCGCGCCCGGCGACCGCGTGGTCATTCCCTCGACCATCTCCTGCGGGTACTGCCCGCCCTGCCGCGCGGGCCACACGGCCCAGTGCGACACCGCCAACCCCAACGGTCCCTCGGCGGGCACGGCCTTCTACGGCGGCCCCAAGGCCTCGGGGGCCATCAACGGCATGCAGGCCGAGAAGGTGCGAACGCCCTACGCCAACTCCAGCCTCGTGAAGCTGCCCGACAACGTCAGCGACGACCAGGCGATCATGCTCTCGGACATCTTCCCGACCGCCTACTTCGGGGCCGACATCGCGGGTGTCCGTGAGGGCAGCGTGGCCGTGGTGCTGGGCTGCGGGCCGGTGGGGCAGTTCGCCATCATCAGCGCGCGGCTGCTGGGCGCGACCCGCGTGATCGCGGTGGACCGCCTGCCCGACCGCCTGGAGATGGCCCGCAAGAACGGCGCCGAGGTGATCAACTTCGACGAGGAGGACCCGGTGGAGGCCGTGCTGCGCCTGACGGGCGGCGTGGGGGCCGACAACGTGATCGACGCCGTGGGCATCGACGCCCAGCACGCCGACCACGGCCCGGCCAAGCCCAGCGCGAAGGAAGCGAAAGCCTTCGAGGAGCAGGTGCAGGAGGTCGCCCCCGACGCCGAGCCCACCAAGGACGGCCAGTGGGTGCCCGGCGACGCGCCCTCGCAGGCGCTGGAATGGTCCATCGAGATGGTCAAGAAGGCGGGCCAGATCGGGATCATCGGCGTGTATTCGCCCGAGATGACCACCTATCCCATCGGCAAGGCCATGAACAAGAACCTGACCCTGCGCATGGGCAACTGCGACCACCGTGTCTACATTCCCCGGCTGGTGGACCTCGTGGCGGCGGGCGCCGTGGACCCGACCCAGGTCCTGACCGAGCACGAGCACCTGGGCGACGCCATCGAGGCCTTCAAGGCCTTCGACAAGCGCCAGCCCGGCTGGATCAAGGTGGAACTCGAGCCGCAGGCCGGCTAGAGCCCGTGCGGGGGTGCGCGCTTCCGGCCAGCCGGGCCGCGCTACCCTGAACGGCATGAATCCAAAGGGCGACCTGATCGCGCGTACGCAGACGCTGGGCCTGGGCACCCCGGTCTTCGAGGCCGAGGCCGAGGGACCGCCGCACGACCGCACCTTCCGCGCACAGGTGTCGGTGGGCGGCGAGGTTCTGGGCCAGGGCGAGGGCCGCAGCAAGAAGGACGCCGAGCGCGCCGCCGCCGAGGTCGCCCTGCGGGTCCTGAACGGACGGGGCGATACGGACGACAGCGAGGACCCGCAGGTGGCCGAGGAGGGCGCAGAAGCGGCCGACCCCGCTCCGGAGGGCCGCTGGCCCATCTATGCCGCCGTGCTGGCCGAGGCGCTGGAAGTGGCCCTGGAAGTGGCGGACGAGGACGCGGGCTTGGACGATGTACGCCGCGAGGCTGCCCGCCTCTACCGCGACCTGCTGGCCGACCTGGGCCACGGCCCGGAAGGGGATGCGCAGTGAGGCTGCCCGCGCGCCCGGCCGGCGTGCTGTTCGACATGGACGGCGTGCTGACCGACAACAACGTCTTTCACCGTCAGGCCTGGGTGGAGGTCGCGGCCGAAATCCTGGACCTGCGCCTGAGCGAGCACGATCTCGACACCAAAGTGGACGGCGGGCGCAATCCCGAGATCATCGAGCGCCTGACCGGCCGCGTGCCGGACGCCGAACTGGCGCAGCGTTTCCACGACGCCAAGGAGGGCCGCTACCGCGACCTCGCACGCGGCGCGCTGCGGGAGGTGCAGGGCCTGAGCGGCTACCTCGACGCTCTAGAAGCGCGCGGCATTCCCTACGCCCTGGTCACGAGCGCCGACCGCATCAACGTCGAGTTCGGGATGGAGGCGCTGGGCTTCGGCCACCGGTTCCGGACCCGCGTGCTGGGCGAGGACGTGTCGCGCGGCAAGCCGCATCCCGAGCCGTTCCTGCTGGGCGCCGCGCGCCTGGGCCTGGACCCCGCGCAGTGCCTCGCCCACGAGGACGCGGTCAACGGCGTGAAAAGTGCGGCGGGGGCGGGCTGCACCGTCGTCGCCCTGCGCACCACGGCGCCCGAGGCGGCGCTGCTGGCCGCCGGGGCCACCCTGACCGCCCCCGACTTCACCGCCTGGGCCGGGTGGCTGGCGTAGGCCGGTGAAGGGCGCCGACGCCGAGGCCCGCGCGGCGGCGCACCTGACCGCTTTGGGCCGTGAGATCGTGGCACGCAACTACCGCATTCCGGGCGGAGAGATCGACCTGATCACCCGCGAACCGGGCGGCACGCTGGTCTTCACCGAGGTCCGGCAGCGGCGTACGGCCCATTACGGCAGCGCGGCCCAGAGCGTGACCCCGCGCAAGCTCGCGCTCATGCACCGCGCGGCGCTGGCCTACCTGACCCGCGAGTGCGGACGCGACGACCTGCCCTGCCGCCTGGAAGTCCTGACCATCGATGGCCCGGCCGACACCGGCACCCTGCACCTCATCCCCCTGGAGCCGTAGATCTGCGCCCCGCCGGGTCGCCCCGCCCGCTAGAGTGAGGGTCAGATGAACTTCGTGAAGTCGCTTCCGGTCCTGCTCGCCCTCTCGCTCGCCGGGGCTGCCGCCGCGCAGGAGGGCACGCCGGTCTTCGTACAGCCGCCCCAGACCCAGACCGCCCCCGCGCAGACGCCTGCTCCGGTCCTGACCTCGGCCACCGCCGTACTTCCAGCGACCGACGGCGTGACGCTGTGGGGCGGCTTCGCCTCCGAAGTGCTCATCATTCCGCTGCTGAACCTCAATGTCAGCGTGCCGGTCGTGCGGGGGCCGGGCTACGGGGTGGCGGCCCGGCTGACCGGCGAGACCCTGTCCACGGCCGCCAACGCCCTGGGGGCCGACGTGCTGCTGGGCCGCCCTGACGGACGCGGCGTCTACGGAGGCCCGGGGGCCGCCCTGGTGTTCGGAGAGAACCTGCGCGGCTGGCGCGCGGGCGTGAGCACCGGCTACCGCGACACCTTCGGCCAGGGCCGCCTGGGCTACTACGCCGAGGCGAAACTGAACTACCTCGCCTGGAGGGGTGGGGGCTGCGCGGAGCTCACCTCGCCCTACGGCAACGGCGAGCCGTGCAACGACAACTTCTGGCTCGTCTCGCCCGGCCTGCGCTTCGGCCTGACCTACCGCTTCTGAGGCGCGCGGGGGGCGGCCACCCTGCCCCGCCCCCTCTACACCTCCGCCCCCGTCCGGGCCGCCCCGGCGCTACCCTACGCGCCATGAGTCCCCAGTCCGAAGCGGCGCCCCGGCTTTCCCAGCGGGCCCTGAGCCTCAAGCCCTCCTCGACGGTGGCGGTCACGTCGCGCGCGCTGGAATTGCAGCGCCAGGGCGTGGACGTGATCTCGATGAGCGTGGGCGAGCCGGATTTCGACACGCCGCCGCACGTCAAGGCCGCCGCTATCCGGGCCATCGAGGGCGGCAAGACCAAGTACACGGCGGTCAGCGGCATTCCGGAGCTGCGCGAGGCCATCAGCGCCAAGTTCCGGCGCGAGAACGGGCTGGAATACGCCCCCTCGGCCGTCACGGTGACCAGCGGGGGCAAGCAGGCCCTCTTCAACGCCTTTTTCGCGCTGCTCGACCCCGGCGACGAGGTCCTCATTCCCGCGCCCTACTGGGTCAGCTACCCCGAGATGGTCGCCCTGACCGGCGCGGTGCCGGTGGCGGTGCCGACCACCCCCGAAAGCGGTTTCGCGCTCGACCCTGCCGAACTGGAAGCGCGCGTCACCTCGCGCACCCGCCTGATCGTGCTGAACAGCCCCGGCAACCCGACCGGCGCCGTGTTCCCGCCCGAGGTGCTGGCCGAGGTCGCGCGCATCGCCCAGAAGTACAACCTCCTGATCGTCACCGACGAGATGTACGAGCATCTGGTGTACGGCGCCGAGCAGGTCAGCATCGGCACCTTCGCCCCCGAGCACACCCTGACCATCAACGGGGCGAGCAAGGCCTACGCCATGACCGGCTGGCGCATCGGCTACGCGGGTGGGCCGCAGGGCGTCATCACGGCCATGAACGCGTTGCAGTCCCAGAGCACCAGCAACGCGAGCAGCATCGGGCAGCACGCCGCCCTGGCCGCGCTGGAGCAGCACGAGGAGACGGCGCGCTTCATCGAGATGGCCCGCACGGCCTACCACGCGCGCCGCGACCGCATCGTCGCGGGCCTGAACGCCCTGGGGCTGCCCACGCCCACGCCGCAGGGGGCCTTCTACGTGATGGCCGACACGCGCGCCGTCCACGAGAACGAGCTGGAAGCCGCCCGCATCCTTCTGGACGAGGCGCGCGTGGCCGTCGTGCCCGGCACCGATTTCGCCGCGCCGGGGCAGGTGCGCCTGAGCTACGCGACGGGCATGGACACCATCGAGGAGGTGCTGCGGCGCATCGGGGAAGTGGTGGGCAGGTGAGCCGCCAGGGGCGGGGCCTGCCCTCCCCGCTCAGTCCCTGAACCAGCGCACCTTGTCCTGTGCCGGCCCGCGCTTGCCCGCCGGCCACTCGCCCGCGACGTGGCCGAGGTACAGCATCCCCAGCGGCGTGCTGTCTTCGGGAAAGCCCAGGGCGCGGGCGGTGTGCGGGTGCATGCTGGGCACGTTGCTGATCCACTTGCTGCCCAGGCCCAGGGCGCGCGCGGCGAGCAGCAGGTTCTGCACCGCGCAGGCGGCGGCCCACTGCTCCTCGTACAGCGGCATCCTGGGCTTCTCGGCAGGCTGGGCCGCCACCACGATCCATACCGGGGCCATGCGCTGGCGTTCGCGCTGGGTCTCGCGGGCTTCGGGGGCGGGTTCCTCCTTGCCCTGGCTCAGGGCCAGCGACTTGGCCAGGGCGTCGGCCAGTTTCGTGCGGCCCTCGCCGGTAAAGACCGCGAAGCGCCACGGCTCGGTGCGGCCGTGGTTGGGCGCCCAGTTGGCGGCCTCCAGCAGGGTACCGAGGGTCTGGTCGTCGATGGGATCGGGACTCAGCAGCGGCAGGTCCACCGTGCGGCGCTCGCGGATGGCGCTCAACGTGTCCAGGGGGAGGGTCTCCAGGGGGGTCGGGGGGGTCATCGCCCCAGGGTAGCGCCGCTCCGGGGACGGGAACCCGGCGCGGGGCAGGCGCGTAACGCAGGGCATGACCAACCCCGACGGCACCTACAGCCTGCGCGACTTCCTGAGCAAGACGGCCGAGCGCGACAATCCCGGCGACGTGTTCGAGCTGGAGTCCAGCAAGATGCTGGAGGTCAAGGTGAACGGCCGCGTCTGGAGCAAACTCGGCGCGATGGTCGCCTACAAGGGCAACCTCAGCTTCAAGCGCGAGGGCACCCTGGAAGGCGGCCTGATGAAGGCCCTCAAGCGCGCCGTGAGCCAGGAGATGAGTCCGCTCGCCAAGATCGAGGGCCGGGGCGTGGCCTACCTCGCCGACCAGGGCAAGGAAATCCAGATCCTGCGGCTGGCGGGCGAGAGCCTGAACGTGAACGGCAACGACCTGCTGGCTTTCGAGGACAGCGTGCAGTACGACATCACCATGCAGCGGCGCATCGCGGGGATGGCGGCGGGCGGCCTGTTCAGCGTGCGCGTGCAGGGGCACGGCATGGTGGCGATCCTCTCGCACGGCAAGCCGCTGACCCTGCGCGTGAGCCCCCACGAGCCGCTGTTCACCGATCCCAACGCCACCATCGCCTGGAGCGGCAACCTGCAGCCGCAGCTGCGCATGGACTCCTCGCTGCGCTCCATGATCGGGCGCGGCGGCGGCGAGACCTACCAGATGGTCTTTCAGGGCGACGGCTTCGTGGTCGTGCAGCCCTACGAGGAGTTCGAGGCCGGCATGGTCGGCGGCGGCAGCTCGCACAGCAGCGGCGGCGGCCTGGGCGACCTGTTCGATTGAGGACAGGCCGTAGGGGGGAACGGCGCGGCGCGCGGGGGCGTGTGGAGCAGGCAACAGCCCCAGAGTCGGGGCACTCGCCATGGCCCCGCCGCCCCGCCCCTACCCTCCCGACTGACCAGACCTCACTTCCCATCCCCCCATTCCTCTACACTCGGCCCCGATGAGCTTGGTCGTGATGGCAACAGGCGGCACCGGGGGCCACATCTACCCGGCGGTGGCGACCGCGCGCGAACTGATCCGGCGCGGGCACTCGGCGATGCTGCTGGGCCAGCGCGGGGGCATGGAGGAACGGGTGGCCGCCGAACAGGGCCTGCTGTTCCACGGCGTGGATGCCGGCAAACTGGCGCGCAGCGGGCAGGGGATGGCCGACCCGCGCGAGCTGCTGCGCGCCGGGCAGGGCGTGACCCAGGCCCGCGCCCTCCTGCAAAAGCTCCGGCCCGCCGCCGTGGTGGGCTACGGCGGCTTCGCCAGCCTGCCGGGCGTCCTCGCCGCCCAGAGCCTGCGCCTGCCGACCGTCCTGCACGAGCAGAACGCCCTGCTGGGGCTCACGCAGCGCCTCGCGGTGGGGCGCGCGCAGGCGGTCGGCACGGTCTACGACACGGTGCGCGGCCTCTCGCCCGACAAGGCCACCCTGGTCGGCATGCCGGTGCGCGAGGAACGCATGGACCGCGCCGAGGCCCTGGAGCGCCTGGGCCTCCAGCCGGGCCGCCTGACCCTGCTGGTCATGGGCGGGTCGCAGGGGTCGCTGTTCCTCAACGACAACGTGCCCGGCGTGCTGCGCGGCCTGTTCGGCGAGGCAGGCGTGCTGGGCGGCGAACTGCCCCAGATCGACTTCGACTTCCGCAGCGGCGACCTCAGCCTGACCCCGGCGGGCGGCCCGGCCCAGGCCGTGCAGGTGCTGCACGCCACCGGGCGCCGCTGGCTGGAGAGGGTGGGCCCGGCCGTGCAGGACTGGCCCTGGTACCGCGCGACCGACTACGTGGACGCGGTCGCGGCGTGGTCGGCGGCCGACCTGGCGATCACCCGCGCCGGCACGAGCACGCTGGCCGAGGCCGCCTTCCACGGCGTGCCGCTGGTCATGGTGCCGCTGCCCGAATCGGCCGAGAACCACCAGCTCCACAATGCCCAGGCGGTGCAGCTGGCCGGGGCCGGACGACTGGTCGAGCAGCGCCGGGTACTGGACACCGGCGCGCAGCCTGGGGCCGGAGGGCTGGCGCAGGCGGTGTTAGAGTGTGCCCAGCCGGAGACCCGCGCCTCCATGAGGTCGGCGGCCCTCGCACGTGCCCAGCCGGGCGCGGCGGCCCGCTTCGCCGACCTGATCGAGACGCGCCTGCGTTAGCGAGCTGCCCCCATGACCCAACCCCCAGCGACCCCCCCGACCGCCCCCGGCCCAGACGCCTCCATCCCCCGCACCCAGCCTGAGGGACAGCCTGCCCTGCACTATCACCTCATGGGCGTGGGCGGCATCGGCATGAGTGCCTTCGCGCGGCTGCTGCGGGCGCGCGGCCACTTTGTCAGCGGCTGCGACGAGGCCGAAACCGAACTCACCGCGCAGCTTCAGCAAGAAGGCGTCGCGGTGGCGAGCGGCCACAGCGCCGAGCACGTCACGCTGGGGGCCTTCGGGCCGCAGTTCGGGCCGGTGGACGTGCTCGTGGCCTCCGAAGCGGTGCCCAAGACGCACCCCGAACTCGCAGCGGCGCGCTCGGCAGGCATCGAGGTGCGGCCCCGCATGGCCCTGCTGGGCGAACTGCTGCGCGCCGGCCCCAGCGTCGGCGTGATCGGCACGCACGGCAAGACGACCACCACGAGCATGATCGCGGTCGCCATGCAGGGCGCGGGCCTGGACCCCTCGGCCTTCGTGGGCGGGCTGGTCCCCGAATTCGGCAGCAACGCGCGCGTGGGTGAGGGGCCTTTCGTGGCCGAGGTGGACGAGTCCGACCGGGCCTTCGCCGAGCTGGGCTGCGAGACGGCCGTGTTCACCAACGCCGAGGACGACCATGTGGGCGGCGACCAGGCGACCTACTGGAACACCGTCGAGGAGCAGCATGCGGGCTTCGCGCGTTTCGTCGCGGGGTCGGACCGCGTGCTGCTGTGCGCCGACTGGCCGGGGCTGGAAGACCTGTGCGTGGGCGCCCGCGAACGCCTGAGCTACGGGCAGGCGCAGGACGCCGACTACCGCGCCCACGACCTGCGCCCCGACGCCGAGGGCACGGCCTTCACCGTGGCCTTCCGGGGCGAGGTCCTGGGCGAGGCGCGCGTGTCGCTGCCCGGCATCCACAACGTCCTGAACGCGCTGGCCGCGCTGGCCGTCACGCACCTGTACGGCGGCGAGTTCGCGCGGGCCGCCGCCGCCCTGGCCGCCTTCCGGGGACCGGGCCGGCGCTGGCAGCGCGTGGGCGAGCTGAACGGCGCGCTGATCGTGGACGACTACGCCCACAACGCCACCAAAGTCGCCGCCGCCGTGCAGGCCGCGCACCAGACCGGCCGCCGCGTGCGCGTGGTGTTCCAGCCGCACCGCTACCTGCGCACCCAGCAGAGCTGGCCCCGGCTGGCCGACGCCCTGATGGCCGCCGACGAGGTGCTGCTGCTGGACATCGCCGCCGCGTCCGAGCCGCCCATCGAGGGCATCCACGCCACCCTCATCTCGGAGCGCATGTCGGCGCAGGGACACGCGGGCGTGCATTACCTGCCCGACCGCGCCGAGGTCGTGCGGCGGCTACGCGAGACGGCGCAGGACAGCGACATCATCGTGACGATGGGCGCGGGCGACGTCTGGAAGCTCTCGCGCGAACTGGCCGGGGAGGCCGGATGACGGCGACGACCCCGAGCCGCACCGGCGTCCGCGTCGAGAGGTTGCCGCTGGCCCGCTTCACGACCCTGGGTGTGGGCGGCGAGGCCGAGGTCTGGTTCGCCGCCAACCACGCGCAACTGGCCGAGGCCATCGAGGCCCCCTACCGCGTGCTGGGGGGCGGCAGCAACCTCGTCATCGCCGACGCGGGCGTGCCCGAGCGGGTGGTGCGCCTGACCGGCGAGCTGGCCGGGCGCGACCTGGAGCCCGACCCGGCCCTAAGCACCGACACCGAGATCGTGACCGGCTGGGTGGGCGGCGGCGTGCCCCTGCCTGGCCTGATCCGCACGCTCCAGAAACTCGGGCTCTCGGGCCTCGAAGGCACGGTCGGCATTCCGGCGCAGGTCGGCGGCGCAGTGTGGATGAACGCGGGCACCCGTTACGGCGAGATGTTCGACGGCCTGCACACGGTCGAGATCGTGACGCCGCAGGGCACGCGCCAGGTCACGCCCGACGATCTGGAGTGGGGTTACCGCCAGAGCGGCATCGCGCGCGGCGAGGTGGTGTCGCGGGTGAGATTGCGCCTGACCCGCAGCACCCCAGAGGCCGTGCTGGAGAAGATGACCCACGCCGACGAGGCCCGCAAGGGCCAGCCCAAGATGAAGACCCCCGGCTGCGCCTTCAAGAACCCCGGCGGCGTGAGTGCCGGCAAGCTGATGGACGAGGCCGGACTCAAAAGCACACGAGTCGGCGCAGCCATGATCGCGCCCGAACACGCCAACTTCATCGTGAACCTGGGCGGCGCGTCGGCGGCCGACGTGCACGCCCTGCTCGACCTCGCCCGCGAGCGCGTCGGCGTGCCGATGGAACTCGAATACGAACTCTGGCCGGAGCGGGGCTAGGCCGTGGCCCGTCGCCGCAACGCCTACCGCGACGCCCTCCCTGCGCAGGACGCGCCGGAGGTCACGCCGCCCGTTCCCGGTCCCGAGGCCCAGGTCGTCCCGGAAACCGTGCCGGAAGCGGCGGCGCCTCCTGCCCCACCGGAGGTGGAAGAGGCCACCGAGCCGCCCCCCCCGCCCCGGCGGCGGCGCAGGGAGCGTACCGGCCCCACGCTGGGCCAGCGGCTACGGCGCGTGCGGCCCTGGGTCTGGTGGACCTCGGGCACCGGCGTCCTGCTGCTGGCCGCCTTCGCCGCGAGCTGGCTGCTCCTGCCGGTCCGGACCGTCACGGTCAGCGGCAACTCGCACCTCACCGAAACCGAGGTGCGCCGCCTCGCCGGGCTGGGGCCGGTGCTGGGCCACGATTTCGGCTGGTTGTACTACGGACGCTGGCGCGCGCGCGGACTGCTGGGCAGTCCCTGGGTGGCCTCGGCGCGCGTGACGCGCAGCTTTCCCGACCGCGTGAGCATCGAACTGACCGAGCGCCGGCCCTTCGCACGCTGGCAACCCCCGCACGGCGAGGCGGTCACGCTCGCCGAGAACGGCGAGGTCCTCCCGAACGGCCCGGCCACCGGCCTGCCGCTGCTCAGCGGCTGGGGACCTGACCGGCTGAACACTATCCTGACGGCGGCGCGGGCGCTGTCGCGCTACACTGTGCAATCGGTCGCATATACCCCTAGCGGGGTCACCGTGAAAACGGCGAGCGGCAGCGTCTGGAGCGGCGATCTTCACTCTCTCTTGAAGTATGCTGGGAGCATCAGCATGTATCCGAATCAGCACATCAACATTTATCCTTGGGGGGTGAGCGTCCAGGAATGAGGGACAGCACCATTATCGTGGGCCTGGACATCGGCACCACCAAGATCACAACGGTCATCGGCGAAGTCATGCCGGGCGGCAGCGTCGACATCATCGGCGAGGGCAGCGTGCCCAGCGAGGGCATGAAGCGCGGCAGCGTGGTCAACCTCGACCGCGCCACCCAGGCCATCCGGCAGTCGGTCCAGGCGGCCGAGCGCGTCAGCGGCGTCAAGGTCCACGACGTGTTCGTCAGCGTGGCGGGCAACCATGCCAAGGCCATCACCAGCCACGGCCTGGCGGCCATCCGCCGTCATCAGGAAATCAACCAGCAGGACGTGGACCGCGCCATCGAGAACGCCCGCGCGGTGCCGCTCGACCCTAACCTCGAAATCCTGCACACCCTGCCCCAGGAATACGTCGTGGACGGCCAGGAGGGCATCAAGAGCCCGGTCGGCATGCACGGCGTGCGCCTGGAGGTGGACGTGCACATCGTGGCCGGCACCGCCGGGCCGCTGCTCAACCTGCGCCGCTGCGTGCAGGAGGCGGGCCTCGCGGTCGAGGGCTTCGTGCTGCACGCGCTGGCCTCGGGCCTCGCCACCCTGACCGCGAGCGAGCAGCAGCAGGCAACCATCGTGATCGACATGGGCGGCGGCACCACCGACATCGGGGTGTTCAAGCGCGGCAACCTCGCCCACAGCGCCAGTATTCCCATCGGCGGCGAACATGTCACGGCCGACCTCGCGCAGATCCTCAAGATTCCGATGGAGGAAGCCGAGAACGTCAAGCGGCGTTACGGCGCGGCCCTGCCCGAACTGGCCGACCAGGACCTGACGCTGGAGATCACCACCTCCAACGGCACCACCCACGCCATCAGCGCCTTCGAGCTCTCGCGCGTCATCAAGCCGCGCATCAACGAGATCTACGGCATGATCCGCGACGAGATCGACCAGGCGCTCGGTCCGGTGGAGCTCGTCGCGCAGTCGGTCGTCCTGACCGGCGGGGCCGCGCAGCTGCGCGGTGCCGTGGAACTGGCGCGCGACCGCTTCCGGCTGCCGGTGCGCCTGGGCCAGCCGCGCGGCATCCAGGGCCTGAGCGACATCGTCAGCGGGCCGGGCCACGCCTGCGGCGTCGGGCTGGTGCTGTACGGCATCGCGCAGGACGGCAAGGTGCCCATGAGCGTCTCGACCGAGGCCCCGGCCCCGGCCCACGCGCCCGAGCTGCCGACCATCGGCCGCGCGCCCGCAGCGGCCCCCGCGCAGACCCCGGTCGCGGCGGCGCCTGCCCCGGCTCCCCAGCCGACCCCGGCGGCCCCGGCCCCGACCCCCACCCCGGCCGAGCCCAAGGCCGCGGCCCCGAAAAAAGAGAAGACCGGCGCGAGTTTCGGGGACCGAATCCGCACCATGCTCAAGGACTGGTTCTAGACATTGCCCCTGGCGGGGAGGCGGCCCACAGCCGTGGGGGTCCCCCCGCACCGGGAACGGGTGCGCTAGACTCGCCCCACTTACACACCGGTCCAGCTGATTCTGAACGAAACTTCCTGGACGTGAAGGAGACAAGATGCAAGCGGCCAGAATTCGCGTGATCGGCTTGGGCGGAGCGGGCAACAACGCCGTGAACCGCATGATCGAATCGGGACTCGAAGGAGTCGAATTTATCGCGGGCAACACCGACGCCCAGGTGCTGGCCAAGAGCCACGCCGAGGTGCGGATCCAGCTCGGCGACCGCCTGACACGCGGCCTGGGCGCGGGCGCGGACCCGGAGGTCGGCGAAAAGGCCGCCCTGGAAGACCGCGAGCGCATCAAGGAATACCTTGACGGCACAGACATGCTGTTCATCACGGCGGGCATGGGCGGCGGCACCGGCACCGGCAGCGCGCCGGTCGTGGCCGAGATCGCCCGCGAGATGGGCATCCTGACGGTCGCCATCGTGACGCGGCCCTTCGGCTTCGAGGGCCCCAAGCGTATCCGCGTGGCGGAAGAGGGCATCAGCAAGCTCACCGACCGCGTGGACGGCATGATCGTGGTGAACAACCAGAAACTGCTGACCGCCGTGGACAAGAAGGTGTCCTTCCGCGAGGCCTTCCTGGTCGCCGACCGCGTCCTGTACTACGGCGTCAAGGGCATCAGCGACGTGATCAACGTCGAGGGCATGATCAACCTCGACTTTGCCGACGTGCGCAACCTGCTCGCCAACTCGGGAACGGTCCTCATGGGGATCGGCGCCGGCCGCGGCGACAAGATGGCCGAGGAAGCCGCCATGAGCGCCATCCACAGCCCGCTGCTCGAACGCGGCATCGAAGGCGCGCGCCGCATCCTGGTGAACGTCACGGGCGGCTACGACATGAGCATGACCGACGCCAACGAGATCGTCGAGAAGATCCGCGAGGCCACCGGCTTCGAGGATCCCGACATCCTCTTCGGCATCACGCCCGACGAGGCGGCCGGCGACGAGGTGCGTGTCACCGTCATCGCTACCGGCTTCAGCGACAGCGCCTTCAGCGGCATTCCCAGCCAGACGGGCAGCTCGCGCGGCAGCACCATTGACACCATCGTGCGTCCGGTGCGCGGCGGTAACGCGAGCAACTACGATCCCAAGGATTACGACATCCCCGCTTTCCTGCGCAACGTCGGCAGCTGACCTGGCGCCGGCTTCCAGTGGCCGCAGCCCTCCCCTGTCCGGAGGCTGCGGCCGCTTCTTGTGTATTCCCGAAGGGCCTTGCCACAATGCGCCCTTCGCCTTGGGCCGAGCTTCAGGTGAGGTTGAGCTGGGATTGAATTTCATTTGATATCGAGAAATCTGTGGGCGTCGCTACTACATGTGAAGTCGAGCGAATCTAGGGTCTGTTTACAAGACAGGTCTCCGATTTAGGCAAGGTTTCGACCGGGCCATGATAAAGAGGGGCCGGTCTTAGCCAGATACAGCCGAGTGTTCACATTGAAGCCCCCAGAGTTTGACCGAGGAGAGTGACCATGATGAAGACCAAGACCCTGCTGACCACTGCCCTGCTGATGACCGGCCTCGCCCACGCGGGTGGCGGCAGCTCCGTGCCCTCGGGCAACACCATCGCCGCCATCGTGGCGAACGATCCCAACTTCAGCACCCTGCTGACGGCCGTTCAGGCGGCGGGCCTGACCTCAACCCTGAACAGCGCCGGGCCGTACACGGTGTTCGCGCCGACCAACGCGGCCTTTGCCAAGATTCCGGCTGCCCAGCTCAACGCCGTGCTCAACAACCGCGAGCAGCTCCGCGCCCTGCTCCTGAACCACGTCGTACCGGGCCGCGTGACGGCCGCGCAGGTCCAGAACCTGAGCAGCGTGACCACAGCGGGTGGCGGCACCCTCAACGTGATGGTGAACGGCGGCCAGGTCATGATCGGCGACGCCACCGTCACCCGCCCCAACATCTCGGCCAGCAACGGCATCATCCACGTCATCGACACGGTGTTGATGCCCTGAGGATGACCGAGTTTCCGCGCAGATCGGCATGGGCCCCCAGGGGTCTGGCCGGTCTGTTCTTCTATTTCAGTTCCTGAAGGAGCGGCCCCATGAAGATCAAACCCGGCTGGCTGGTGCTCGGAATGGCGGGCGCCCTGACCCTCGGCTGGCTGAGCCTGGGCCTCCAGGCTCCCGAAGCTGCGCCGGCCCAGGCCAGGGCAGTGGCCAACCTGCCGGCCCTTGCGGCCCGTACGGCGCCGGCCCCCGCCCCGGCCCAGACCTTTACCCTGAGCCTGAGCGTCCCCGAGCCGGTGCTGGTCGGCGGCCGGGCCGAGCGGCCTACCGTCACACGCCGCTATGTCCTGACCCTGACTCCCGAGCAACGGGCCGCCCTGCGTGCCGGAGGTTCTCTGGCGCCGCTGCGTGTGGACCTCGACCGCATCTACCGTGAGGTCGAGGCCCGTACGCCGCAGGACCTCCGGTTCGTGCAGGAGGGGGACCGCTGGGTCGGTCGTGCACAGACGGGCTGGAAGGTGGACCGCGCGGCGACCGAGGCGGCGCTGCGCCGGGCCGTGGGCGCTGGGGCCGGCGGCAGCGCCCTGAATGTGGCCCTGCAGGCGCCGGAGCGCAGCGTACGCTGGGGACAGGCGCAGGGGCTTACCCATCTGGCCGGGGGCGAGTCGTCCTTCGCGGGCAGCCCGGCCTTCCGGGTGCAGAACATCCGGGTGGGGGCCAGCCGGGTTCACGGCACCTGGGTGGCGGCGGGACGCAGCTTCAGTTTCAACCGCGCAGTGGGGCGCATCCGCGCGGCCAACGGCTTCGTGCCGGGCTACGTGATCACCGGAGGAACCCTGAGCAAGGAAGACGGCGGCGGCATCTGCCAGGTGAGCACCACTGTCTTCCGGGCGGCGTACGCGGCGGGGCTACCGATCACCGAGCGCCACGCCCACTCCTACCAGGTGGCCTACTACGGCGACCCCGGTATGGACGCGGCCGTCTACGCCCCCAGCAAGGACCTGCGCTGGCGCAACGATACGGGCGGGCCGCTGCTCGTGCAGGCGAGCTGGGACGTGAAGGCGGAGCGCCTGCGGGTGGATCTTTTCGGGCGCAGCGACGGGCGGCAGGTCAAGGTCGCCGCGCCCAAGATCAGCGGCAGCCGCCTGGCCCCCGACCCGACCTTCGTGGCCGATCCGGCGCTGGCGGCGGGCGAAACGCGGCGGCTCGACATGCCTGCCCCCGGGGCACGGGTCGCGGTGGTGCGGCAGGTCCGCCTGAAGGGCGGCGTGGTGCGCGAGGACGTGACGCGCAGCAGCTACCGGCCCTGGGGCGGCGTGTTCGTGGTGGCCCCCGGTGACCAGCGCCTGCGCTGAAGGCGGTCAGGGCGGCGCTTCGTCCGGCAGGGCTCCGTCCTCCGGCGCGGGGGGCAGCCGCAGGCGCACCACCAGCGCGCGGTGGTCGCTCAGGAAGTCGGGCAGGGCCTGCACGTCCTCGGCCTGGGCCCCGCGCAGCCACACGTAGTCGGGGCGGGCATAGGGCGCGCGGGCATGGTGCGTCAGGCCGAACCAGTGGCCGGCCTGCGAGAAGGCGTCGCGCAGGCCCAGCGCTCCCAGCTCGCGGTGCAGCTGACCACGCGGCGGGGCGTTCAGGTCGCCCGCCAGCAGCAACGGCCCGCTTTCCTGCCCGAGCAGGCGCGACATCACGCCCGGAAACTCCCGGCGCGCGGTCAGCTGGTGTTCGACGCGCTGCGGCAGGGTGCGTCCCAGCGCCCGGTCACTGGCCCCCGGCCGCAGTCCGAGGGTGGGCAGGTGCGTGTTGACCACCGTCACCTCCTGCCCGGCGGCCCGGAGGCGCGCCAGCAGCACCGAATGCGGCGTGTTCGGAAAAGTCACGGTGCGCGATCCCAGCAGCGGCAGCCGGGTCAGGGTCAGGAGTTCGTCGTGGCGCACGACCGTCCAGCCGGGAAAGGCCCGTCTCAGCGCCACCTCGTAGGCCCGGGCCTGTCCGGCGCGGTCCAGGCCTTCTTGCAAGGTCACGACGTCGGCCCGTTCGCGCGCCACCAGGGCGGCGAGGGCGGCGGGCGGGGCCGAGGCGAACCCGGTATTCAGGGTCAGCAGGGTCAGGGGCGAGCCGCCCGGCAGGGGCTCGGCGCGGGGCAGCACTGCGCCCGCCTGAAACACGGCGAAGGCCAGTGCGGCGCCCAGGTTCCAGATCACCCAGCCCCCCTTGCGCCGGCGCGCGGCGAGAAAGGCCAGGAGCAGCGGCGCGGCCAGCAGCGGAACGGCCGGCACCTGATCGAGCAGGGCCAGCCACCACCAAGTCTCGGACCAGTGGCGCGCCAGCACGCCCCAGGCGAGCGCGAACGCGGCGAAGAGCAGGGACCAGAAGCGGAGATGGGACAGGGGGGCGGAGTGCGGCATGCAGCCCGCCGATGCTAAGGCCTGACCGCCCCTTTTGGGACAGGCAGGCGCCCACCCCGGCCACCTGCCCGGCTCAGATACTCAGGGTCTTGGCACAGCGGTACAGGTCGCGGTTCACGTCCTTGCGCTTTTCCCAGGTCTCGTGCAGGGGGGTGTACACGATGCCGCCGCCGCCGCGCCCGACCATCACGCCCTTCTCCCCGTCCATCAGGGCGTACACGGCCGCCTCGCCCAGGCGGCTCGCCAGCACGCGGTCGCTGCTGACCGGCGCGCCGCCGCGCTGGATGTGGCCCAGGATGCTCACGCGCGTCTCCAGACCGGTGCCGTTCTGGATGGCGTCGGCCACGCCCTGCGCCCCGCCCGGATACCCCTCGGCCACGATGATGATGCTGCTGGCCTTGCCCTTGGCGACGCTGGCCTTCACGATCTCGACCACGCCCTCGACCGACTTGGCGTCCTCGGGAATGAAGACCTCCTCGGCGCCGCCCGCCACCGCCACGTCCAGCGCGATGTGCCCGGCGTGGCGGCCCATGACCTCGATCACGAAGATGCGCTCGTGCGAGGCCCCGGTGTCGCGCAGCTTGTCCACGGCGTCCAGCGCCGTCTCGACCGCCGTGAAGTACCCGATGGTGTGGTCGGTGCCGTACAGGTCGTTGTCGATGGTGCCCGGCACGCCGATGACCGGAACGCCGTGCTCTTCCTGGAGGTAGTGCCCGCCGTGGAAGCTGCCGTCGCCGCCGATGACGATGAGGCCGTCCACGTTCCAGTCGCGCAGGACCTGCGCGCCCTTGGCCCGGCCCTCGGGGCTGCGCCAGGTGTGCGAGCGGGCGGTGAGCAGGATGGTGCCGCCGCGCTGGATGGTGTTCGCCACGTCGCGCGGCCCGAGCACCGCGAGTTCGCCCCGGTGCAGGCCCGAGAAGCCCCGGCGCACGCCGACGACCTCAATGCCCTGCTGGGTCGCGGTGCGCACGACCGCGCGGATGGCCGCGTTCATGCCCGGGGCGTCGCCGCCGCTCGTCAGGACTGCGAGGCGCTTCACGCCGGCCGGATTAGGGTGCTGCATGTCGGGGTCTTCGGCCGCGCGGGCGGCCTCGGTCAGCGAGGCTTCGGGAATGGCCGTGTCGTTGATGTGGGCGTCGTTCAGGGATTCGTTCATGGCAAGACAGCCTCTCGGAGAGCAGGGAAAGGGAACAGGAGGTCGCCGGTCGGGGACATCCCTCAGGACGACGTGACCTGAAGGGCCAGCGTGTAAGCGTCATTCTTACGCAAACCTGCCGCCATCAGCCGCTCACGTATATCCCTGGCCCCCAGGCCCTCGGCGGCCCAGGCCTGCGCCAGGGCGGCGTGGTCGGGGGCGTCGGCGGCGGC
The DNA here is from genome assembly GCF_000252445.1 of Deinococcus gobiensis I-0. Taxonomy (GTDB): domain Bacteria; phylum Deinococcota; class Deinococci; order Deinococcales; family Deinococcaceae; genus Deinococcus; species Deinococcus gobiensis. Next base: position 925,161 of record NC_017790.1, on the reverse strand, counting down.
TTCCTCGGGCGGGCGGCCCCCCACCGTCAGCACGATCTCGCCGCGCACGCCCCCCGCCGCCCAGGCCACGAGCTCGGCCAGGGCGCCCCGGCGCGTCTCCTCGAAGCGCTTGGAGAGTTCGCGGGTCACGCTGGCGGGGCGCGTCTCGCCGCAGGCCGCCGCGAGGTCGCCCAGCGTGGCGTGCAGGCGGTGGGGGCTTTCGTACAGCACGCTCGTCTCGGCGCGCGCCGCGATGGCCGCGAGGCGTTCCTTGCGTTCGCGCCCACTGCGGGGCAAGAAGCCCTCGTAGGTGAAGCGGCCCGCCGGCAGCCCCGAGAGCACGAGCGCAGGCACCAGCGCAGTCGCGCCGGGCAGCACCTCGACCGGCACGTCGGCCGCGATGGCTGCCGCCACCAGTTCGGCGCCGGGGTCGCTCAGGCCGGGGGTGCCCGCGTCGGAGACGTAGGCGAGCCGGGGGTACTTTTCGAGCACGCCCGCCGCCCGGTGCATGGTGTGGGCATCCAGGCGCACCAGGGGCCGCCCGATGCCCAGGTGCGAGAGCAGCGCGCCCGTGCGCCGCGTGTCCTCGCAGGCGACCGCGTCGGCGCCGCGCAGCACCTCCACCGCCCGCAGGGTGATGTCGCCCAGGTTGCCGACCGGCGTGGGCACCAGCCATACCCGCGCGCCGGCGGGCAGCTCGGTCGTCCCGGGCAGTTCCAGTTCGGGCAGCTCCGGCCCGGACAGGTTGGCCGGGTCCGGGGCGGCCGTCAGGCCGGGGTCACTCGTCACGGGAGGGCAACTGACTTTCGAGCGCGAGGCCGGGACTGGGCTTGACCCGCACGCGGACCTTGCGCGAGGACCGTTTGATGACGTTGGAGATGCGGGCGCGCAGCAGTTCGGTTTCGCCGACCGTCACGGTCACGACCGTGCCCTCGGGCAGACGCGCGCCGATCACCACGACCACGCCGTTTTCCACGATGCCCTTGTAGGCCCTCATGCGGCGCTCCGCACGGGTCGGTGGGCCATGCCCGGACCCCGGCACAGCCCGGCGCGCTCCGGCCGGTGTTTTCCTGAAGTGGTGGGCAGGTATGTCATAAGACCGTTCCTATTGTGCCCGCTTCCGGCGGGAACTGTCACGTTTTGTCTGCAGCTCACGCCTCCCGCCGCTGGGCCTGCCGCTGCCGGCGCTCGGCCAGCGACAGGGCCTCGCGCAGCGCCACGATCTCGGCCTCGCGCGCCCCGCCCAGCCGGGCGTAGCGGTCGATGACCTCGGCCGCCTCGCGGCGGCGGTCGAGCCTCAGCAGGATGCTGCCCAGGTGCTCGCCGTGCACGAAGTAGGCGCGCGGATTGGCCGGATCGGCGGCCACCTGCGCGCGCGCCGCCGCGAGACGCTCCAGGGTCAGGCTGTGACGGCGCACCTGAAAGCGCACGAGGTAGGCCGCCGCCACGAAGGTCAGCAGCGCCCCCACGACGGACGCCGCCCAGGCCTCGGGCACGCCGAACTGGGCCGCGAGACGCACCGAGATCGGAAACCAGAACGCCAGCACGACCACCACCGCCAGGGTGGCCGCGTAATTCAAGGCAGGCCTCGCCGGAAGGGGGACATGCCAAGAGTTTATGCGAAGTGGCGAGCGCCGACCGTTGCCGGACCACCGGAAGGGCGGCGGGCGGCGGCAGGCGCGGTAGCCTGGGCCGGATGCGGCTGCACCTGATCACCGTCGGAGAACCGAAACTCGCCTACGCCCGCAGCGGCTGGGACGAGTACGAAAAACGGCTGCGGCGCTACCACAAGCTTCAGGTCAGCCGCGTGGCAGGCAAGACGCAGGCCGCCGAGAGCGAGGCCATTCGCCGGGCCGCGGGCCGCGCGCCGCTGGTCCTGCTCGACCCGCGTGGGCGGCAGTACAGCAGCGAGGACCTGAGCGCGTATCTCGACGCCCAGGCCCTCGGCGGGCACGGGGAGCTGGCCCTCGCCATCGGTGGCCCCGACGGCCACACGGACGACCTGCGTGCCGGGGCACACGCCCTGTGGAGCCTGGGGCTGCTCACCCTGCCCCACGACCTCGCCATGCTCGTGATGGTCGAGGCCCTGTACCGCGCCGCGACCATCAGCGCGGGCGAGCCGTACCACCGGGGCTAAGGGGAAGCGGGCAGGTCGGCTCTGCCGTACCTGCCCTTCCCCTCCGGACCTACGCCCGCTGCTTTTCCTTCAGCGCGCCCTGCTGCTGGAGGTATTCGGCGATCTGCACGGCGTTCAGGGCCGCGCCCTTCAGGAGCTGGTCGCCGGCCACGAACAGGTCCAGCCCGCCCTCGAACACCAGCGAGGGCCGGATGCGCCCCACTTCCACGTCGTACTTGCCACTGGCGGTCAGGGGCATGGGATAGAGCTTGGCCGCCGGGTCGTCGCGGACCTCGACGCCCGCCGCGCCGGCCAGCAGCTCACGGGCGGCCTCAGGGGTGGCGGGGCGCTCCAGGTCCAGCGTGATCGCCTCGCTGTGGGTCCGCAGGGTGGGGATGCGGACGGCCGTGCAGCTGATCTGGAGCGACTCGTCTTCCAGGATCTTGCGGGTCTCCCAGACCACCTTCATCTCTTCCTTGGTGTAGCCGTTGGCCTGGAAGGCGTCGATGTGCGGAATGACGTTGAAGGGAATCGGGTGCGCGAACACCTCTGCGCCCGCCTCGCCGCCGCCCAGGGCGGTCCGGGTCTCTTCGAGCAGTTCGTCCATGCCCTTCTGGCCGGCCCCGCTGGTCGCCTGGTAGGTGCTGACGATCATGCGCCGCACGCCGTACTCGCGGTGCAGGGGCGCGACGGCCACCACCGCGATGGCGGTCGTGCAGTTGGGATTGGCGATGATGCCCTTGTGGCGCAGCGCCGCCGGCCCGTTGACTTCGGGCACGACGAGCGGCACCTCGGGGTCGTAGCGGAAGGCGCTGGAGTTGTCGATGACCACCGCGCCGCCTTCGACCCACTTGGGCGCCAGGGCCTGACTCACGCTGCCGCCCGCCGACGCCAGGATCAGGTCGGCGTCGATGGCGCCTTCCGGCGTCACCTGCACAGTCAGGTCTTCGCCCCGGAACTTCAGCGCGGTGCCCGCCGAACGCGGCGAGGCGTACAGCAGCAGTTCGTCAAAACGCAGGCTGCTCTTTTCCAGCACCTGCAACAGTTCGTGCCCTACGGCCCCGGTGGCTCCCACAATCGCTACGCGCATCTTCTGTGCCCTCCTTGAATTGACGAACGTCCAAAAAAAACCGCCCGACGCGATATGCGGGGCGGTGGCCGGAGACGGGCCACCCCCTAGGGAATAGTGGTGGTCGCGCGGCCGGACATGCCCGCAGCGTAGGGGCTGGGGGAGCGGGGGTCAAGCCACCTGCCTAAAGGTCCCCCAGGGGGAAGGCGGACCTCATTTTCTGCGCCGCAGGAAGCTCAGCCAGCCGGCCCGCTCGGGCTGCCGGGCCGGAGCGAAGTCCTCCAGCCGGATTTCGGGAGCCGGATGGGGGGCGGCTTCCCAGCTCTCCCCCACCGCGATCAGGCCGCCGTAGCGTCCGGCGGCGTACAGGGCGTGGGCATGTTCCTCGGCCTCGGTGACGGCGCGCGGGTCGGCGAGAGATTCGAGCATGGCGAGCAGGCTCTCGTCCTCGCAGGCCCAGCAACCCCGCGTGAAGACGGCTTCCTTTCCGTAGATCCGGATCTTGACGGGCATGGGGTCTGACCCTCCGTGGGCGTATGGGGTGGGATGTGGTCCCAGCATAGCGCCCCGCCGCCGACCGCGCGGCCGGTCCTCAGACGACCACGGCCAGCCACTCGGCCGGCTGGGTATCGTCGTGGCCCATCGCCGCCGACTTGCTCGCCTCGCCGCAGGTGAAACTCGCCAGGGGCAGGTCGTGGCTGCCGGCCTTCAGGACGTATTTGCCGTGCTCCTGCGCCCCGGGTACCCGGCTGGGGGTACCGGCGTAGCTCACGCCGACGTCCTGCCCCTTCGCCACGTCCGCCACGTCCGACGCCGTCACCTGGCCGCTGAACTGCCGCTGCGGATCGGTGACAGGCCCTGTCCATGCTCCATGCACCACGATGGTCTGCCGGCCGGTGTTCTGCGTCATGCCCGCATCACACCATGCCCGGCCCCGGCGTAGATGTGGAAGCGCTTCACCTTTCAGGAAGTCAGGCGGTCAGCCGGAGCCGCCCGCCAGGGTCAGGGCTGATAGGTCTTGAGCCCCCCGCCCTGCCCGAGCTGGGGCCGGGCGCGGTAGAACACGAGGCTGACCGGCAGGTTGCTGCCGCTGGCCGGAATGAAATCGATGTTGAGCTGGTCGGACAGGGGCCGCCACAGCATCACCGGCTGGTCGGGCAGCAGGGCGTTGCCGGTGCGCGGCAGCTTGATGGCCTGGGTCAGCGGGCCGTCCACGATGTTCATCGCCCCCCGGTACAGGCCCCCGCGCGGGCTGAGGGCCACGGCCGTGCCCGCCGCGCCGTTGACCTCCAGGTCATACAGCACGCCGTAGTTGCCGCTCAGGCGCATGGGCTGGCCGGTGAGGCGGTCGGTGCCCAGGACCACCGGGTCCACCTGCCCGTCCCCGATCACGATGCGGGCGGGCAGGGTGGTCAGGTTCACGCGCAGCGAGCGCACCGCCCCCGGAAAGGTGCCGCGCTGGTGCCGGCCGTCCAGCGGCAGGTAAGGCAGCTGCTGCATGACCTGCTGGGTGGGCGGCAGGCCGTCTTCGAGAAACAGGAAGGTCAGCTCGACCCGGCCACTGGTGGTGAGGTCCTGCAAGACGTTGACGCCGCTGCCCGCCCCCAGGGTGGGGCTGGCGTAGGCGGCGGCCGTCTGTCCCGGCGCGAGGGTAAGGGTCTGGGTGGCCGTGCTGGCGAAGTATTCGAGCAGCGTGACCTGCCCGAGCTGGCCCTCGACGCGGGTCGGGGCCGTCTCGCCCAGGCGCTCGGTGCGGACCTCGACCGGGCGCGACTCCAGGTTGCGGGCCATGACGTACAGCCGCGCGGGCCGCCCCAGCGCATTGAGGTGGTAGGCCAGCAGCCGCGCGCGGCCCTCGACCGTGTCCTGGTACAGCACGCCGCTCTGGGTCGGGGCCTCGGGGCTGTCGCTGAACAGCAGCGGAAAGCTGGGGCCGGCCACGGTCTGCGCCTGCGCCGCCGGGTAGGTCAGCACCTGCGCGTCCGCGAAGCTTTCGCCGGGGTCGGCGTACTTCAGGGCGTAGGTGAGGGGGGTGTCGATGGGCGTGCCCTCGACCCGGATGGTCCGCGTGAAGGGCGCACTCTGGAGGCCGCGCGCGTTCGTGACCTGCAACGAGATGGTGTAGGTGCCCGGCTGGAAGTACACCTCCTGCCGCCCGGTCCAGCGCCGCGCGGTGATGTCGGCGCCGTCCGGGTCGAAGGGATACTCGGTGTACACCACGCGCTCGCCCGGCGCGTACACGTTCTTGTCGGTCGAGAAGCGGGCCTGGGGCGACAGGGGATTGCCGCCGTCGCGCAGCGCCGTGATGGTCAGGGTGCGCCCGGCGTTGTCGCTGCTGAAGTTGGCCCCGAGCGCGTCGGCCAGGAGCCGCGCGCTGACGTACACCACGCCCCCCACCGACGCCACGTTGCCCTCCGGCTGGGCGGCCCCGGCCAGAGAGGCGCTCAGACGCTGCGTATCCACGCTCAGGCGGCCGAGTTGCAGCGTGGCGCTTCCCACCAACGGCTGCCCCAGCAGCAGCGCGACCTCGCGCAGCGGCAGCATGACCCGGCCCTGGACATTGCGCGGCGCGGCCTGGAGGCGTACACTTTCGCCATTCAAATACGCCGCGTTCTGGTCGGTGCTCACCGTGAGCTGCACCGCCCCGACCGAAGCCACGGCCGCCTGCGCCGAGAAGGTGGTCGCCGGCAGGCTCAAGGCGAGCGCCGCCCCGAGGGCAAGCGTTCGTTTTCTGGCATGGAAGTTCCGGACAGCGCGGCGCACAGCAGACAGCATCTCTCAAGTATGCCGGGCCAAGCTGACGCGTGTCTGCCCAGGCCTGTTCCGGCGAACTTAACCCTCCGGGCGGGCCGGCCCTACCCCGACCACCACACGGCCAGCCGGGCCGGGCGGCCACTGGCTTCCAGCGACCGCGCCAGCGCGTGCCAGGCGAGCAGCTGCGCGCAGAGGTCGTCGTGGCGGCGGCTCAGGGCCAGGGCGGCAGCCAGCTCTCCCAGTTCGGCCACGCTCAGGGCCGTCTCGTGAGAAACCAGGTCGTCCCCGAACAGCAGGTGGGCGTCGAGCAGGGTGCTCAGGTCGGCCGGGCGGCCCCGCCCCCACCAGCCCAGACGCTCCAGTTCGCGGCGCAGGACCGGAGCCGCCGCCACCTGGAACTGGGCCTCCAGCCGCCAACCGCCGGGCCCCCGGCTTTCGCAGGCGACCCCCAGGCTGCTCCCGACCTGCGTCATGTGGCGGCGCGGGCCCGGCGGCGCTACTGCCCGGCGCCTACGGCGCGCTCGGCCTCGGGGTTCTGGGCATCCCGCGCCAGCACGTCCTGGGCGTCGGGCCACTCGATGATCTGAAACCGGCTGTTGCGGATGGCGGGGGTAAAGCCCGCGTCCACCGCGATGCGCACGAGTTCGCGCACGGTGGCGCGGTGGCGCCCATGCCCGCCCGCCGCCGACACCACGTTCTCTTCGAGCATGGTCGAGCCGAGGTCGTTGGCCCCGTAGTACAGCGCGGCCTGCGCCACCTTGAAGCCCTGCGCGGGCCAGGACGCCTGGATGTTGGGGATGTTGTCCAGCGCGATGCGCGCCACCGCGAGCTGTTGCAGGTACTCGTGCGCGGTCGCGCCGGGGGCCTTACCGTGCAGGCGGGTGTGCTCGGTCTGGAGCGACCACATGGCGAAGCCCGAAAAGCCGTTGCCGCCGTAGAGCGCGTTGGCCCGGTCCTGCTGGTCGCGGATCTTCAGGAGGTGACGGGCGCGCTGGGCGTAGGTCTCGCCGAAGCCGATGACCATCGTGGCGATGGTGTACAGCCCCTTGCGCTGCGCCGCGTCGATGATCCGGAACCAGTCGTCGGACTTGATGCGCGCCGGGGCCGCCTTGGCGCGCACGTCGTCTTCCAGGATCTCGCCGCCCGCGCCCGGCAGCCCGTCGAGACCCGCCGCGATCAGGGTGTCGAGCAGCTCATCCAGGCTCAGGCCGAAGGTCTTTTCCATGAACAGCACTTCTTCGGGCGAGAACGCGTCGATGCGGATGGTCGGATGGTGCGCCTTGACGTGCCGCAGCAGCCCCGTGTAGTAGTCCAGCCCCAGCTCGGGGTTCACGCCGCCCTGGAGCAGGATGCGCGTGCCGCCGACCTCTTCGAGTTCCCGGATCTTCTGCGAGATCTGCTCGTAGTCCAGCGTGTAGCTGTCCTTCTGGCGGCGGGTGCGGTAGAAGGCGCAGAAGTTGCACCCCACGTTGCACACGTTGGTGTAGTTGATGTTGCGGTCGATCAGGAACGTGACCACGTCCGGGTCACGGCGCTCCAGGCGCAGGCCGTTGGCGACGGCCGCCACCCCGGGCAGCGGCAGGCGGTAGAGGCTTTCGATCTCGGCCACGTCCAGACGCTCGCCGCTCGCGGCCCGGTCCAGGAGGGCCGTGCCGGCGAGGGCCGTGCTGGGCGCGTCAGCGGTGGGCTGTGCTGCAGGGGCCGTCATGCCCCGAGCGTAGCACCACCGCCCGGGGGCGTTTGTGCCGGGCGGCAACCTCGGTCCGGCCCCCACCGTGACGCAACTTCCCCCACATAGACGGGGAGCGCCCTACACTCGGGGGCGTGTTCGCCGCCCGCTCGCCCTATGCCCGCCTGGAGCTGTTCCTGCGCGACATCCTGGGCGGGGGAGCGGCGCTGCTGCACGAGGAGGAGGTCGCCCCGGCCCGCACCGTTCCCGCTGCCGAGCTGGGCTGGTCCCCGGCGGTGCGCGCGGGCTTCGGCTTTCCGGAGGTCTACGCCCATCAGGCCGAGACCTACCGCCTGATGGCGCAGGGAGAGGACGTGATCGTCACGACGCCGACCGCCAGCGGCAAGACGGGGGCCTTCTTCCCGGCCGTCTTCGAGCGGCTGGAGCGCGACCCCGAGGCCACGGCGCTGTTCGTCTACCCCCTGGTGGCCCTGGGGCAGGACCAGCGCGACAAGCTGCGCGCCTTTCAGGAGCGCGGCGGCTTTCCCTGGGAGATCGCGGCCTTTCACGGGCAGGCCCAGCCCGGCGAGGTGTTCCGGCCCGGCGTGCGGATGGTCACGGCCACGCCCGACAAGCTGCACTGGTCGCTGGACCGCCCCGCCGTGCGCGCCTTCCTGAAACGGCTGTCCTTCGTCGTGCTCGACGAGGCGCACACCTACCGCGGGGGCTTCGGCAGCGAGGTCGCGGGGATGCTGCGCCGCCTGCTCGACCTCGCGCGGGCGCTGGGGGCACGGCCCCAGGTGGTGCTCTCGACCGCCACCATCGGCAACCCGGCCGAGTTCGCGCGCGAGTTGACCGGCGTGGAGGTCACCGAGGTCCGCGAGTCGGGGGCGGCGCGCCACGGCAAGCGCTACTACCTCGCGGACCACAGGGGCCAGCCCCGGCGCTTCTGGGACGCGGTGGTCAGCGCGAGCGCGGCGCACGGCCTCAAGACCCTGGCCTTCTTCCGGGGGAGATCGCGGGCCGCGCGGCTGTACGGCACCTACCGCGCCCAGCCCGAGTACGCCCGGCACGCCCACCTCTACATGGCCGGCACCAGCGACCGCGAGGGCCGGCTCTCGGAGTTCCGGCGGGCCAAGTCGGGGGTCATGTTCGCCACCAACGCGCTGGAGGCCGGGGTGGACATCGGCGACCTGGAGGTGGTCATCATCGACGGCTATCCGGGGTCGCGCATGGCCTTCCGGCAGATGGCCGGGCGGGCCGGGCGGGTCGCGCCGGGGCTGGTGCTGTACCTGCCGGCCCTGAACGAACAGGGCGTGCCGCAGCCGGTAGACGCCTTCTACAGCAACGCGGGCAACTTCCACGAACTGCTCACCGGCCCCATCGAGAAGGCGGTCGTGGAGGCGGCCAACCCCTACCTCGCCCCCCGGCACGAGGGCCGCGCGCAGGAGGAACGCCGGGCGGCGGGTCTGGAGACGGGCGGCCCCCTGACGCGCAGCAAATACTGGAACCTGCGCGGCGAGGGCAGCGCCAAATTCGCGGTCATCGAGGTGGGCGAGTGGGAGAAGCTGGGCCTGAAAGCCTTCGACGCCCCGCTCGAATCGCCCAGCCAGCACTACGCCCTGACCGAGAAGCACGAGGGCGCGGTCTTTACCCTCGACGGCCAGGGCTACAAGGTGGCGCGCTGGGAGGCCGCCCCGCCCGGCACCGCGATCCTGGTCGAGAAGTTCGCGGCGGCCAACCTGTTCACGCGCGGCCTGCACGCGACCTCGGTGCGTCCGGTCCAGATGGGCGAGTGGGTGCGGCGCGGCCCCCTGGTGTACCGCCACGGCGAGGTGCTGATCCGGCGGCAGTACACCGGCTACACGATGATGCGCCAGGTGTTCGAGCGCGTGTGCACCGGCTGCGACCGCGAACCCGGTCCCTTCGACCGCACCTGCGGGCACTGCGGCGGGCGCATCCAGGACCGGATGCAGGACCACAAGCTCTCCGAACACCTGTACGACGAGGCGGTCGAGCTGCCCCCCTTCCGCACCAGCGCGCTGGAGGTCGGCCTGGACCCGGCCGCCACCGAGCGGCCCACGGCGGTCGCGCACACCCTCAAGCACCTGCTGCAGAAGCTGACGCCCGAACGCGTGGCCTGCGACGAGGGCGACCTCGCCGGGGCCTTCCGCGAGGGGCGCGACACCTACTTCTTCCTGTACGACGACTGGCAGGGCGGCCTGGGCGTGTCGCGCCGCGCCTTCGAGAGCATGGACGACCTGCTGCGCCGCGCCTACGCCCTGAGCACCAAGACCTGCTGCAAGGCCGAGGGCGGCTGCTACGAGTGCATCGCCGTGAGCCGCTGCTTCTCGCCCTTCCTGCCCAGCGGCGAGCGCCGGCCCACCGACAAGGCCGCCACCGCCGAACTGCTGCGCGGGCTGCTCGGCGAGGTGGCCCCTGCCCCGGCCGAGCGCCCCGCCCTGCCCGACCTGCCCCCGGCCCTGCCGCCCGCGTGGCCCCTCCAGGCGCGCGAACTGCTCGACCTGCACGGGCTCTCGCTGCCCGAGGTCAGTGCCCGCCTGGGCATTCCCAGCCGCGAGATCCAGCGCGCCGTGAACACCACCCAGCCGCTGCGGCTGCGGCACGTCAAATTCGGGGACGGCGTGTTCATGCAGGGGTCCGGTCAGGGCGAGCGCCGCGAAGTGCTGGTGTACTTCCCCGGCGTGGGCCAGAAGAAACTGCTCCTGAAATTCGCGGGCCTCACGGTGGTCGGGCCAGGCATGGGCGCGGCCGCCCAACCCACGTCTTGACGCCACGCGCCGCCCGAAGGCATACTGCTCTACGCCGAAAACGGCCTCGGCCGATTTTAGGGATATGGTGTAATGGCAGCACAACAGATTTTGGATCTGTTTGTCTAGGTTCGAATCCTAGTATCCCTGCCAGCCAGACGCGCCCGGCGCGAAGCGGCTTCTCCCCTCCGGAGAAGCCGTTCTTGTTGTCACCATCTCGCCCGTCGTCAGCCTACGGTCAGTTTTTTCACGTTCCTGACGCAGTCTTGAGCGTCATGACCATCTTCATCTTCCGTCAGCCGCAGCTCACGGCCCGTCAGGCGCGCGGGGCTACGGTGAGGTCAGGAACAGTCCGGTGCCGCCCACGAGGTGGCCCCCCTTCCCGGACAGGAGGAACGACCATGAAGAAGCTGCTGACCACCCTGACCCTGAGCGCCGCCGCCCTGTCGAGCGTCGTGGCCCCCGCCTTCGCTGCCCCTGTCATCAGTGCCCAGAGCATCATCGTCAACCCGGTCCAGACCACCCTGAGCGCCAAGGTGTGGGTCAACAAGGACCCCAGCGGCACCCAGACGCCCAACTACCGCATCGGTGAGCCGATCACGCTGTACACCAGCGTCAACGAGAACGCCTACGTCTATCTGTTCAACGTGAACCCTGACGGTTCGACCGACCAGATTCTGCCCAACCGCTACAAGACGGGCGGCAACTACGTGCGCGCCGGCCAGACCCGCGCCTTCCCGGCCACCGGCGACCAGTTCACCTACACGGTGGGCGGCCCCACCGGCCTGAACCGCGTGCTCGTCGTCACCAGCCGCCGCCAGCTCAACCTGAGCGAACTGAGCACCTACACCCAGGGCCAGGCCTTCGCCACCGTCAAGCCCCAGACCAGCCAGGGTCTCGCGCAGGCACTGAGCATCGTGGTGAACCCGGTCAATCCCGTCGCCCAGCCGGTCCCGCAGACCGACTGGCAGAGCGACACGGCGTTCTACAACGTCACCTACTGAGAACGGTGGCCACTGAAGTTGCGGCAAGGTCCCACAACTCCAGTGGCCTGAACAGAGCGAAAAGCCGTGAAAGCAGTGGTGTGCAGTGGAGCTGGAGGGGGTAGGGTTGACCCTCCAGCAGAGCGGAAGACCGCTGTGAGTCCCCTCAGGCACATCGGCCGCCTCCTTCCCGGGGGCGGCCTTTTCCTATGGCCGCGTCAGCACGTAGTAGGCCCGGTCGCCTGCCCGCGCGAGGTCGCTCACCACGTCGCCCGCCGCCAGCCGCGCCGACAGGACTTCACGCAGAGCCAGCCGCCACGCGCGCCGGGCGTCTTCGGGCAGGTCACGGGTCGGCACTTCCGCCAGCGAGGAAGGAGAGTCCGGGGCCCCCTGGCGCATCTGCGGCCAGCCCCGGCCGTCGGCTTCCAGCAGCACCTCTCCCCGGGGCGCGGGGGCGGGCCGCTCCTCCTGCGGGCGGGTCAGGTCCCACTCGATCATCAGGCGGTCGGCGGGAAAGGCCGCCTCGCGGTCGTCGTCCAGCGCATACCAGTCGGGGTGGTAGCTCACGGCCCGCGCGCCCAGCTTGCCCAGGTTCAGCCGGGCGTTGCGGGCGACCAGCGGGTCGAAGGTCCAGGTCATGCGGGTCATGCCCTGCGCCAGCGCCCGCTCCCGCTGCGCGTGCTTGAGGGCCACCGCCAGCCCGCTCCCCCGGCACTCGGGCCGCACAGCCAGCAGGTGCGAGTGGTGCCACAGCTCCGCCTCGCCCCCCTTGCCCCGCCGCAGCGCCGGAAAGCCGTAGGCGAGGCCCAGTGGGCGGCCCTCCGGCGCCGCTGCCGGATAGGCCGCCAGCACCACCGCGCCCGTCACCGCCCCGATCCGGAACATGGTGCCGGGCAGCACCTCGCGGTCGGCGTAGCCCCAGGCCGCCACCTGCACGTCCTCCAAGGCGCGCATGGCCCAGGGGTCGGTCACGTCCCGGACGACGAAGTCCTGACCCGGACTCACCTGCCCAGAGGTCAAGGCCGCAGCTCCTCGTGCGTCTCGGTGACTTCCGCCAGATACTCGCGGTCCAGGGTCACGCCCGTCCCCGCGCCGGCCGGCACCGGCATCACGCCGTCCACGGCCTCCAGCGGCTCGCGGATCAGGTCGCGGTCCCAGTAGCGGCTCGCGCTGCTCGTGTCGCCCGGCAGCCGGAAGTTCGGCAGCGTCGAGAGGTGGATGTTGTGCGCGCGGCCCACCCCGCTTTCCAGCATTCCGCCGCACCACACCGGCGCGCCGAAGCTCGCGGCCACGTCGTGCACCCGCCGCGCCTCGGCGTGC